>NYVB01000026.1 GCA_002684315.1 Planctomycetaceae bacterium | reverse complement strand
ATAAGGGCAGGAATATTAACCTGCTGTCCATCGACTACGCCTTTCGGCCTCGCCTTAGGTACCGCCTAACCCTGGGCGGAATTACCTTCCCCAGGAAACCTTAGGCTTTCGGCGACGGAGATTCTCACTCCGTTTATCGTTACTCAATCCTGCATATTCACTTGCTGCCGCTCCACCAACCCTTCCGGGATGGCTTCAACGCTGACAGCAACGCTCTCCTACCGCGCTTGCGCGCTCGCAGATTCGGCACAAACCTTATTCCCGATCATTATCGGCGCCAAAGTCCTCGACCAGTAAGCTGTTACGCACTTTTTAAATGGTGGCTGCTTCTAAGCCAACATCCTGGCTGTCACGGCACTCTGATTACCTTAGTAACTTAGGTTTGTTTAGGGGCCTTATCTGGCGATCTGGGCTGTTTCCCTTTTGACCACGGAGATTGTCCCCCGTAGTCTGACTCCCACGACAAGTCTTGTAGTATTCGGAGTTTGACTGGGGTGGGTAGGCGGGTAGCCCCCCAGCCCCAATCAGTCGCTCTACCCCTACAAGATGTAACGTGAGGCTAGCCCTAAAGCTATTTCGGAGAGAACGAGATATCTCTGGTTATGATTAGACTTTAACTCCTCCCCACAGGTCATGCCAGAACTTTTCAACGTTCAAGGCTTCGGTCCTCCAGGAGGTTTTACCCTCCCTTCAACCTGCCCATGGGTAGATCAACCAGTTTCGCGTCTACTCCCTACAACTCGACGCCCTTTTAAGACTCGGTTTCCCTTCGGCTCCGTCGGGGTTCGACTTAGCCTTGCTGTAGAGAGTAACTCGCAGGATCATTATGCAAAAGGCACGCCGTCACCCTCGAAAGGGCTCCGACCGCTGTGTAAGCATACGGTTTCAGGTACTTTTCACTCCCCTTATAGGGGTGCTTTTCATCATTCAGTCGCCTTACTGGTTCACTATCGGTCGTTGAGGAGTACTTAGGCTTGGAGGGTGGACCCCCCATGTTCAATCCGAGTTTCACGAGCTCGAACCTACTCTAGGCCTCACCAGCCACAACGTTACGGGACTGTCACCCTCTGTGGTCCGTCTTTCCAGACGACTCACGTTGATTTACTGGTTAATCCGCTTTCGCTCGGCGCTACTAACGGAGTCGCGGTTGCTTTCCTTTCCTCCGGGTACTGAGATGTTTCAGTTCTCCGGGTTTGCTTCCATACCGTATGCATTCGGGTATGGATGACCCTTGCGGGCCGGGTTTCCCCATTCGGACATCCTAGAATCAATGCTTGGTTACCAACTCCTCTAGGCTTTTCGCAGGTTACCGACGTCCTTCATCGCCTCTCAACGCCAAGACATCCACCGTATGCCCTTAATAACTTGATCGCATCAACCCGACGCCGTTGGCTGTTTCGCCTGGCACCATTGTGCGGAAACGAAACGGTTCAACAGAATCGCCTTGATACACCATGCCGGAGGACGATTTCCCCCGACAACCGAGCATCAATCTTGCGATTGATCTCGGCAGCTTTCTCAGGCCTGTCAATAAAATTTAAATAAATCTCTCGATGAATTCTCTTTGCTTATATTTGCAATTTTTGCAGACCAAGTCCGTCATTGGAATGACCCTCGTTGAAACAACGAGAGAACACACTCGATCGAACTTGATCGCGACTAACAACGTGACTTGTCAAAGAATCGAAACCCCGATTGAAGGGGTCCCCTGCCCTCGCCCGAAGGTTTGGTGCAGATCGGGAAGGATATCGAGTTCTCAGATGCTGTCAACCTGCTTGGAGCATCGTTTTGATCCGATTGTTCGACTTTTTGTGTCACGAAATGCGCGGACAGAAAAACGCCCCCCTTTCAGAGGCTGGAAATCAANTGTCGCGGCGGNTGAATCGACCGAAGGATCCGAGAATATCGCCTTTTCAAGGCAATNAGAGCCTTTTTTAAAGTTTGANGCCCCAGTCGTTTTGCCCGGCCTCAATTTGCCCTTTGCGTTGCATGAACGGCGTGATTTCTTTCCCTCAAATTGCCCTTTTCAAAGTTTTTCAGCCGGGCAGCGTGCGTGCTCCGGAAAACTCGATTCCCCACGCCTTTCGACCACCCTGCTGCATCTCTGGACGCCCTCTCCGACTCGCTGAGGGCTGCCTGAGAAGGCAGCCCTTCAGTGGACACCCNGGACCCTTCACGCATTGAAAAAGGGCACGACCGAAGTCGTGCCCTTTGTTTTCGTTTTCGCAAAAGAGCCTACTAAACAAGCCCTTTTGAAACAGTGACTCAGCGCCCGGTCTTTTCATCCGCGGCCGAGGCCTGCCCTTGAAGTGCTTCAGCGTTCTTGACCTTCAGCTCCATCGCCTTGAACTGAGCACTGCCTGATTCACGCTCAGGCATGCGCACGAGGACTTGCTCCTCGCCACCGATCTGTTGCACGATGACTTCGAAGATCGTGTCACCCTTGCTGTCGAGCCCTGAGGGGATGATGTCGACGACGAACCAACCGGTTCCGAAGTTGACCGTGCTGCCGCCACGAACGCGCCGCTGAGTGCCGATCTGATCACCAGGGCGAACCGTGTAGGTTTCGCTCCAGTAGCGACCGCCCTGCTGCGAGAAGACTTCGACAACCGCTTCACTGATCATCGCATCACTTCCGGGACGCGCTGCGGTGAAGAAGAACTCGGTGCCTGAATTGACGGAGACAGCCTCGCCCCAGTCACCTGTGACGGTTTCGATGGTCGGCCGCATGCCCAACGCCTCCTGCTCAGCGTCGAGTTGGAATCCTCGAGCGAAGAACGGGCTGTAGAAACTGGCGCTTGCGCGGTAGCGGTAGGTCTTTCCTGATTCCACATCGATGTCGTGCGTCCAGGTGACGACAACATCATCGGTCAGGAGGTCGATCGCCTCCTCGACTTTCTGATTGTCTCCAGTGTTCAAGAGCTTGCTGTCAGGTGCCACCTTCGCCAATTCCTCGAGCATGCGAGCGATCTNTTCGTCAAGATCATCCAACTGCCTGGTTCGGCTGCGTCGCTGACGCTTGGTTCGTTCATCCTGAGCGGAATCCTTGTTGCCGTCCACGGTCTTGCCACCACCGCCAAGACCACTGCCCTTGCCGCCGCCGCCGTTGCCACCACGGCCGCCGCGTCCGCCACCATCATCATCACGCCCTGGCTTCTCCTCTTCAGCCAGAGGGCCACCAAGGGCCTCGAGTTCAGCGGTGAGCTTGTCCACTCGCTGCTGCTTCTTGATGATCTTGATTTCACGTTCGATGATCATGACATCGCGGTCATCCCCCGCACCACCTGTCGGATCAGTGAGAAACTGAGTCGCTGCACCGAATTTGGTGTCGACGAAGTAGGGTTGAAGGAGTTCGCGTTGGAGCCGGGGCTTCGAGTAGGTGTCGATGAGCATCGAGCGGACGTCGTCCTGAGTCCCGTCCATGTCGTCCTCGGTCATCGTGGAGACTGCTTGCGCATATTCGATGAGTTCAGCGCGTCGAGAGGCCTGGGTGCCGAAGAAAGGCGCGAGGACCGAGGTCTGTCCCCATGCCCCATCCGCACCAAGCTCCTGACGCTCGAACTGGACGTCGACGATCATGAACATGTCNTTTCGCCAGTGCGGCGGCGCTGCCACGCGGCCGGTTGGTGCCTCCTCGAATTCAGATCGACTCGAAGACATGTCGATCGTGGCGACGGGTGTCAACCAGGTGATCTCGTTGGAACCGGACTCGAGTTTCCTGTCGAGCTCCTGGTACTCGGAAGCGACCTCGGAGGTGACTTCGTCGAGAAACGCCTGAACACTCATCATTTCGAGTGAGGGCGGGACCGGCTGGTAGAACGGCTCGCTGGAGGAGGATCCGGAGGNCAGAAGCGACGAAGCGAGCACCGGAGCACCTCTGGGGATGCTGCCATCAGCCATCAGCTCGCCTGAGATCATGGTCTCGACCTCGGGGCTGATCAATCGAATGGTCTCGATCGAGGGGGGCTCGGCCATGGGTGGGGCCGTATCGCGCTGACGGTTTTGAATCAGCTCGGCCGATGTGATCAAGGCGCCATTCAGTTCACCGGGCGCAAGCGTCTTGCTCGTGCCGGAGACGCGGACATCGACATCGTTGGGGCTTCCGATGAACTGCATCACCAGGACCGCCAGGAGGAGAAGAAGCAGCACTCCGAAGACTGCTTTTTCGATGTGCTGTTCCCAGATGGGTGTGGACTTCATTCTCATGATTTCTCGGTTCCTATCTACGCACCACTGACTGGTGCAATTCACTGATCTTGTCTTCGACGTCGTCGGGAGTAAGCGTCTTTCGTTCCTGGATCAGCCTGCGGTCTTCGGCTTGATGCCCAGGGCATCACGAACATCCTGTGGCATCCAGGCCGCGGTCCACTGTCTGAACCACAGCGTCTCGAGATCAAGCGTGACTCTGGAGACTGGATTCGCACCATAGATGTACCCGCGTTCGGCCGCTGTGAAGGCATTCGCAGGTCGCACCGAAACGTTGGTGATCGTCATGAAATTCTCATTGCCCAGTGCATTGACGAGCCGAGGCAATTTGTCGGTTTCCACGATCAAGACGACACGAACGTTTCGAACATCGAACACCTTGTTCGAAGTCCGACCCGTCAGCGAGACCGCGAAGTCAACGTCGAGCGAGCCATCCATGCCGACCATCGGCTCGGGAAGCATGCCGACGGTGGCCGCCGGGGTCGAGCCTCCACGGCCGGATCCACCCGCCTGTCGACCAACTGAATTGCCGGTCCCGGAGGATGTGCTTTCAAAAGGGGCATCAAGTGATTGCACAGACACCAGACGCTTGACCGGCGCTTCCACGACGGTGAGCGGCTTTCCTGAAGCAGGGTCGGAATTGGCCGCGGCGATTGCCGAAACCAGATCTTGCGCGACCCACCAGTCCCAGTGCCAGGTGTACATCTCTGCGAGAGAATGGTCCTGCTTGGTCACGAACGGGCTGTCAACCAGCTTGAACGTTCTGGGCGAGGCGTAGAAGGTGATCTTCCCCGCCTCCTCGTTGTACAGCTGGAGACGAGCCTGAGTCAGCTTCGAGGTCAACTCGGACAATTCCTGCTCGGTGAGTTCCTCCCGGCTGGTCTTGCGCAGATCGGCCTGAACGAACCGGCTCTGTTCCCTGAGGAGCATGGCTTCGACCGATTCCAGTGCGGGGGGCGCTCCGGCATTGGCCGCTTCAAGCATCTCGTCATAGGCGTTGATCAGGGCGGCATGGATCTTGTTCGGAAGATCTTCACGCTTGCTCTGTGGCGGATTGGGGAATTGAGACTCATCCACGAGCAGNGTCTTGGTGTCCTTGCCGTTGTGCTTCAGGACCAGAGCCTTCGCACTCTCGACATCGCCCGCCATCGTCCTGCTCAGGTCGTCGAGACTGCCAAGCAGTGCCTTGTTGAGCGTNCCTGATGCGGTGAAATCACCACTGGTCATGGGCAGGGTCACCGATGTCTTGGAGGCCTTGTCAAGCTTTTGAAAATTCTTCTTGTGGCCATCGATGTCACTGACCAGCTGGGTGTTCAGACCGCCCGAGAAGTACCAGCCACAGCCAAGAAAGAGGACGATCAAAAGACTCATCACGAAGATGAAGAGGTGCCCCTTGATCCAACCGATCGCCGGCTTGATTTGTTCGAGGTTCATGTCCATGTCAGCCTTCGCCTCCATCGTTCTGTGCATTGGGATCGAGAATCTCGATACGGAAGGTCACTTCACCGCGGTAGAAGATCTGCCCGGGCTCGAAGAGAGATGGCTGTCCCGGCAAGGGAGCGATTCCATCGATCTTGCCGAGTGCCTTGCGGTTGGCGCCGCCGCCTCGACTGCCGGAGTTCGATGAGGCGCCCTCATCTTCGAAATCCGAATCATCAAGGGAAGCGCCTCCACCATTGCCAGCACCATTGCCAGCACCAGATCCCATGGTCAGTCCGGAGCCGCCGGCTGACGCCGAGTCACGGCCGCCGGCAAGCTTGCCGCCGGCACCGCCGCCACCGCCGCCAGAGCCGATCTTGGGCGCCTCGCCCCCGCCGCCGCCGCCTCTGGGAGGCCTCTTGCTGTTGTCCTTGCCTTGAGAAGCACCGGTACCACCACTGCCCATGGCACCCTCGTCACCCATCACCATCTGACGGATCTTTCCAGGGTTGTACGAAACCGATGTATCGATGATTCGATAGCCCACACCGTCACGAACGGCGTTCTCACGAAGCCATTCGCAGACGGACTCGTTGAGGTAGTCGGTCTGACTGTTGCTGTAGGTGACATCGACCGTCATGTCGATGAAACGTTTGGCCTGGCGTCCATTTCCTTCGTTGGAATAGACACCGCGAAGATCGTCGAGGAGCACGAGCCTGCGCGTTGCAGGGTCGGTTGCCTTGATCTGTTCGGGCGTCTGGGCCAGAAGCCGGGGATCACTCCCATTGCGGACCGCGGAATTGACGTCGGACACGATGCCGGGCCAGATGTCGCGATAGTCGTCGTACTGGACGACCGAGGAGGCAAAGGCTCCACCGGTTGCCCGGGCGAGGATGTCATCCAGTTGCTGCTTGTTGGCCATATGGTCACGGTTGACGCTGTTGACGACCCGTTCGGCATCCGCGCGTCCGGATCGAAGGCCATTGGAATCGAGCAGGTATCGGCCGAACATGGCACCACCGGCGAGGAACGCGACGGCCGCGGCACCCGCGAACCATGCTTTCTTTCCGTCCCACATCTGCTGCCTCAGGACCGAGATCGGGGCCAGATTGACATCAATGTCGGACCCGCCGACCTCCTGAAGTGCGAGGCCGTAGGCCGTCCAGAGGTTCACGGTTCCGGTCGAGAAGGCCGCGGCTTCGGGGCCTTCGACCCTGATCTTCTGAAGTTCATCCAGTCGCACGACGTCTTTCTGCAGCTGGGTGCCGAGGAATCGACGAAGTCCGGGAATCTTGAAGGTCGAACCGACGCCGATCATGGTGTCGAGCGTGGCCGCGGTCTTGTAGTANTCGAGTGATCTCTGCACGCTNTCCAGCAGCTCGGTGAAGATGGGACGCATCGCCTGCATGACCTGCTTGGCATACTTCCCGGTCGCACCCTCCTGCTTGAGGCGTTCGGCCTTGGCGTAGGAGATCTTGAAGGCTTCGGAGATCGCCATTGTGAAGTTGTGTCCACCGACGGGNAGTCGACGGAACCAGCAACGCCCGGCTTCGGCGACGATCAGGTCACTGTGCCTGGTGGCGATGTCGAGAATCACGACCGGGTTCGAGCTTTCATTCAATCCGAGGTCGAAAGCCACNGCGTTGTACAGGGCAAGAGGACTGATGGTGACGACGTCCGGCTCGATGCCGAGTTCGCCGTACAGACCGAGTCGATCGTCGAGAACACTTCGCTGCAAGGCGAAAATACCCACTTCGACTTCGGGGGAATCCTGATTCTGGAACGTCTTGTAATCCCATTCGACCTCGTTGATCGGGAAGGGAATCTGCTGTTCCGCTTCGAAACGAACGAGGTTCGGAGTCTGCTTCGGTTCGTGGGGTGGCAGACGAGTGAAGGCACTGAAGGCGACGTTGCCGGGAACGGAGATCGCCACCCGGGTCTTGTCGACGGCCTTCTGTGACACGAACTGGCCCAGACTGATGCGCACGATCTCGTCGGCATCGACGTCAGGGGCCGAAAGGACCTTGCTGTGGGGAATGATCGCGAAGTCGGTGATCTTGACTCCGGATCCTTGTCTTTCGAGTCGAACAGCCTTGACCGCGAACGATCCGACTTCGACTCCCCAGGCACTTTTCGCAGTGGACATGCGTCGTATTCTCGCCTTCTGGACTCTGCTTGAATGAAGGAACCACGGGGACCTTCTTGAAAGGATGACTATATCAGCAAATTGAAGGCCTTTCGGGGCATGCGCCAAGACCTCTGGAACACCCAAAAGATTCGAAAGAAACCTTCGTGATGTTGCAGCAAACTCACCCTTGCTGAGAAGGGAGGAAAGAAGCTACCCTATANGCAAGAAAGTCGGCGGCAGATGCAAAGAGCCCTCTGCCGGCCACGAGCCCACCATGCACGATCAGAACGACACACCAGCAGAACGTCCGGAAACCCCCCAGAGCGAGCAAGGCGCCCAGATGGAGTCGACCAAGCCGGCCCCGTCGGCAGCTCCCGAAACCCCCTCGCCCGCGCAGGAAAAAGCGAAACCCTCGATCGAGCAGTCACTCGACGATGAGATCGCTGCGGCACTGGGGGACATGAGCCTTGACCAGATCATGGACGAGGAAGACCGTTCCAAGAGCACGGTTCAGATCACGAGCGACGGGCGCCGCACCAGAAACGGCATGATCGTGGCCATCCAGGACAAGGATGTCATGATCGAATTCGGGCCGAAATCACAGGGACTCTGCCCGGCTCAACAATTCATGGCTCTGAACGACGCACTGCCAGAGGTCGGATCCAGACACGACTTCGTGGTCGAACGATTCGATCCATTCGACGGCCTGCTCGTGGTTTCACTGCCGGGAGCCGTCCAGAAGGCTGACTGGGGCACCCTTGAAGTTGGCCAGATCATCGAGGCACGCTGTGTGGGCGTGAATCGGGGCGGCCTCGAAATGGAAGTCGATAAACACAAGGGATTTATGCCTGCTGGCCAGGTGGAAATTCGGCACGTCGATGATATTTCAACCTTCATCGGGGAAAAGTTCTCCTGCAAGATCATCGAGCTCAAGAAGGCCAAGAACCGACTGGTTTTGAGCCGTAAAGCCGTTCTGATGGTCGAACGAGAAAGCCAGAAGAAAGCCACCCTCGAAGAACTCGCCGTGGGACAGGTCAAGACGGTGACGATCACGTCGATTCAGCCCTATGGCGCCTTTGCGGACCTGGGCGGAGTCGATGGCCTGATTCACATCTCTGACATTTCACACGAGCGCATCAAGAACCCGGGGGATGTCCTCAAGGTCGGCGAAACGATGCAAGTCGAGGTGCTCAAGTTAGATACGTCCGGAGATCAGGTCAAAATCGGGCTGGGTCGCAAGCAGGTCATGTCAGATCCGACCGCAGAAGTTCTCCAGGAACTCACGGAAGGGTCCGAAACGACGGGCCGCGTCAAGAAAATCATGGACTTCGGAGCCTTCATCGAACTGGCACCAGGGGTTGAAGGCCTCGTGCACATTTCCCAGGTCTCCCACGAACGCGTGGAAAGCGTGGCTCATGCACTCAAAAAGGATGAAATCGTCCAGGTGAAGATCCTTTCGATCGATCCCGGGCGAAATCGCATCAGTCTTTCGATCAAAGCCCTGACGGAAGCTCCTGCCCGGAGTTCCGACGGCAACAGCGGGCGTTCTGGCGGCAAACGTGGCCGAGGACGAGGCGAGGCGATCGACATGACACCACGAGAGGATGATCCTGCCATGCGCAAGCTCAAGGCTCGATTCTCCTCCAATGATCTCAAGGGTGGCCTTGGCTGAGACAGCCTGAGAGATCAGGACGAGGCGAAGAACTGAGAAAAGGTCTCCAGGGTCTCCTGTGCGATCGGCTTTCCCGTGACCAGATTTCGTTCATGCGTGATCGCACAATGTCCCTGGGGAATTCGAGTCAGGGTGAAGGCCTCACCATCGGAATCGAACCGAACGGATTCAAACCGCCCCAACGGTCCTACGGTCGATGACGCCGAGACCTCCTTGATGCCGACGCTTTCAAGCTGATCGAACAGCCCTTGAAACGAACGCCCTTCCAGCACGCGCACGTGCACCTCGAGCGGTCCGACGACCACCCCTTGGGCGAGCAACCCCACCACCAGAATCTCCGCAGGCTCGAGGACGAAACGGACGAACTCGAGAACCTCGACGATCCTCACGACCCGGGCCCGACGAGCAAGACACGCCTCCTCGGCACCAAGCCGGACCTCTTCGAGCGCTTCCAGATGCCGCCTGACGCGTGCCTGCGAAGGCATCGCATCACGAACGGAGACGCCGAGGATCCTGCGGGCTGCGACGAACGCTCCGTTCCAATCGAGGGTGTCATCTTCGAAAAGACACCGAGCGACCGCACGAGCAAGTGCGTCGTCATGCCCCTCGTGATGGTCGTTTCTTCGTGTCATGACCGCTCCTGAATCCACCCACAGCGTTCGAAATCTGAGTACAAGGTGGCGATCGAAGCCTCCGAGGTCAACAGGAAATCAACCGCAGGCTTGCACTTCGGACCAAGGAACGCGAACCTATGGCAACGAAACACCCCGCAGAAAGGATGCTGGCCGGTGTACTCAACCACAGACGAAACGTCGCATCAAAGCGATCGCAGAGCTTTGAGCAGAGCCATTTTCCTGGTCCTTGGAGTGGTGGTCTCCGCGCTCCAGCCACCGCGGCTGCTGCTTGGCATTCTCGCCATCGCCTGCATCGCGGTCGGAGGCTCCTTCATCGACGCCGTTTCGAGTTCGCAGTGGATCTCGAACCAGAGCGGACTGAGTCTGACCGAAGACACGTTCGATCAGGCTGAATTCGACGAAGCTCTGACCGAACTTCAGACGTTTCGCACGAAGAGACTTGCCGAGACCGTCGATCCTCAGAAGCGAGACGCCCTCGAGGCGTTCTACGACTCCAAGATCAAGGAACTCATGCCCACCAGGCGCGTGGGCCCATTCGAAGCGGGCGCACTGGCGACCGGCGAGGCCTTGAGCCTTGGTGTCATGCTGGTCGTGGAAGGTTCACCGCTGAAGGCGTTCAAGGCCTTGAAGGTGATCTTGTTCGAGATTCCCGCCACCCTCTGGCGGGGAGATCCGATGATGACCTCGCTGATCGCGCTGATGATCGGATTTTTCTTCGCGCTCTTCGGCGGAGGTATCGCCCGTCTGGACGCCCTTGATACCGGGCTGGGAAGAAAACCGACCGCGTGGGATGGCCTTGAATTCGCGTGGGCGAACATCGGTCGACTCGTCGGCGCGGTCCTCGTTCCACTCGTGATCGTCGTGTTCCTCGCAGGCCTGCTCGCCGTGGTCGGAATCCCCTTCAATCTTCCTGTTCTGGATGTGGTCGGCGGCATTCTGTACGTCATTCCCATGGCGCTCGCACTCGTCTGCGCGATTCTGCTCCTGGGGTACGCACTCCTCGCTCCGGTCCTTCTGGGTTCGGTGGCGGTGGAGCGCGCCGACGCGGGAGAAGCCATTCAAGGTGCCTGGGGGTCGCTGTTCGCGAAGCCCGGTCACTTCCTGCTGCTTCTGGTGATCGCGACCCTCGCTTTCGCGGTGTCACTCGCAGTGGTCGATTCGGTGGTGGTTCTGACGATGGATCTCGCAGCGGCCAGCTGGGGCGGCTTCTACGAGGGTGAGGCCACGAGAATGGCCGGCGGTTTCAAACGCCTTGACTTCACGTTCCAAACCCCTGCCGGCACGACGGTGGGAACCGCCAGTGCCGCGGATGCCTTCATCGGTTTCTGGGAGACCGTGCTGGTCGCGGCGGTGCTGGGATACATCTTCAGTTGGACGGCATCGGTCGGCACCAGACTGTTCCTGGGGATGCGACTGATCGCGGATCGGCAATCACCTTCGGTGATCTGGCAGCCAGGCACCATCGGCGGCACCACCATTCGATCGAACGAGCATCCCGAAGCGGGGTTCGAATCCGATGATCACTACACCGAAGGCGTCAGAGCCGGCTCCAGAAGTCAAGATTCGACGGACACGGACCAGGCGTGATCTGAAGGTCCGCAGCCCTTGAATACAACGGTTTTTCGAGGTTCCAGACTTGCCCCGGATGTGATCCATGGCACCATTGAACCCATGGCAGGTGAGACGGAAGAACCGAACCGGACGTCCGCACGACCCGGGATGTTGACGCCGATCTGCATGGGATGCGGAGAGACCTGCACTGCGTACACCGCCCACGTCCATCCGGATGGAACCTGCCAGCACTGTGGAACGATTTTCAAGGATCGTCCGCCAAGCAGCTACGCCTCGATGGAGGGGTTTCTCGAATTCGAGACCAGGCATGTGCCCGATGAAGGTGGATGTCCAGAGCGAACACTGGAGAGTCGAACACTCGAGCGATGGCTTGCGTTCTTCTTCTCCACGGGGGTGATTCTCCTTGGATTGCTGGCGATGATACGTGCATGAACGCACGCTGCTCCTGTTATCGTGTCTCATCCACGAGACACTCACGACGACAGGAGCTTCAGACATGCCGGACACCACGACCTCGTACTCAGACGTGATGGAACAGATCGAGCGAGACTTCGACGGAAGCGTCGAACGCCTTGGTGACTTTCTGAAACTCAAGAGCATCAGCACCGATCCGGCCCACGACGACGACACCGCACGATGCGCCGAATTCGCGGCACAGATGCTGCGAGACATGGGCTTCGAAGCCGAAGCGATCCAGACCCCCGGGCATCCGATGGTCGTGGCCGAACATCCCGGGGCGAACCCCGACGCACCGTGCGTTCTCTATTACGGACATTACGACGTGCAGCCGGCCGATCCCATCGAGCTGTGGGACCACGAAGCCTTCGACCCCATCGTGATCGAAGGCGCACACGGTCCCAGGATCGTGGCACGAGGCGCGGTCGACGACAAGGGTCAGGTCATGACCTTCATGGAGGCCTTTCGCGCGTTCAAGGAGACGCGGGGCGAACTCCCCTGCCGAGTCAAGGTGATTCTCGAAGGCGAAGAGGAGTCGGGGAGCCCCAGCCTCGACCCGTTTCTCGAATCGAATCAGGAGCGACTGTCCGCGGACATCTGCGTGGTCTCGGACACCGGCATGTGGGACATCGAGACACCCGCGATCACCACCATGCTTCGTGGCATGGTGTACGTCGAAGTCACCGTCCATGGCCCCAGCAGCGACCTTCACTCCGGCATGTACGGCGGTGCGGTGGTCAATCCGATCAACGAACTGGCACGCCTGATCGGCATGATCCACGACGAACACGGCCGAGTGACCTTCCCGGGTTTCTACGACGGCGTCGCGCCGCTCGACCCCGAGGTCAAGGCCCAGTGGGACGGACTCGGCTTCGATGAAGCAGGATTCCTCGGCGCCATCGGACTCAAGGAAGGCAAGGGCGAANACGGCTACAACGCTCTCGAACGAACGTGGTGCCGACCGACGTGCGATGCCAATGGCATCTTCGGCGGCTACACCGGAAAAGGTGCGAAGACCGTGATCGCGGCACATGCCAGTGCGAAACTGTCCTGTCGCCTGGTCGCGGGACAGGATCCCGACTCGGTGCTGAACAGCATTCGAGAGTTCTTCGAACGAAATGCACATGCGGATTGCAGGGTCGAACTCGAATCACACGGCTGCAATCCATCGATCGCGGTTCCCACCGATTCGAAGTGGCTGGTCACGGCCAGAAGCGCCTTGACCGAAGTCTTCGGACGAGACGCTCTGCTCATCGGAACCGGCGGCAGCATCCCGGCGGTCGGTTCGATCGGAGCGATCCTCGGCATCGATTCACTGCTGGTCGGATTCGGTCTTGACGATGACAACGTCCATGCGCCGAACGAGAAGTTCGAATTGACCTGTCTTCGCAACGGCATTCGCTCCCACGCTGCGATGCTCGAGGCATTCGGAGCACTGGCTGGTCACTGAGGGCGGCCGGTCCGGGTCCGTTCCGATTCGTCGATACGAACGCGTTCCTCCAGTTCACGGAGGAGGGCCTGTCGTTCGAGCACGTCGGCGACCTGCCTGAGGCAGAAGAAGCAGACACCCAGGATGAAGACACCAAGCGCGATCTGAAGCACGGTCGGGTCGATGGATGGCTCGAAGGGTCCCATGAATGGTTCTTCGGACGAATTTCCGTCGAACTTGAGNGATGTCATGAGNGAAACTCATGGGGCGCGGTTTCAGTACAATGAAGAAAATGACACTCCTCCGGCGACTCACCAACAACACGAGTTCGAAACGCGCTTTGGGTCTCCAAAGTGCTCTGGCGACGGTCATGCTCATGATGGCACTGACGAGCCAGACCTTCGCCCAGCAAGCCGGCACATCCGATTCAGACATCACGATCGCACTCGAAAGCATGGGAATCGAAGGCTCGTTCAGACCCGGCGGGTACGTTCCGGTCAGGGTTGAGATTCGGAATCGCCTCGAGAGCCCCACCGCCGTTCAGATCGTCTTCGAAGTGCTCAACAACGACGGCGACATCGAGCAATACAGCCGAGCCGCCGTTCTCTCTCCCGGGCAGCCGACGTTGAAGTGGCTTTATCCGGTCTTCACACCGGCGTCCTCCGTGAGCCAACTCGTTCGTCAGGCATTCACCGTTCGNGTGTACGAAGACGTCGATGGTGACTTCGGCCGTGAACTCGCGAGCTGGATGGTCGATGCGACCGGTGCGACCCGGCAGGGCCAGCCGGTTGAAATGACCGAGGATCTGCTGGTCATCGTCGGTGAGGGATCGCTTGGATTGAATGCCTACGAAGGCATGAACAACGCCAAGGTCCCACTGCCATCGCTCAACCAGCGAACCGTGGTGGTGAACACATCACCACAAGGACTGCCTGATGACCCAAGGGGCTATCTCGGCATCGACGTCATGGTCTGGTCCGATGCGGATCCCGCGGAACTCGGGCTCGAGACGGCCCGCGCACTGAGGCGCTGGATCGAACGGGGCGGACGCCTCATCATCGTGCTGGAAGAGAATGCTGACCTCTGGGGACTGGGTGGCCCCGCTCGATCCGCATTGTCGGAGCTTCTTCCAGAGACCGCACCGAGGCAGTTGAGGGATGTTCCAGTCAAGGACGTGCTTGAGGTCCTGAGCAAATCGGACCAGCTGCGCAATCCCCAGGCCACGATGTCGCTTCGGCTCTTCGATGAGACCACGCTCGAACCGCCGTGGACCCCCTTTGCGGCGCTCCCCGCACCACGCAACTTCGACGGCAGCAAACGTGAAGACGGATCGAATGGCCTGACCGGTGGGTTGTATGCGATCCAACGTCGTCTTGGTTTCGGATGGATCGTGCTGTGCGGAATCGATGCCAATGCGATCCAACGCCGGCAACTCCAGGCCGATGGACTGCCGCAGGCGGATGTCTTCTGGAACAGATTGCTGGGCCGGCGAGGCGCCCTGCCCACAAGCAACCAATTGAAAGCCTATGAAACCAGCAAGCAGCTGCGAACGCTGAATGGCACCTTCAACATGGGGACGGGAGAGCTTGTTCAGCAACTCAGCTCATTGAAGATCGGTGGAGGCACGGCCGGTACCTGGACCATCTTCGTGCTGGGACTCTTCATCATCTACGGGACACTGGCTGGACCGCTCAGCTACTACTACCTCAAACGAAAAGGACAGGTGCGATATTCATGGCTGGCCTTCGCCGGCATCGCCGTCGTGTTCACCGTGATCGCCCTGGTCGCTTCCACCCTGGGCCGCAGGATGATCAGCTCGGGGGCGCCGGTCTCGCACCTCACGTTTCTCGACGTGATCGACGGAGAGACGACGGTGCGAGCGCAGAGCTGGTTCAGCGCGTATCTCGAACGCTACGGGACCACCGAAGTGATGGTGGATGACCTGGATGCCCAGCTCTCGACCTGGAGCCCACCACCGAACGGATCCCTGGAACGCTTCCCGAACTCCGATGTCTTTCGGATCCCGAACGGGCAAACCAACCGACTGAACATCCCATCGCGAGGCACCAGTGCGCAGTTCACGACACTCTGGTCCGGTGAACTCACCGGCGACTGGATGGACATGCCCAATGATGCGGGTGGAAAGATCGTCCAATCGGTCACCACGGAAAATGAAGGGTCGTTCGCGCTCTCGGGCACGATCGCCCATGGTCTGCCCTGGCAGTTCAGCAGAATCCGAATCATTCAGATCAGTCCGTTCGTGACCCCGCTTCCAAGATTCGTCTCCTCGTTCAAGAACGTGTCGAGAGAATCTCCCATGGCACCACTGCCCAGCCCGGGTTCCTTCAGCGCGGTCTCGCCTGATCTCTGGCAGAGTGGCACCAGCCTCGAACTGAGCAGCGCGCTGGGCGGCCGACAGCGCATACGCGGCGGCAGGAACAACGGCGAGCTCTCCTTGAGAGATGAACTGGAGAACAACTACAGCACGAAGCTGAAATCGAAGATCGATCTTGGCATGTTGGTCGACCAGGGATGGCGCGAGCACGAGGATGAGATTCTCGAGATGTACTCGTTCTACGAAATGCTTCCCCAGCGGAGTTTTCTTCTCAATGAGAGCGGCATTCCCAATACCGCCGAGGGGCTTTTCAGACATCGCTGGCTCGCCCGGGAATCGGATTGCTCGGATTGGTTCCTCCAGCCGTGCCTGATGGTGATCGGAGTCCTCGAAAACGTCCCCTCACCGATTCCGCTGAAGATCGACGGCGAGAACGTCGACTCCGACGGCACCGTCGTTCTGAGATGGATCCATCCGCTCCCGATCGACGGTGAACTGATACGCCCCAGCCCACGAACTCTGCAACCCTTCGAATATCCCAAACCAGAAGTGGACGAATCCTGACGCCGCGGCGAAGATGAGAACACCCATGTCCATGATTGAAACGATCAACCTCACGAAGAAGTACGGCGAACTCGTCGCGCTGGACAACCTGAACCTCAAGATCGAGTCGGGGAATTGCTACGGCTTCATCGGNCCCAACGGNGCGGGCAAGACCACCACGATCAAGATNCTGGCGACACTGCTCAAACCAACCTGGGGCGAGGCNCGNGTGGATGGCAACGTNNTCGGCTATCAGAANCATCTGATCCGACCNNTGATCGGCTACGTGCCGGACTTCATGGGNGCCTACGAGGACATGCTCGTTCAGGAATATCTCGAGTTCTTCGCGGCCTGCTACGGAATCCACGGCAAGAAGCGCAANCAGGTCGTCGATGACGTGTTGGACCTGACCGAACTGGGATACAAGCGAAACAGCGACGTCAACGGATTGAGTCGTGGCATGAAGCAGCGACTCTCCGTGGCACGAGTCCTTCTTCATGATCCGAAGGTGCTGTTGATGGATGAACCGGCCTCGGGCCTCGACCCGAGAGCCCGCATCGAAATCCGGGAACTGCTCCGCGAACTCCATCGGATGGGCAAGACCATCATCATTTCGAGCCACATTCTCAGCGAACTCGCGGAACTGTGTGATGCCGTCGGCATCATCGAACAGGGGAAGCTCATCTTCTCGGGCGATGTCTCGGANGCNATGAAGAAAGCCGAACTGGGCGCCAACGTCATCATCGACNTGGACTCNCGAGCCGANGAAGCCGCGGCCCTGTTGCGAGANGTCCAGGGCGTGACCCTNGTGGAGGAAGCNGACGCCGAACTNGGCNCCGTCAACCGGCTGCGGNTCGTGNTCGACCCGGANGCCGGCCTCCCGNTTTCCGAGCTGGCGGCCAGACTGGTGGCTCAGGGCTTCAGAATCAACGAGCTCAGACGCGAGCAGGTCGATCTCGAAAAAGCCTTCATGAGACTCACCCGCGGGATCGTCGGCTGAA
>NYVB01000025.1 GCA_002684315.1 Planctomycetaceae bacterium | reverse complement strand
CCCCGACCAGAACGGCTTTCTTCAGCGAAAGACCACGAACGATCTCTTCGAGATGATCCTTTCCAATCGAAAGAAGGGCTGGCGTTTCAACCAGTCCCCGATCTTTCTCGAATTTCTGATGGGCAAGCGTGACTTCGAATGCACGCCCTGGGGAAATCCCACCTTCAACATCTTCGGCTGGCAGAAGCCCTGCTACCTGCTTCAAGAAGGCTACGTCGACACCTTTCAGGAACTGATCGACGATGTCGACTGGGACAATTACGGGCACGCAAGTGGAAACCCGAAATGTGCCAACTGCATGGTCCACTGTGGCTACGAGCCCACCGCGGTCGACTACACCTTCAGTGGTTTCGGTGGAATCTGGGCCAACATCAAGGCGATGATCTTCAATTCCTATGCGAACCCTCGGGCTGCTGCCAGGCTCGAGGAAGAGAAGACCAAGCCGCATGGGCCCATGGAGCACCTCGTGCAACTCGGATTCGGTGTCGATGTGAAGCCTGATGGGACCTCGGTCGTGGTTCGTGAGACGGACAGCGCCGCCTGACCGGTTCCTCCCAGGCTCCCTGCACCCCTCGCCAATTCCCTCCAGGTCATGTTTTCAGCCGTCTGGCTTGTGGACATCCTTTCGTGAGGTCCCCTCTGGAGGCCGGGTCGAAGACCATGTCGGTATGCCATTCTTAAACGGAGCTGTCACGTATGCNCGCTTCGCCGTCACCGGTGAAGCCCCCGAAGTTCTCGANCAGTCGATCATCGATGCGTTCGCGGCCAANCCCGCGAAGCCGACNCCGATCGGGGTGCCCAACGGTCCCGAAACCGGTTGGACCGCTGGNCGACACATTCTCGACAAGACGTTCGAGTTCAACACCATGTGCTTCGATGGCTGGGTNCATGCCGCNATGCGTCTNGACGTGGTNCGNGTTCCTCCNGANGTGAAGCGTGCCTATGTGGCCGTGGCCGAGGCCGCCCGGACGAACGCNCTNGANCCCGATCAGCCNGGNTGGCTCAGCCGNGCCGCNCGCAAGGAAGCGCGNGATGAAGCCAAGGAGCAATGGGAACGTGAAGTNTCNGAGGGTCGCTANCGCGCNTCCAAACTCGTTCCGNTCCTCTGGAACCCGCAACGCCGAATCCTNCTTTCACCGGCGACGACCGATTCCGTGGCAGCCCCCCTNAGNGATCTCTTCACCGCGACCTTCGGTGGCCGACTGGAGCAGCGAAGCGCGGGGTCCCTCGCATTCGACCTGCTTGCGACCANAGGNCTGCTCACGGCTGTCGAAGATGCCCGNCCCGACAATCTNGGNCAGCAACCACCGAGTGGTGGGGGCGGCATTCCCGAAGTGCCCTGGGCCTCGGGAGGCTCGGAACCGAAGGACTTCCTCGGCAACAGCTTCCTGATGTGGCTCTGGTGGCGAGGTGATGTGAACGAGGGACTCTTCGATCTGGCCGATGGCACGAACATCAGCGTCGCACTCGATCGCTCGATCGAAAGTGAATGCGGGTGGGGGATCACGGGTCGCCAGAGCTTGAATGGGGACACGCCCAGTCGCTGGGCGGAAGCCTCGATCGCGACGCTCGCAGGCAAGCTGCCCCGACGCATCGGCCTGGTGGTCAGCGACGGTGTTCAGGAGTGGAACTGTTCCCTGCAAGGTGATCGATTCGTGGTCAGTGGTCTTCGACTGCCTCGNTCCGAGGAGCCTGCCGAAACACCGCAGGAAGCGGCTTTGGAGCGAATCGGTTCGATCACCTCGTTCGACTCCGCCATGAGCGACCTGTATTCGGTGTTTCTCGACGAACGCTTTTCCTCGAGGTGGTCCGCCAGCCGAAGCAGCATCGCGGAGTGGATCTCGCAACGCTCACGTCCTCGAACCGGGTTCGCCACGGAAAGCATGCTCACCGCGGATGCCCCGGGATCTGTGCCCGCTCACTCCGAGTGAGTGCTCGCGCTTCTGACCGCGCGGCAGAACTGAAGAATCCGATCGGGGTCCTTCAGGCCCCGCGAGCGTTCGACCCCACTTGAGACGTCGACTCCCCAGGGATGAACACGACGTACCGCGGTGGCGACGTTCTCCGGCGTCAATCCGCCAGCGAGCAGAATGGGGCTGGCATCCGGCAGCAGATGTTTCGAGAGCTGCTGGTGATCGAAACCCTCACCTGTTCCGCCGACTCTGGATCCATCGACCAGCAGGCGCTCGACGGCTTCACAGCTCTGCCAACGACGCAGGTTGTCCGGGCTGAAGTGAACGCCCCGGATGATCCTCTTCCCTGCCTCGGCAAGACTTTGACACAACGACTCATCCTCGTGCCCGTGGAGTTGGATCCAGTGAAAAGGGCATGACAGCATGTCCTCGAGAGGGGCATCGACGAAAAGTCCCACCGGCTCGATGGTCTCCGGAAGATGTCTTGCAAGATCCTCGGCGTCAGAAATGCTGAGATGCCTCGGACTGCCGGACCAATGAACGAAGCCGACGAAATCCACACCACCTGCGACCGAAGCGTCCAGCGCTTCGCGACTTCGAATGCCGCAGATCTTGATCTTGACGGGTTCGCTCACTCGACGATCTCTTCGCGCAGGCTGGCTGCGAGGGCGGCATGTCCCTGCGTTCTGAACCGTTCGTCGTACCGATCGAGAATGATGCGGGCCTTTTCCGGAGACGGTTTCTTGCGCACGTAGAGCACGGCCAGAAGCATGGCTGTTTCGATGACCCGACGATCATGGGGATATTTGTCGAGAAAGAGTTCGTAGGCGATGGCGGCCTGGTCGAAGGCCCCATCGGCGAAAAGGGTGCTGGCGACATCGAGCTGGTGGTCGGCTGACAACATGAACTCGGGGTGGTCCTTGAGCATCGAGGCGTACCGACGCGCGGCTTCCTCGGGTTGGTGGTCCACCAGAAGCGTTCGTATGTCGTTGCGAGCCTCTCGCACGATCGGCAGCTCGGTGGGTGCGGGCGGTTTCTTGGAACGCATCTTCTGGAGGCGGTCCGGGGTGTCGGCACTGGCACTCGCCCAGGGACCTCCGACCGATCCGGCCGTCGCGCTGCGCATCGCAGCTCGTCTTCTCGACTGTTTCAACAGGAAGAAGATGTCGAAATCGTCACGCTTGAGAATTTTGGTCGCCAGCAGCAGGAATGCGATCGAAAAACCGAACACGCTGCCACCCAGGTGGGCGGCGAACGCGGTCTTGCTCTGTCCAAAGCCAAGGATGTTGGTCACCTGTCCGATGAAATCCAGAGCGAAGAACAGTCCGACCACCACCAATGCCGGAATCCAGGTGACTCCGATGAAAAAAAACAGAATAAAAATGCGGATCTTGGCTCGGGGGAAGAGTGCGGCGAATCCACCGGTCACGGCGCAGACGGCTCCACTGGCTCCGATCATCTGCGAGGGTTCGCCTTGGACGCTCGCCAGCAGCCACTGCATCAGTGCCGCGGCGACACCACCGGCAAGGTAGAACCCAACAAAGCCAAGGCGGCCAAGCCGGTCCTCGACCGCACATCCGAATGCCCACAGAAAGATCATGTTGAAGAGAATGTGGCCGATTCCACCCGGATCATGCAGAAACATGCTCGTGACCAGGGTCCAGACCCGTTCCGGCCGTCTGGTGTCGAAGGCACCCCAGCCGATGATTTCTTCGAGATCCGAGCCCCCGTAGCGGTAAGCGGCGAGTATCAGCACGTAAATGACCACGTTCAGACCGATCAGGGTCTGCGTGATCACCGGTCTGCGTTTCAGGGCGCGGTCGGTTCCAAGGGGGATCAGCATGGCACAAGTGTACGCAGAACATTGGTTATTGGCACATGAATACGAGATCCATGTCTTGCTCCATCGGACCGTGGTGCCTAAACTAATCGGTCCGGATGTCAGACATCCACTTTCCCCACGAAAAAAGTGTTCGCGCCGTTCAGGCACGTGACACCGTTTCGGGGGATCCGACCTGGTGTTGAAAGACACTCGCGTCACTTGACCCTTCATTCCGCAACATTCGATTGAACCGACAGGATCCCAGATCATGAGTGCAGACGTCGCTGAAAAGCATTTCGACAAAGGCCTTGCAAACACCATCGCAGCCGAATCCAGCATGTCCTTCATCGATGGGGTCAATGGCGTCCTCGAGTACGTCGGAATCGACATCGACCAGCTTGCTCGAAACTCGACCTTCGAGGAATCGACCTTCCTTCTCTGGAATGGACGTCTTCCGGTCCAGTCCGAGCTTGACGAACTGACCGCCGCCCTGCGGGCCGAGTATTCGCTTCCCGCCGGCATCATCGATCTCATCAAGACCTTCCCCGCGGATGCGGCACCCATGCACGCTCTGCAGACCGCCGTCGCGGCGTTGGCGCTTCATGATCCCGAAGCCGATGTCAACGACCCCGAAGCCAACATCCGCAAGGCCATCCGACTCGTCGCCAAGACACCTGCGGTGGTGGCGGCCTTCGATCGTCATCGCAGCGGCAAGGACATCATCGATCCAGATCCAACGATGGACATCGCAACGAACTTCCTGTGGATGCTCAACGGTGAAAAGCCGACCGAGACCATGGCTCGCGCGCTCGACGTCTGCCTCATTCTTCATGCGGACCACGGCACGAACGCCTCGACGTTCACATCCCTGGTGATCATTTCGACGCTTTCCGACCTGTATTCCTCGATGGCCGGAGCGATCGGCGCGCTTCGAGGACCGCTTCACGGTGGTGCCAACGAAGGCGTGATGCGCATGCTCGAGGAGATCGGCGACATCGACAAGATCGACGCCGCCATGCAGAAGAAGTTCGACAACAAGGACAAGATCATGGGCTTCGGCCACCGGGTCTACAAGGCGTACGACCCTCGTGCGACCTATCTCAAGACCTTCTCCCGTGGCCTCGCCGAGGACACCGGCAACATGAATCTCTACGAGATGTCGAGCCGCATCGAGGAGATCATGAACGAAGCGGTCGCTGCGAAGGGGATCTTCCCCAACGTCGACTTCTACTCCGCCACCACCTACTGGTCGCTGGGCCTGAAGCTGGATCTCTTCACTCCGATGTTCGCCATCGCGCGCATGTCCGGATGGACCGGTCACTGCATCGAGCAGCTGGCCGACAACAAGCTCATTCGTCCGGGTTCCTCCTACATCGGTCCTCACGACATGCCCTACGTCCCGATGTCGGAGCGTTGAGCTGATTCACGCATGGGTTGATTCATGCCCATGTGTCGGAACCGGACGAAAGGTCCAGGCCGACCATGACGCTTTATCTCGACAACAACGCGACCACGCCACCGGACACGGAAGTGATCGATGTCATGAAGCGTTGTCTCGAGGAAGACTGGGGTAATCCATCGAGCGCCCATCGGGCGGGCATCGCGGCCCGCCGGCGGGTCGAACTCGCTCGAACGTCGTTTTCTAAGCTCGTCGGATGCGATGAATCTCAAGTGGTGTTCACTTCCGGGGGGACCGAAGCCGCCAATCTGGCGATTCTCGGTGCTTTTCGTCGCGCTCACGCCGCTGATTCCCAGCGCGCCATCGTGGTGTGTCCCGGTACGGAACACCCCGCCGTTCTCGATTCGATCGAGCGTTGTCGGGCCTTCGGTGGGGAGGTCGTCCGTCTTTCGGTCGATTCGAACGGAGTTCTCGATCTCGCATCCTTCGAGAAACTGCTCCACGAACGTGGTCGGATGATGGCGCTCTGCTCCGTGATGTGGGCCAACAACGAGACCGGTGTCATTCAACCCATCGAGCGCATCGGTGCCATGTGTCGCGAGCATGGCGTCCTGTTCCACACCGATGCGGTTCAGTGGGTCGGACGCGAGCACTGCGATCTCGC
Source organism: Planctomycetaceae bacterium (assembly GCA_002684315.1). The sequence continues at coordinate 25,377 of NYVB01000025.1, read as the reverse complement.
CAGTCTGCCGATCGATCTGCTCACCTGTTCCGCCCACAAACTGCATGGCCCCAAGGGCGCAGGGGCTCTGGTGCTGCGCAAGGGCGTCGTGCTCGAATCACGTGCACTGGGAGGGCCCCAGGAACGAGAGCGCCGCGGTGGCACTGAAAACGTCGCGGCGATCGCCGGATTCGGTCGAGCTTGTGAACTGGCTTCCGACTGGTTGCACGCCGAGCGACGNGATGCCGGAGTCTCCCTGCGCGATCGATTCGAAGCCGCGATCCTCGCGCTTCATCCGGGTGCGGTGGTCAATGGTGGAGATGCCCCGCGCATCTGGAACACCGTGAACATCGGTTTCCCCGGACTACAGGCGCAGCTTCTGGTGGTGGTCTTCAGCGAGCGTGGGCTGGCGGTCTCCGGCGGTGCGGCCTGTGCCAGTGGCTCGCTCGAAGTTTCCGGCGTGCTGGGTGCGATGGGGGTCGATCCCGAGACCGCGGCTGGCAGCCTGCGTTTCAGTCTGTCCCGCGACACCAGCGACGCGGACATCGATGCCGCTCTCGAGCTCATCGCCGACGTTCTCGGTTCATTCTGATCATCGGGTCAGGATCATGCGCCGGGGCCTTCGACCAGGGTCGTTGACTTGTGCAGCAGGCGTTCCCGTTCCGGTGCCTCCTCGAGCACCCGCCGGATGCGTTCCGAGGCGTGTCCGTCTCCGTACGGATTGGTGATCTCGTTCATGTCAAGAGAACGTGCACGTTCGAACGCCAGCAGAATGGAGTCCGCATCCGCGGCGACATCGACGACGTTTCGTGCTCGTTCTCGACCTGCCTGACGCTCTCCGATGCAGACCGCCGGTGTCGGAATCGACGGGCTCTCCATCAGGACGCTCGATGAGTTTCCCACCACCAGCTCGCATCGATGGAGAAGGCCCAGCCATGTCTCCGGTGGAAGGGTGGTGTGCATGAACGAGTTCCGCCGTTTCGTGATGAACTTCGAGACGGCCGACCGGATTTCCAGCGAGCCTTCATCCGCATTCGGAAAGGCGAAGATGATGGTGTTCGTCTCATCCGGAACACGTTCCAAAGCCTCGAGCAGCTGGGCGGCATCGTGACCGGGATCATCCGCCAGGGTCACGGGATGGATCGCCGCCAGAATCATCGGGAGTTCTCGATCGAAACCAAGTCGAGACGACAGCGCCTCGGCATCCGGTATCTGGTCGGCAAGAAGATGATCGAGGCTCGCTGCACCCACTCGATGGACACGCCATGCCTCCTCTCCCATGGCAAGCACNCGTCTTTCGGCCTCCCTGGTCGTCACCAGATGGAGGTGCGACAGCTTGGTCAGGGCGTTTCGCACCGCGTCGTCGATCGCACCCTCGCTTCGTTCACCACCCTCGACATGCACGATGGGAATCCGCATCGCCAACGCGGCATTCGCGGGCGCGAGCATCTCGAATCTGTCTGCGACCACCATCACCAGATCCGGACGGAGGGCATCGAAGGCGTCGGCAAAGGCGATCGTGGCCCGACCGATGGCTTGTGCCGCGTCGAATCCCGTTTCAATTCTGAGATCACACGGCACCGGATGGACTCGAAAGCCTTCTTCATGAAAACGTCGTGCCGAGTCGCCGTATTCCGGCTGGAGCACGGCAGCGGTGGCCATGACCACCGGATCGATCAGTGGTGAGTCCGTCAGTGCTCGGAGTGGATGAATGAGGTGCGCCATGTCGGCTCGACTCGAAGAGACGATGGCGAGGGTTCTTGGGCGTGAGGCGTCGGGCGTCATCGGTGTGGTTCCTTGAGTGGACCATACCCGCCCGGGTGGACTTCAGCCCAGATTCTGAAGCACGATGTCGAGGTTGTTCTGACTCTGTTCCACCAGCTGGGAGAACCCATCCTTGATGAGGTTTCCACTGATGACCGTCGCACTTCCCGACACGGCACCGGTCACCATGCATCCCAGTGCGATCGAGCCACGATCATCTTGAATGAAACGATCGAACGCTGTTCAAACCGTCGTCATCTCGATCCCCTGAATCTGAGATCTCTGATTTCTCACGAGCACCTGACCGCTCGCCGGTGGGTTTGNATGGTTCCACACCGGCAACATCGCCTGCCGAGTCTCGAAAGACGTTATTTTCAAAGCATGACCACGCCGTCTCCGAATCCGCATCCTCCCTATCGGGCCACTGCCGCCTGGTACGACGCCATCTACGAGGCTCGAGGGCGTGATTCTCACGCTGAAATAGCGCGAATCGCACCACTCTGGAGCGATGACGGATGCGATCCCGGCACTCGCAGGATTCTCGACGCGGGGTGTGGAACCGGCGCTCACTTCGAAGCACTNGTCCGGCACGGAACGATCACCGGTGTGGATCGATCGGAGGCGATGCTCGAGATCGCCCGGGCCCGGGGGCTCGCTCGGGTCATCGCACGCGCCGAACTCGAAACGCTGTCACTCGGCCGTCGNTTCGACCTGATCGTCTCTCTGTTCGGTGCTTTTGGATACCTTGCGGATCGTGATGCACTTCGACAGGGGATGTCGGGGCTCGCGAGGCATCTCGATGACGAAGGAGTCATCCTGATCGAGCCGCCATTGTTCGCAGAGCATTTCAGACCGCCCCGTCGGGATCGAACCGTCGCCACATTCGAGGGGGGCGCTCTCACCAGGACCTCACACGCCCGGCGCGTCGGGGACGTCCTCGAAATAGAGTTCGAATGGATGCACCGGGATCAGGTGACCGATGTCGTCCGGACCGTCGAGGAGTTGCATCGAATGTTGCTCCTGCCTTCGACCAGCTGGCTTGAAGACGCACGCATCGCCCTCGGTGATGGATTCGACATCTCCATCCATGCCGAGGGGCCGATCGGNCGNGGNCTGCTGNTGGCCGTCAGGAAAGACGATGCTCGCGGTAGCGATTGATGAGTTGGTTCGTCGATGAATCATGATCCGTGACNGCATCGNTCTGAGTCAGTTGTGGAATGATCTTCTTGGCGAGAACCTTGCCAAGTTCCACGCCCCATTGATCGAACGAATTGATGCCCCAGATCGTGCCCTGAGTGAACACCTTGTGTTCGTACAGCGCCACGAGTTTTCCAAGCGTCCTGGGNTCGAGCTTCTGAGTCATCAGGACGTTGGTCGGTCGATTTCCATCGAATTCCTTGTGTGGCAGGAGATCCTCCGCGACACCTTCTGCCTTGACTTCGGCCTCGGTCTTGCCGAATGCGAGGGCTTCGGCCTGAGCGAACACGTTGGAGACCAGTTTGTCCTGGTGGTCTCCGATCGGGTTCGCCGGCTGACAGAAGCAGATGAAGTCGCAGGGGATGGGCTTCGTGCCCTGATGGATCATCTGATAGAAGGCATGCTGTCCATTGGTGCCGGGTTCTCCCCAGATGACCGGGCAGGTGTCCCAGCCGACTCGATCGCCAGCCAGAGTCACGTGCTTGCCGTTCGATTCCATCTCCAGCTGCTGCAGGTAGGCGCTGAACCGGCAGAGTTCGTTGTCGTAGGGCAGGACCGCCACGGTGTCGCACCCCAGGAAGTTTCGATTCCANAGNCCGATCAGTCCGAGCAGGGCGGGCAGATTTCTTTCGAACGGCGTGGTTCTGAAGTGCTCGTCCATTTCGTGGAATCCTGCGAGCATCTCATGGAACCTGTCGGGACCGATGGCAAGCATCGTCGAGAGTCCGATCGCCGAATCCATCGAGTATCGACCGCCAACCCAGTCCCAGAAGCCGAACATGTTCGCGGTGTCGATTCCGAATCCGGAGACGCCGTCGGCATTGGTGGAGACCGCGACGAAGTGCTTGGCCACGGCGGCGTCATCGCCTCCGAGACCCGCAAGGGACCATTCGCGTGCGGTGTTTGCGTTGGTCATGGTCTCGAGCGTGATGAAGGTCTTGCTCGAGATGATGAAGAGCGTCTCTTCCGGGCAGAGATCCCGGGTCTTCTCCGCGAAGTCGTTGCCGTCGACGTTCGAGACGAATCGAAAGGTCATGGAGCGGTCACTGAACGGTTTCANGGCTTCGTACGCCATCACCGGACCGAGATCGCTTCCGCCGATGCCGATGTTGACCACGTTCTTGATTCGTTTGCCGGTGTGGCCGGTCCATTCACCCGATCGGATGCGATCTGAAAACGCGGCCATTCGATCGAGCACCTCGTGGACATGCGGAACCACGTTCACGCCGTCGACCTCGATCACGGCCTCTCGAGGGGCTCGCAGCGCGGTGTGCAGGACCGCTCGATCCTCGGTGGTGTTGATCTTCACGCCGGTGAACATTCGTTCGGTTCGCTCTCGCAGGCCGCAGGCGTTCGCGAGTTCGATCAGCATTCCGATGGTCTCGGAGGTCAGTCTGTTCTTCGAGAAATCGAAGAACAGTCCGGCGCCTTCCGCTGACAGCGTCTCGCCACGAGTCGGGTCCGCGGCGAAGAGTTCGCGCAGCGTGGTCCCGTCGTTNGCTTCGAAATACGTCTCCAAGGCCTTCCATTCGGGGCGCTGGGTGAGTGAGTGGTCCGTGGTTTCGATCGTCATGCTGCGTGCTCCTTTTTCTGGTCTGTCCGTTCAGGCTATCACAGGCGGCATTCGGGGTGGGTCTCTCCCGTTTCCGCTTTGGGATATACTTTGTTCTTCATTCAAACCAGGAGAACCGACATGTCAGCAACCGCAGATCTTCACGCCATGGGACAGAGCATCTGGCTCGACAACATCACTCGCGACATGTTGAATGAAGGGACGATCAAGGACTTCATCGACACGATGTCCGTGACCGGTCTCACCAGCAACCCTTCGATCTTTCAGAAGGCGATCGCGGGCAGTCATGAATACGACGATTCGATCAAGACCCATCTGGAAGCCGGGCTCACCGGAGAATCACTTTTCTTCGAACTGGCGATCGAGGATCTCCGTCGGGCCTGTGAACTCTTCGCTCCTCTTCATGAGTCCACCGGTGGCCTCGACGGCTGGTGTTCCCTCGAAGTCTCTCCTTTGCTCGCCAACGACACCGCATCCACCATCGATCAGGCCAAGAAGCTTCATGCGAAGGCCGATCGCAAGAACCTCTACATCAAGGTCCCGTGCACGCCCGAGGGCGCACCGGCGATCGAGGAGCTGACGTTTCTGGGCATTCCCGTGAACGTCACTCTGATCTTCTCCGTTGAACACTACATTCGTGCGGCGGAAGCCTACACCCGCGGTCTCGAACGCCGTGTCGAAGCCGGCCTTGATGTCCAGGGTTGCTCCGTGGCCTCACTCTTCATCTCCCGCTGGGACGTCCTCGTCTCACCGAAGGTTCCCGACGAACTCAAGAACACCTGCGGGCTTGCCGTCGGCGGTGNCTGCTACAAGGCGTACGTCGACTGGCACGAGTCCGATCGCTGGAAGGCGCTTGAAGCCAAGGGTGCNCTTCGTCAGCGACTTCTCTTCGCGTCCACCGGGACCAAGGACCCCGGACTTTCCGACAGTCTCTACGTCAGTGGTCTGGCCGCACCCGACACCGTGAACACCATGCCGGACAAGACCCTCAAGGCCTTCTTCGATCATGGCACGCTTGATGGTCCGCTTCCTCGTGATGGTTCCACCGGACTTGCGATGCTCGAGAAGATCGCAGCGGCTGGCGTCGATCTCGATGCCTGTGGTGAACAGCTTCAGGTCGAAGGTGCTTCCAAGTTCGATGACAGCTGGCATGCGCTTCTCGCCGACATCGAAAGCAAGTCGGCCGCGCTTGCCTGAATCTGTTCTCTTCCACACCGTATCCCTTCACCGGGGCGGCATTCCCGGAGTCACGTGTGAACGCTTTCCTCGAAGAACTGTCCTGGCGAGGCCTCCTGCATTCGACGACATCGGAGGACCTCGCCGTGCATCTGGCGACTCCCGGCCGTGTCGCCTACTGCGGATTCGATCCCACGGCTCAGGCGCTCACGATCGGAAACTATCTTCCGATCAAGATGCTCGCCCACTGGCAGCGTGCAGGACATCGTCCACTGGCCTTGATGGGTGGGGCCACCGGACTCATCGGCGACCCTTCGGGCAAGAGCGAAGAGCGAAAACTCCTCGGCCGTGACGAGGTCGAGGCGAACATCGCCAACTACAAGACCACATTCGAACGCNTGCTCGATTTCGACTCCGCCACATCCAATCGTGCCGGAATCGTGAACAACCATGACTGGCTCGGTGGCATCGGCTACATCCAGATGCTTCGAGACGTCGGCAAGCATTTCTCGGTCAACATGATGATTCAGAAGGAGTCCGTTTCAGCTCGTCTCACCGAACGCGAGCAGGGCATCTCCTACACCGAGTTCAGTTACATGATTCTGCAGGCCTATGATTTCCTGCATCTGAATCGCACCATGGAATGCACCGTTCAGATCGGAGGGTCGGATCAGTACGGAAACATCGTGGCCGGGATCGATTTGATTCGAAGGCTCGTCGGACGTGAGGATCCCCAGTCACCTGATGCCGAGGGACGTGCCTACGGTGTCACCAATCCGCTGGTGACCAAGTCCGACGGTGGAAAGATCGGCAAGAGTGAGAAGGGCGCGATCTGGCTGGATCCCGAGAAGACGTCTCCGTACGCCTTCTATCAATTCTGGCTGAACACGACCGATGCCGACGTCATCAAGTTCCTCAAATGGTTCACATTCGAATCCCGTGAATGCATCGAGGGACTCGAACGCTCCGCAGCCGAGGCGCCCCAGGCTCGGGAAGCTCAGCGTGCTCTCGCCGAATCAATGACCTCCCTGATACACGGTGAGACCGAATGTGATCGTGCCCGCTCCGCTTCGAAGGCTCTTTTTTCCGGGGCGGTTCGTGAACTCGACCGGAAACTGCTGGCCGAGGTCTTCGCAGATGTCCCCGCGAGTTCNCTGTCTCTGGCCAGATTGCAGGCTGATGAGCTCGATCTGATTTCACTGCTCCCTGAAACTTCACTGGCCTCCTCGAAGCGTGAATCAAGACAATTCCTCGACCAGGGTGCGGTCAGCGTCAACGGCGAGAAGGTCGATCTTCAGAGATCCTTGAAGACGACGGACCTGCTTCACGGTGACACCGTTCTTCTTCGGCGAGGCAAGAAGAGCTGGCATGCGTTGAAGTTCGAGTGAGCGTCATTCCGCTCTGCGGTCGATCGAAATCCTGATGGTCGCAACGGGGGACTCAGAGCCCGCCGACACCACTCGCAGACCATCGGGCAGCTGCCAGAGAGTCACGGGCACTTCGATCACCCCTTCCTTCAGTTCGTCGTCACTGATGACGACGAACGCGATCACCTTGGGCATCTCATTCTCGAATCTGGCGATGGCATCGGTCGATCCTTCGACGACGACGTCCGAGAGGAATCGATCATCCTCGACGACCGAGATGACGTAGTCCTCATGTTCCTCGACCGCGAAAGCGATCTGGACGGGGACATCCTGGACGGTGGACGTGCTGGTTCTCAGGATCAGATTGAAGGCGAGGTCGACTGACTTCGGTTCGATCCTGATCTCGTCCTCGAACGGACGCAAGGCTCGCGGAAGACGAAGCGGGACGATGATCACGTGGCGTCTGCCCGGATCAAGACCAGCCAATGATGCCTTGGTGGGTTCGGCCAGGACCTTGGCATCGGGGACCAGTGCGACGATCCTGCTTGGCAGGGTCAGGGTNGCGGTCGATGGATTCGCGATCGCTTCTCCACCGAGTGTGGCGTCTCCCATCAGTGCCTCGACGGGAACCGCCAGTTGCGTCATCGAGTCGATTTCAACTTCGATTTCCGCGGGCTTGGTCAAGACGACCGAAATGTCTCCGGCCACGAATGACTCGAGTCCCTGCAGGGCTTCCGAGAGTGAGACCTGGTGCTGACCGGCTTCCTGGGGAATGCCATTGGACCCGGTCATCAGTCGAACCGGTTCCTCGAGCGCGGCGCGTAATCGCTGGATCGAACGAGCCGATCCCTGTACCGAGATCGCGACTTGCTGGTCCTCGGTCGGTCCGACGATCACATTGAAGTTGGAGGGTGTGGTGAATCCCACTCTGGCGTAGAGCGTGGCGGAATCGCGGGTCTCGCCTGCGGCCCAGATCCAGATCAGAAGGGTGATCGCGGTCACCACCACGAACGTAAGCGAGCGACTTCGCGTTTGCTGGCTCAATGGGCTCATGAGTCCGTCTCCCCCGGAGTCGTTTCGGGAGTGGGGGTGACCTGCAGTCGTTCGAGCAGAGCCGCCTTGAATTCATTCATTGGAATGGGTTGTGACAGCGTGCCGTATTCCGAGAGTCTCGCTTCGCCGCGTTCCTCNCTGACGATGACCACCAGACAGTCGCTTTCCGTCGAGATGCCCACCGCGGCTCGGTGCCGCGAGCCGAGTTGATTCGTGATCGCACCGGTTTCCGCCAGAGGAAGCTGGACGCTTGCCGCGACCACTCGATCTCCGCGAATCACGACCGCAAGATCGTGCAATGGTGAATTGGGCCAGAAGATCGTCTCCAGCAGTCTCGGGGTGATCAGTGCGTCGAGCTGGACGCCGTTCTCCGTGAGACCACCCAGGCGTCCGCTGCGTTCGATGACCATGATGGCCCCGAATGAATTCTTGGAAAGGAATTTCACCGCATCCGTGACCGCATCGGCGACTCTGGTGACTCGAGGATTTCTTCGGCCGAGGATCCGCGTGTTTCCCAGCCGGATCATCGCCTGTCTCAATTCCGGCTGGAACACGACCACCAGCAGGACGGCCAGCAGGCTGAGAAGCTGATTTGAGATGTACTTGATGCGTCCCAGGACGCTGCTGCTCTCACCGATCAACTGAAACCCGAGGACCAGGAGCACGATGACGACGGCAAACCCCTTGATCACGCCCGCTCCGCGAGTGCCCTGCAGAAAGCGGAACACCATGTAGACGCACGCCCAGATGATGGCCAGTTCGAGAAGAACTTCCCATGTCGGGTAGCCGCGGAAGAATTGAAGGATGCTGTCGTTGTTCACAAGTGTTCACGAGTATAGGGAACCCGCTGCACTTCGCTTTGAACGCTAGACTGTGGTGATGAAGCGATCCTCACCAACTGCCTCTGGNTACCAGCTNGGCAAATCAACGGGCTTGTGTGCCGAAACCGGCCGATCTCTTGAACCGGGCACACCTTGCGTGGCTGCGCTCTGCGAGCCTCTCGAGGGAGAACAGGAAGGTTTGGCCCTCGGCATGGTCCGATACGACTATTCCGTCGAGGCCTGGGATGCCGGAGCGAGACCTGAACGTCTCTTCAGTTGGTGGCGTTCATCGATTCCCGAGCCCGGAGGGGCCAAGCGACTTCTGGTCGACGATGATGCCCTCATGGACCTCTTCGACCGCCTCGGTGAGGAAGACGATCCCCGGCGACGCGCCTTCCGCTGGGTGCTCGGACTGATTCTGGTTCGAAAACGTCTTTTTCGTCTGGACGGCACCCTCTCCACCGACGAAGGCAACGTCTTTCATCTTCGTCGCAAGGGGTCCGACCCCGAACTTCCACCCATCGAGCTGCTGGACCCGAAGATCGGTGAGGATGACGCCAGAGCCATCGCCGATGAGCTTGGTGAAATCATGGCGGATGATTCCGTCTCGGAATGATGCCACGGTCCATCGATCGGAGTTTTTTCATGACTTCATGCACCGCGCCTGGGCAGGGACTTCGACTCGCTGTTCTCTGCACGCTCATGCTGGCTTCCATGGCGGGGTGCCATGGTTCCGGGCCGCGCAACGATGCAGGCATGGCGCCGCCTTCGATCCGGACCTTGACCGAACGACAACAGGTTCGGACACGAAAGATGTCGGAGCTTCAATCCGGCGGTACGCTCGAGCTGAGGACCCGTGATGAAACCGGCACCACGTTCGAGGAATGCGCTCTGGAGCTCTGGCGTGACGATGCCAGCTTCGCGCTTCGCTTGCGAAAATTCGGCGAACGATTCCTGTGGGTCGGTTCCGACGGACAGGCCTGGTGGATCTTTGAATTGATGGCTGAGCCGGTCCGGCTGGTGGTGCTTCCACCCGGCGAGACGGGCGGTTTTTCGGTCGGTCCCGGCAAGGGGCTGCTCAACCCGGACCGGCTTCTTCACCTGGCGGGCCTGCTTCCCTANGATCAAATCGATGAAGACACGCTGGGATTCGATGATCTGGGTCGGGTTCGATTCACCACGGTGAGCGACTCGAAGGGGACGTGGCGACGGACTCGCTGGCACCTCGATCGAAAGACCCTGCTTCCCGCTGAAATCGTCGCCCTCAACGACGAGGATGAGGTCCTCGCGATCGCCCGACTTTCCGCCTACGAACCCATCGCGGCCCGAGACATGCCATTGGGTGCGTGGCCTCAGTTCCCTCGAAAGGTCTATCTGACGCTTGCCGATGAGGGTGCCGACGTCCGACTCTTCTTCAATCGCCCATCGGCTCGAGGAACCGGCATCCGCCCGCGGCTCTTCGATCTCGAACAACTCATGAAAACCTTTCGCCCCGGCGAGGTCGAGTACGTCTCACGTTGAACACATTCTCCGCCCATCCCGTCGTCTTGCCGAACTCGCTGAAGAAGTGGGGGCTTCTCTGTCTCGCATGGCTCGCCTTCCTCAACGCACCGGGTCATGCCGCTCAGGTCCAGACCGAACTGCGCACCGCCTCGGCTGACGGCAATCTCTGGGTGGTGGTACGAAACTCGAAGGTGCCCGGTGAATGGCGACTTCTTCACCATGGCTCGGACATGGATGGACCGTACGCCCGGGTCACTCGAACGTTTCAATATCGCCCGAAGGCGCTTTCGGCCTCCGGTAATCGTGTCTTCGTTCTGTTCGATCCGCCGCTTCCGACCATGGACTCGATGGATCTGGTGTCCATCGAAGTTCAGCGCAACGAGGCGACTGGAACCTATTACGAACTTCCTCTGAGCGGTTGGGATTCCCTGGCCAGTGTNCCCTTTCTGGATGGTTTCGGTGGCCTCGTGAGCACCACCGACGNCCCGGCGGTGCTCGAGCTTCCCAGCATGAAGGCTGCGAAGGGAATCACTCGAACACGTGGTGTGCAGGATGCTTCTGGCGATGAGGGCGCACGACTTCTGGAGCAGCGAGCCTATCAATGGTCGGTGGTCGATGGCCCCGACTCACTGAAACGCCTCGACCAGCAGAGAGTCGTTCCTTCACAAGGGGATCGGCTCGCNCTGCTTTCAAGTTCGCCCGACGGGACAGCCACGCTCCATCTCCAGTCCGACTCGGGCTGGACCCAGCAGGTCATGGACTTCTCGTACGCCAGCCTTCTTCGGGTGGCGAGCGGTGAGAATCGACTCATCTTCGCGCTCACGACGTCGACGCTNGATCCTGAGTCCGGCCGTGCCCAGTTCGAACTGGTGATGACCCGCGGAGGGACCGTGCTTCGGCTGGGAACCTACCCCGTCCCCGAAGGAGCCTGGGGAATCGCGGGTCTGGGTGGAAGGATCATGATTCTCTCCACCGATGAAAAGACTCAGGTTCTGGTGAGCGAGATCGATTCTCTGACCGGGGAGCAGGGGCCCGCGGTGTCATGGGCCGCGCCTCCGTTGGAGGTCCAGGAATGGATCCATCTCCCGGTACTGGGCATGATGGTCGTCGCCGCTCTTCTTGCCATCATCTTCCTCCAGCCGACCGAGCCCCCGGATCTTCCTTTGTTGATGGGAGTGCGACCGCTCTCGATCGGTCGAAGGCTTCTGGCTTTCTGTGTCGATCTGATGCCCGGCGTCGCGCTGGTGGTGATCCTCGGCATCGAAGCGCCNAGGACGGATGTCCTTCCGATCTGGAACGTCGAGTTCGCCTTGAGTGTTCCCGGGTTGGTGGTGATCGGCAGCACACTTCTGCACAGCTGTCTGTCGGAGCTCTGGTTCGGTCGCTCCCTTGGGAAGCGTCTCTTCGGTGGATGTGTCCTGGCCAGTGATGGCTCCGCGCCTCGGGCGAGAGCAGTTCTTCTGCGCACCTTCTTCAAGGGCGTGGTGCTCTTCGCNCCGATCCTCGCCGTCTTCTGTCTTCTGTCACCCGCTCGTCAGGGAATTCCCGAGTCCGTCTCGCGAACGGTCGTTGCTGACGCACGACTTACGCGAAAGATGCCGGATTCTGAATGACATGATCCCGGCCCGAGTTGTCCAGCCGCGGGAGCGTTTTTCGCTCTTCGGGCAATTTCTGCCGAAGTTTCNCGCTCATGTTGGAGCCTTTCGAACCGGCTCGCCGATAAAGAAGTGCGGCACAGGATGTGCCGTGACGTCGCAGTCCATCGAAGGATGGGCCTTGAGAGGATCTCATGCACGACGCAAGGTCAAGCGGGCCAGAGACTTCCCCCATCTCGGGAGAAGTCCGGCGAACAGAATCAAGTACCACTCCCTTCGAGGACGACTCGACTGAAGCTGTCTCATCGGAGACGCCCACTTCCAGCGAGGGCTCTGGCGAGGTGGTGTCTCAGGTCACGGCGGCCTCCTGGGGGTCTGCGTGGCAGGTTCCCGTCATTCTTCTCAGCACGGTTCTGATCGCGGCGGGGTTCTTCGCCCTGAAGGGTGCTCGAGGCTCNGGTGCCGATCCGGAGGCATTGTTCGAACTCGTGCAGCAGCGAATCGTCGAAGGGCGATTGGATGAGGCTCGAGTGATCCTTGCCAAGGCGGTCAGAGCAGCCGATGACACGGGAGTGCACGACGTCTTCGAGGGCAGGATTCTCCTGGCGCAAGCCGATCTGGAGTCTCGCCAGCCCGAGCGTTTGAGAAACGATCAACGTGTGCTCAGTTCATACGAAGGCGCTCAGGCCTGCGGGCTGTCGCTCTCGCCCGAGCAGGAAGCACGCCGAGCCTCCGCGCTGGCTGCGCTGGGGCAGTACGACGCGGCCTTCGCCGGGTTCGAGTCCGGGCACGGCGTCGACACGCCTGCCGAGGTTCGGCAGCGTCTTCTGAGACTTCTGGTGGCTCGTGCCAAGGCTGGGGAGCAAGGGCTTGTCCCTCGCTTGCTTCGTCAATTGGATGAATCTTCGACGTCGCCCGAGGTCGCTGGTGCGGACGCTGCCTGGTCCTTGTTCACCGCGGCGGATCTCAGACTCCAACTCTCGGAAACCGGACGTGATTCCGCGTTGGTCAACGATGGCCTTGATCACCTCCTGCGTGGCATGCGCCGACTTGATGCGCGCATGGCCGATTCCGCGCCTGATTCGGAACTGGTTCGTGCCGATTGGATCGGTCCCTTGCACTCGGTCCTCGGTCGTCTCTGGCTTGCCTCCGGTGAAAACGAAGCCGCCCGAACCGCGCTCGACGTGGCGCTCGAGGCACTGGCGCCCGGAGAGCCCGAGCACTCGAGAGCGGAAGCGGGCATGGCCTGGTTGCAGATGTCGGAGCGTAATTTCGAGGATGCCATCGCGGGCTTCGATCTTGTTCTGGCTCGAAACCCCGATCCGGCGGTGCGTCTTGAAGTGTCGCTTCTTCGCGCCGAGGCCCACGCGGCCTTTGGAAACCNCCCCGGTGCGCTGGCTGATTATGAAACAGTGCTTGCCGGGCTTTCCGGTCCCGATGATCCCCTTGGTGCCAAGCTCAGCTCCTCGCTCGGTGAGCAGGTGCGTGCGGCCGTCATCGAGGCCCGCCCGCAGGATGCCATTGGATTCTCCGACATTCTCGAGGAGAGTGGCACGCTCGATTCGGATCACGACGTGCTGGAGTACGCGGCCCGCGCGCATCGCGTGCTTGCCGCCTCCGTCTTCGGGCACGAAAAGGAGGACCTCGAACCGCTCTTCTCGATCGCGATGGATTCGATCGGTTCCGACGACCGCCGTCGCGCTTCGGTTCACTTCCGTCGTGCGGGAGAACTGTACGGTCGACTGGCCGTTCGATTCATCGGTCTCGATGAAGGTGCCGAAAACTGGTCACGGGCTCAGGCGGCATCGGGTCGTTGTTTCGATCTCGGTGCGGATCGCGAACGTGCGGTCGAAGCCTATCTCGGCTACCTGGATGTGACCGGGCGTGATGATTCCAGGCGTGCGGAGATCGCCTATCGGTATGCCAAGGTCCTGCATTCGCAACTTGAATTCGAAGCCGCTCTCGAGGCGTACGATGAACTCGTCGAAGTCCACGGCAGCGGTGTCTACAGCGCTTCCGCTCGCGTGGAGAGCGCGCGTTGCCTGGTGGCGCTCGAACGTCCTCAGGAAGCCCGTTCCCGACTTGAACCCATCGTCACCGGTGTCGCGGGAATCGGTCCCGAAGCTCTCGAATACCAGGAAGCACGGTTCGCCTTGAGCCGTTTGCTCTACGAGATGGATGCCGGCAGTGCCGCGATCTCGATGATCGATGCGACGATCCGGCGCTACTCCGATGATCCTCGGGTGCCGAACCTTGCGTTTCTACTGGGGTGCGCGCATGAAAAAACCGCGGCCGTGCATCGCAAACGACACGAGAACACCGGCCTCGGTGCGCTCGAACGTGAAGAGGCGCTTGAAAGATTCGTGTCGCACACGGAGGCCGCCGCCGAGTCGTTCGGACTGGTGATCCAGATTCTGGTCGAGGGGGCGTCCGATTCGATGACTTCNCTTGATTCCGACATGCTTCGTGATGCCTTCGTGGGACGTGCCGATGCGGTCTTCGATCTCGGCAGGCATGAGCTGTGCGTTCCCATGTACGAAGAGATCGAACGACGTTACCGAACCGAAGCCACGTCGCTCGACGCTCTGGTCCGACTCGACGAGTGCTGGAGCGCGCTGGGTGATGCGGCAAAGGCCCGAAAGGCTCATCGGCGCGCGGAGCTTCGGCTTCAGCAGCTTCCCGAGGAGGCCTTTGGATTCCCCGCCTCTCGATTCGACCGTGGCTCGTGGCAGGTCTGGCTCGAGCGGCGTCCGATGCGTTCGATCCGTGCGGGGGTGACCGAATGAGTGAAGTTCTCGATCTGCTCACATCCATTTCAGGTCAGCTCGATGAGTTGATCGAAGCACTTCCTTCTCAGGAAACCGTGCTCGAATCACGCGACGTGGAGAGAATCACACGCCTGGTCGAGGAGCGTTCGCGCGTCATCGAATCGATGGTNGATGTCTCCGAACGCGTCCCGGCATTGCTCGGGTCCTCCAAGGATGACCCGGCCGTGAGCGACCTGGTACGGACACTCGACGGCAAGCTTCAGGCGGTGCTCGAAGCCGATCGGAAGGCGGAGGCGCTGATGTCCGAACTGACTCGTGATCTTGGTGGTCAGTTGCGTCAGGCGAACACGACGTTGGTGGCTCGAGANGCCTACAAGCCCGCGACCAACAGCCAGCCCTCCGCGCGTTTCTCAGACAGGGAGGGGNGAAGGTCATGAGCTCCCTGCCGGTTGAAACCTCTTCTGATTCACTGCTCGATTCGATTTCGCAATCCGATTTCAGCGAGCTGGTGAAGTCCTTCACCGAGATCACCTCCCAGCTCGAACGAACCCATGATGTTCTTCGTGCCGAAGTCGCGAGTCTCAAGACTGAGCTTGAAGAGGCGAACGAGCGCCTGCGGCGTTCGAGGAGCCTCGCGGCACTGGGCGAGATGGCGGCGGGAATCGCCCACGAGATCAGAAATCCTCTGGGTGCGATGGCTTTGAACGTCGGCATCCTGAAGGAGGACGTCGAAGGGAATTCCGATGCGGAGGTTCTCTGTGACAAGGTTTCAAGATCGATCCGAACGCTCGACTCGATCGTCGGAGATGTTCTGAATTTCGCGCGTGACACCAAGATGGCCGTGAGGGAATGTCTCGCCGAGGATCTGGTGAATCAGGCGCTCGCAGCGAACAGTCCGTTCTTCGGGGGTGGCTCGGTGGCCGTCGACTGCAAGGTCGATCCCGAGATGCTTGCCCTGGTCGATCCCGGACCGGTCATTCAAGCGTTGACCAACGTGGTGCGCAACGCGTGCGAGGCCCTGGTCTCGGAGAACGTCGCCCACCCCAGCATCCGGCTGACGGTCGATCAGGCGATGCTTCGCACTTCGACCGAGGGTGGTCGACTCCAACATCTTCGTTTCATCGTCGAAGACAACGGTCTGGGGATTCCAGCGGAACTTCGCGAGCGGATCTTCAACCCATTCTTCACCACGCGGGAGACCGGCACCGGGCTCGGGCTCGCGATCGTCCATCGGATCGTCGATGCCCACGGTGGAACGTTGTCCATCGAGGATGCCGATCCTGGTGCACGAATCATCTTGAGTTTTCCCGCCGAGCAGCACTCGGCGAATGAAGATTCAGGCATCTCGCTCTCCGGAGCGGTCCTGGATCGAATTGACAATTACGAATCCAATCGGAGTACGACATGAGCAGGATCCTGGTGGTCGACGACAAGGAAATGATGCGCGACAGCGTCGCGACGCTTCTGGGCCGTCGCGGGCACACGATTGTGGCCGCAAGTGGTGGAGAGCAGGCGCTCGAAAAGGTCGCGGGCAAACGTCCCGACATCGTGGTGACCGATCTTCAGATGCCGGGCATGAACGGCCTTGAGCTGCTGGCGGAGATCCTCAAACTTGATGACGGTATTCCCGTGATCTTCATGACCGCGTACGGCACGATCGAGACTGCCGTCGGTGCGATGCGTCAGGGTGCGTTCGACTACGTGACCAAGCCGTTTTCGGGCGATGAGCTCGAACTTGCGGTCGAACGGGCGCTCAAGCACGGCCGTGTGGTCAAGGAGAATCAGGTGCTCAAGGCCAGTGCTCGTCTGAGCGGGCCTCGGAGGCAGGGCGGTGGCATGATCGGTTCGGGGCCACGGATGACCGATCTCAAGGACGGTCTTGCGCTGGTGGCGGAAAGTCACTCCACGGTTCTGATCAACGGTGAAAGCGGAACCGGCAAGGAAGTCGCCGCCCGTCTGATCCATGAGTCGAGCCCCCGAAGCGAAGCGCCGTTTCTTGCCGTGAACTGCGCGGCGCTCAGCCCGGCCTTGCTCGAGAGTGAATTGTTCGGACATGAAAAGGGTGCGTTCACCGGTGCCGACAAGATGCGCAAGGGCCGTTTCGAGCTCGCCGATGGTGGCACGCTGCTTCTCGATGAGATCAGTGAGATGCCACTTGAGCTTCAGGCGAAGCTGCTGCGCGTTCTTCAGGAACAGGCCTTTGAACGGGTCGGTTCGTCTCGGACTCAGGTCGTCGACGTCAGGGTTCTGGCGACCACCAACCGCGATCTCGAGTCTGAAGTCGAAGCAGGGCGCTTTCGTGGCGATCTGTTCTTCCGGTTGAACGTCCTTCCCTTTTCGATGCCTGCACTTCGCGAGCGCGTCGAGGATCTTCCGGAACTTGCCGCACACTTCCTTCGTCTGGTCGCCGATCGGGAGGGCCGCCAGCCCAAGCGATTCACCGATGAGGGCATGCAGTGTCTCGAACTCTATGCCTGGCCCGGCAACGTCCGTGAATTGCAGAACATCTGCGAGCGTGCGGCGGTGTTGTCCCGAGGTGACGACATCGAGGGTGCTCTGGTGCGCCCCTGGCTCGCCAGTCAATCCGTGCAGATGCCCACGTCGACGCTCGAACCCAAGCTTCCGCAGGCCAATGGCGGACTTGCCGAGGCTGCGCCGACACCTTCCGACATCGCTTCGGCGAACGAGGAGGCGGTCGAAGAAGCGCTTGCCGGAGGTGAGCTCTCCCGCATGCGGCGGTTCATGGCGTGCGATGGTCGGTTGACACTGGCGGACATCGAGCGTGAAGCGATCCTTGCCACCCTCGAGGCGAACCGTGGTCACCGTCAGAAAAGCGCCCGCGCCCTTGGGATCGGGGTGAGGACACTTGGCATGAAGTTGAAGCGTTGGAAGGAAGATCTGATCGTTCCCGAGTCGCTGTAACGGCAGATTCTGCGCCGTCAGCGGCAAGGATTGCGGTCTCCGGTCCGGCTCAGGCCGATTTCAACGGGCACTCGATGTGCAGATTCTTCGAATGGAACCCAAGTCATGGAGTACGGAACATGCCACTGAACGGTCTGACCGATGGCGGAGCTCTTCCCGCGATCGAGGCGCTTGCGCGGTTCACCGCCGCTCGTCAACGCTTGATCGCGGGCAATGTGGCCAACATGGACACGCCTGGATACACCCCGATGGATGCGGATCCAAAGGCTTTTCAGGCTCAAATCGGTCGTGCCATCGATGCTCGGAGGACCGACGGGGTCAGCGGGCGGGGTTCGCTGGAGATCACCGGGCAAGGGCCTCTCACGAAGACTCAGGATGGCAGGGTGGTCCTCGACCCCAGCGCCCTCAGTGAGAATTTGATGTTCCATGACAAGAATGATCGCAATCTGGAACGCATCATGCAGGATGTTTCAGAGAACCTGCTTGCCTTCAAGGCGGCCACCCAGCTCATGCGCAATCGGTTTCGCATGATTGAAATGGCCATCAGCGAGCGGATTTGAACCACCGGGCCCGGAGGGCCCCTGACCCGTTAGGAGTTTCGAATGTTCGGCGCACTGGATATTTCGACATCAGGCCTGGTCGCTCAGCGGACAAGGATGACCGCGATTGCCGACAATCTTGCCAACAAGGATACATTGCTCGCAGCCGACGGCAGTTACGCTCCGTTTCAAGCGCGGGCCGTCCTGTTCTCCACTGGAGACGTGACGACCGGTGATCAACTCGGGGTGACGGCGCGTGTGGAGCGGATGGACAGCTTTCGGTGGGCGGATCCCAGTGATCCCTCCGAAAACATTCCGACCTCGGTGCTCGAGGCTGCCAGGGCAGCGGGGCGGGTCAATGACGAAGGTCTCGTCGAGGTGCCCGAGGTGAATGAAGTGGCTCAGTTCACTGATGCCATGGAGGCTCTTCGGAGTTATGAAGCCAATATTTCCGTCGCGGACGCGACCAAGCGAATGATCGATGGGGCACTTCAACTTCTTGCTTGAGAGAACGAGAATGTCTGTGGACGGATTCCGTCCGTGTGACCGATAAGAACACTGTGAGGAATCACATCAGTGTGGGGAACACCCCCGCGACAGGACGATGACCATGCACGACCCGATCGGACATATCAGTGGAAGCAACGGACCGGGCTCGATCGGCCCGATCACCTCCAAGGCCAAGCCCGGCTCGGCGCTTGGTCCAGGTGGTACCGGCAAGAGCTTCGTTGATGAGCTGAAAGGCCAGTTGGCGGAAGTGAACCGCCTTCAGGCTGAAGCTGATGTCGCCGCTGAGGATCTCGTGGCAGGCCGTCGAGATGACCTCGAAGGGGTCATGATCGCCACCGAGAAGGCTGATACCGCCTTCAAGATGGTGCTCGCAGTCCGAAACAAGCTGGTGGATGCCTACGAAGAGGTTAAGAACCTCAGAGTGTGATGCGACCCTTCGGGGTTTCATTTTCGTGAAATGATCTGTTCGCGTCGTGGTTGTCAGGACGACACTTCCGAGGATCGGAAGGCGGCGCGACATATCGTCAGCTGCGAGGCATGGAGGCCACGCGTTGCAGGCATTTAAAGCACAATGGAATCGTCTGGCTGAGCGGCTCTCCGAGCTCTCGGCCTCTTCTCGTCTTTTCATCGGCAGTCTGATGGTCATCGTGGTCATGGGGCTTTTCCTCGTCGGGCAGTATGCCGGCGGCACGGAAAAGGCTCCCTTGCGCGTTCGGGCCGCGGCACTCGATGCCACCAAGGTCTGGCTCGACGGTGAGGGCATCAAGTACGCCACCGACGATGCTGGCCGCATCCTGGTGGATGAGTCCGATCGTCAGGTCATTCAGGTGAGACTTGCCACCGAGTCCAGCGTTCCACCGAGCGAGCTGGACTGGGATGCCATGATGAAGGACGAGGCCACGAGTTCGATCTGGGATTCTCCGGAAGTCCAGCGTCAGCGTGAACGACGTTTCTCGATGACGCTGTTGAAGGTCATGGTCACCAATCTTGAATTCGTCAACGATGCGCAGATCGCCATCGATGAACCGAATCAGATCCGCGGTCCCGGGCGCTCCTTCTTTCCCGCCACCGCCAGCATCACCGTGTCCACGCTCAATGGACCGTTGAGTGCCGGCCAGGCCAGGACGATCCGTAATCTGGTCGCCTCGGGCGTCTCAGGCATGGACGTGTCCAATGTGACGGTCAGTGATCAGGCCGGCACGCTCTTCGCCGGTGATGATCGTGGCGCTGGTGCCGCCGCACAGCTGGACGGCGTCTCTCGGGGCGTCGAGACGCATTACGAACAGCAGATCCGTGAAGTCCTCGCCATCGACGGTCTTCGCGTGGCGGTGTCCGCGCTCGCCGAGCCGCGCAGCTCATTCGAATCGGGGCGCGAACATGGCGATCCCGTCACCGCGTCGAAGCGTGGTGCCAGTGAGTTGATGAAGCAGCGTGGTGCGTCCGGAGGCGGCCGGCCCGGCTTTGGTTCGAACGTCGCGACTCGTGCCAACCAGCCCCTTGGTGTCTCCTCCGCGCAGAACTTCGCGGAGCTCGAGGCCGAGGATTTCGACAATGACGTGATCGTCGATGCCGTCGACATCGCGATCGAGAATCCAGGTGGCTATGTCTACAAGCTGAGTGCGGTGCTCAACGTCCCCTACATGTATCTCAGGGAACGTTTCGTCGCGGAATCGGCTTCAAGCACGGAACCGACGCCTCAGCAGCTCGATGAGCTGAAGGCATTGGTCGACGTCGAATTCGCGAATGCGATCTCGATGATGCTGCAGACGCCACCACCGGCAAGCAATCTCAAGGGGGATGTGGTTCCCGGAGACGTCACGGTGCTCTTCGGGCACGGCGCCTTCGCCGTTTCCGAAGCCGGAGTCGGCTCCGGACTGACTGCGGGCATCGGTGGGGTGGCGCTTGTGGCGGGCAATCAACCTCTCGGGGTCCGGACCTGGTTGCTGGGTGGACTCGCCGTGCTTGGCATCGGAGCCATGTTCATGATGGCCAGGCGCGCTTCGAAGACCGAACCGCTGCCGACCGCCGAGGAACTTCTGGGACAGGTGCCCACGCTCGATGCCGCCGGAGACGTGGTGCTCGGGGAGGCATCCGAAGTCGATGCGCCCCTCGAAGCACGTGAGGTCGATGAGACCGAACTGCGTCGAAAGCAGATGCTCGGGCAGTTGAATGAGATGGTCGTTCGGGAGCCCTCCGAGGCTGCGGTACTCGTCAAACAGTGGATTCGCCAGGCCGGTTGAACGTCGAAGGAGCCTCATGCGACCAGGACAGAAATTGCCAAACGATCCGACTGAACTCGACGGTCCCACCAAGGCCGCGGTTCTGTTGCTCATGCTGGATCAGGAGTCGGCCGGCGGCCTGCTTCGTGAATTGCCCTCGGAGATGGTCGAGGAAGTGATGAGGGTTCTGGCATCGATCGAGTCCGTTCCATCCGAACTTGGTCAGAGCGTGGTGAACGAATTTTATGAACTCAGCGTCTCCTCCGGAGCGCTCAAGGAAGGTGGACTGGATTATGCAAAGACGCTCCTCCGGGATTCTCTCGATCCGAAAACGGCCGAAAAACTCTTCGAAGACATCCGTCGTGGGGCACAGAAAGCTCCGTTCGCCTTTCTCCAGAAGGCTGAGAGTGAAAACCTCCTGACCTTCATCCAGGACGAACATCCCCAGACCATCGCCTTGATCGTTTCCCATCTTCCTCACCACAAGGCTTCCGAGATTCTGGTGGGTCTTCCTCCCGAGAAGCAGATCGAAGTGGTCCAGCGCGTCGCCTCGATGGAGCAGACCAATCCTCTGGTGATTCAGGAAGTCGAAGCGGGCCTTGAAAGTCGTCTTTCGAACATGCTCACGCATTCGATGGACAGGGCTGGCGGCACCTCCACCGTCGCGGAGATTCTGAACCTCTGCGATCGTCAGACGGAACGTTCCATCATGGAGGGCATGGAATCGGATCATCCCGATCTTGCCGAAGAGGTCCGTCGTCTCATGTTCGTCTTCGAGGACATCAATCTCGTCGACGACAAGGGGATTCAGTCGGTTCTCAAGGAAGTCGACAACGACGAGCTCTGTCTCGCCCTCAAGACCGCCAGCGAGGATCTCCAGCAGAAGATCTTCACCAACATGTCCGCCCGTGCCGCCGAGGTCATCAAGGAGGACATGGAATTCATGGGTCCGGTCAGACTGACCGACGTCGAGGCGGCACAGCAGAGGATCGTCGACATCGTCAGGCGACTCGAGGATTCCGGAGAGATCGTCATCAGTGGTCGTGGTGGCACCCAGGACGTGGTCGTCTGAGTTCGTTTTTCACGTCTTTTTTCGAGAGTGAGCTTTCATGCCCCTGATCCGCAATCAGAACGCCCGAAACGTCGGTTCCCGTGCGGTTGCCCTCGACATGGGCGACGTCCGTGCCGAAGCGGAGTCTCTCATCGCCGCCGCGCGTGCGGAAGTCGAGGCGATGCAGGCGTCCGCACGTCGTGAGATCGAAGTCGATCGTCAGCGTGTCTTCGACGAGAGCAGGGCGCTCGGATTCGCGGAAGGGCAGGACGCCGGTCGCGCCAGCGGACTTGAATCCGGCCACGCTGAAGCACTCGCTCAGACGGTCGGCCCTTATTCGGAGATCATCGAAAAGCTCGTGCCCGCATGGATCGAACAGTTCGAACAGTTCGGAACGGAGCGCGAACGTCTCTTCGAGGAGGCGCGTCGTGACGTGCTCCGATTCGCAGTCGACATCGCCGCGCGCGTCGTGCATCGGGTGGTCGAATGCGACGAGTCCGTCTGCATCGCGCAGGTCAGCGAGGCTCTTCAGATCATCGGTCGACCCTCCCAGGTCAGACTGTCCATCAATCCCCTCGACCGCGCCGTGATTTCAGACGCACTTCCCGGGATTCTCGAGAAGGCCGCGCTCACCACGGATCTCGAACTCTTCGAGGACGAACAGGTCACTCGAGGTGGCTGCATCGTTTCGACCCCGCAGGGTGCGGTCGATGCGACGGTCGAGACGCAGGTCGCCCGCATCGCGGAAGCACTCGTTCCCGAGGTTCAGAAATGAGTCTGTTCGAGGCTGCCCGGGAGACCATCGAGGGACTGCAGTCTCGTGCGGTGATGGGGCGCGTTCAAAGCATTCGTGGGCTGACCGTGATCGTCGATCAGTTGCGCATTCCGGTGGGATCGATCGTCAGAATCGAGTCACGCGCTCAGACGCGCGATCCGATTCGTGGCGAGGTCGTGGGATTTCAGGGCGATGCCTCGATCGTGATGCTCTACGACGAGTCGGGTGGGATCTCCCCCGGTGACTGCTGCATCGGAGAACGGAATTCAGCGACGGTTCCGGTCGGCACGGCGCTGCTCGGGCGGACCATCGACGGACTCGGTCGTCCGATCGACGGACGCGAGGCACCCACCGGATTGAGCACCCGACTTCTGCACCCGCAACGAACGAGTCCGCTTTCACGAACCACCATCAACGATCCCATCGCAACCGGCATTCGAACCATCGATGGTCTGCACACCATCGGTCGTGGTCAGCGACTTGGCGTCTTCGCGGGTCCCGGCGTGGGCAAGAGCACGCTGATCGGCTCGATCGCGCGAAACACCAGTGCTGAAGTCAATGTCATCGCACTGGTCGGCGAGCGAGGACGTGAAGTCGTCGAATTCGTCGAGGAGACGCTCGGTCCCGAGGGTCTGGCGCGTTCCGTCGTGGTCGTCGCCACCGGAGACGAGAGTCCCCTGATGCGAGTGCGTGCCTGCTATATGGCGATGAGTGTCGCCGAGCATTTCCGCGATCAAGGGATGCACGTGATGTTGACGGTCGACTCCCTGACGCGTTTCGCGCATGCGCAACGACAGATCGGGCTCGCCGTCGGTGAGCAACCAGCCACCAAGGGATTCACTCCGAGCGTGTTCGCCATGCTTCCTAGAATCCTCGAAAGAGCGGGAAGCCTGCGAGGAAGTGGTTCGATCACCGGCATCTACACCGTGCTGGTCGAGGGTGACGAGCTCGCGGATCCGGTGGCGGATGCGGCAAAGGGAATCCTCGACGGACACCTGGTCCTCTCGCGCGATCTTGCCCGAAAAGGCCATTATCCCGCGATCGATCCACTGGCCTCGATCTCCCGTGCCGCTGACCGTCTCGCCGATGAACACGTTCTCGCCGCTCGGCGTTGTGTACTGAAGCTGCTCGCCGCACTTGCCGGAGCCGAGGAACTGGTCTCCATCGGAGCCTACGCGCCCGGAAGCGATCCCGACGTCGACATCGCTCTCGCGCTCAAGGGCGAGCTCAACGGATTCCTGCAACAGGCCTCGTCGGAATCCTATGAATTCCCCAGGACCTGTCGGGTCCTTCTGGAGATGCACGGTCTCATCGACTCCATGCGGGCCCAGCTTGCCAAGGCCACCAACAACCAGCTGCAGTCGCAGGTCCAGCCTCCGATGGGAGGTGGTCGCTGATGGCGATCTTCACGTTCAAACTTCAATCGTTGCTCGACCTCAGGCTTCGTGAGGAACAGTCTGCACAACGTGAGATGGCTCTTCTCATGCGCGAGAAGGCCGAGATCGATGAACGACTTCGACGTCATCAGATGGCGATCGAGGACGGGAAACAATCCATGCGAGAGGATCTCGTCGGCATGGTCGATGTTCGTCGCCTCCGGCTGCAGACTCACGCGGCCTTCGGGGTCATGCGTGAGGCGCAGGGTGCGGCGATCGCTCTCGCCGGTCTTGCGCGAAAGATCGAAACCGCCCGAATTCTTCATCAGGCGGCACGAGCCAAACGTCGTGCCGTCGAAATGCTCAAGGAAAAAAGGCACGCTGAATGGTTGCGTGAACAGGATCGCAGGGAAGTCGCTCTCCTCGATGAGCTCGCTGTCGCTGCGTCGCACGCGCAGAAGGAATGGATGCCATGACAAAAGTGTGGAATATCGTCTCGTTTCTGGCGGTCATGAATCTGATCGCCCTCGGATGCTTCGTGGTCTGGCTCTTCGGTTCCGGTCGCATGGACAACGAACGTCTCGACCGGACTCGACTGATCTTTCATGTGCCGATCGAAGAGGAAAGCTCCGAGCGGCTCGCTGCCGAAAAAGCGGACGCCATCGCATTGGAGATGGCGCAGGAAGAGGCTTCACTCATGCGTCTTCCCGCAGGAAGCAATCAACCGATCGATTCCCTGGAAGCCATCGAGATGCATCGCCAGCGGATGGAACGTCGGTTTCGATCGGATCTTGAACGTGATCGGACGGAGCTGCTCGACTTCGAGCGCCGACTGGCCGCTCGGGAAGCGGATCTCAAGCGTCGTCTGAACGCCTTCGAGGCGGCTCGCACCGAGCGTCGCACCGCCGAGGAACTGGTCGAGTTCACCCGCGTCACCAAACTGCTCGAATCGCTTCCTGCCAAATCATCCAAGGAGTATCTGGTCCTCATGTGCGGTGACGGCCAGATGGCCGATGCCGTCGACTACCTCCGAGCGATGCGACCAGGAACACGCACCAGCATTTTCGCAGCGATGAAGTCAGAAGAGGACATGCAACTGGCCTCCGCTTTGCTCAAGTCTCTCAGAGTGCCACCATCCGCAATGGATGACGCCACGGAGATCGTTGATGCAAGTTCCGCCAGTGCCACA
>NYVB01000024.1 GCA_002684315.1 Planctomycetaceae bacterium | reverse complement strand
TCTGCAGCGCGTAGACCCTTTCTTCCGATGCAGAAGATGCGCAAAGATTGCGCACCCCGGCAGGATGCCGGGGTATCACGGCGGAGCCAACGATGAACGAACCGAATTCCCCAGGAGGGGTGCCTGAATCTTCCGGCAACCCGACTCCCTCGTCCCCGGTTGAGACCGGGCACACCACACCTCAAAACAGCCCTGGTGCAGTCCCTCCCGAGGTCTCGACCCAGTCTTCAGGATCACACGATGCTGAAAAGGCGGTCGAAGGCACCGCGGAAGCCGTGCGTCGGGTCAGCCAGGCGGCCGATCGATCCGGCGGTGCGGATGCTCTGGGCGCACCCGATCTTCCAAACCTGGCGGCGCAAGCCGGTGCCAGTGGCGTGGATGAATCCATCGGACTGCTTGATGATGTTCAGCTTGAAGTCAGAATCGAGCTTGGCCGTACCAAGATGCTCGTCGAGGACGTGCTTCGTCTCTCGTCCGATGCCGTGGTCGAACTCGACAAGGCCGCCGGTGATCCCGTCGACATCTATGTCAATGGTCGAAGAATCGCTCGTGGTGAAGTCCTCGTATTGAACGAGAACTTCTGCATTCGAGTCAGTGAAATCGTTGAATCGCCCGCCCGGTCGACCTGACACGCTCTCGCCGGCATCAGGCCATCTCACGCTCACACCAGACACGACAACGCTTCTCGAGTCCACCGACTGCGAGAACACAAGGCTCAAGTCATGAACACCATTTTTCCGCATCGCGTGACCAGCACCATCGCAACCTGTGTGCTTGCCGCATTCGTCGGTGCCGCTGCCGCGCAGGATGCAACCGAGCTCAAACCACTTCGCCTTTCGGATCTCGCGCGCACTCAAGACTCGGTGGCTCAGCCGACGGCGGTCTCCGATCCCGTCGTCTCCCCGACGACCGTTGAGACGACCACGAACACCACCGCGGCATCGGCTTCAGGGGCGTCCGATGCAGTGGAGACCGCTTCGAGGTGGTCTGCGCTGCCCTTGCCGGGTGCGCAAAAAGACAGCGCGCCCACCAGTGAGATGGGCAAGGTCAATGGAAGTGGTGCTCAGGATGTTCTTCAGGTGGGGGGCGGTCTTGCCGGTGTCCTCCTTCTGATCTGGGTTCTGCGCACCCTCATTCGAAAGTCCTCCGGGTCAGGGGCGGCCCGGGGTCTTCTCGCCCGGGTTCGTGCACCCGAGGGTGTCGCCTCCATCCTGGCTCGGTATCCGGTGGCCCGGGGCGAGCATGTCGTTCTGCTCGAAGTGGGGCGACGCATCCTGGTCGTCCATCAGGCCTCCGGTTCGATGACCACGCTTTCAGAGCTGACTGATCGTGACGAAGTGGCCGACATTCGAGCTCGCGTCACCGGTGAGGAACGCGTGAAGGCCGAGGAGTCCTTCGCACCTTCCTTCGAGGCCTCACTCGAAGCGGATTCGAAGGCGTCCTCGTTGGAACCGGTGGATGGGATGCCCGGGTTCGTGGCCGAAACCGTCGATCTCACGCAGCGAAAACGCTCCCGACTCACCGGAGGTGCTGCGTGAGTCAGGGCCTTTCCCGTTCACCGATCCTCTTGCTGCTCGTCACTGCGACTGTGCTCCTGTTCGCGACGGCTGACGCTTCGGCGACGCCTCCGGGCGGCGGCGCGATTCTGGTTGAGAATCCCATCGGTGCGGTCGAGCAGGCGGCCAGCGAGCTGGGACTCGAAGGCGGTCTTTCCACGAGTCTGAACATCGTGGTCCTTCTGACCGTGCTTGCGATCGTCCCCTCGGTCTTCATTCTCTGCACCTGTTTCACGCGAATCGTCATCGTGCTGAGTCTGCTTCGACAGGCTTTGGGAACCCAGGGGCTGCCACCCAGTCAGATCATCGTCGGCCTGAGTCTTTTTCTGACTCTGGTGGTGATGTCGCCCACGTTCTCCAGAATGTATGACGCCGGAATCAAACCATACCTTGCGGAAACGGCCGAAAGTCAGTCGATGCCCGTCAATCAGATCGCCGCATGGGATCGTGCCAAGATGCCCTTGCGCGATTTCATGTTCGACCAGATCGATCACACCGGAAACTGGGAGACCGTCTGGATGATCGAGGGATTTCGACGTGATGCTCAGTCCGAGCCGATCGATCCCGAGGCGATGACCACCGACGACATCGATCTTCTGACGCTTGTTCCTTCGTACATCCTGAGTGAGTTGAAGACGGCCTTCCTGCTTGGATTCAAGATCTACCTTCCGTTTCTCGTCATCGACATGGTCATCGCCAGTCTGCTCATCTCGATGGGAATGATGATGCTTCCGCCGGTGCTCATCTCCCTTCCGTTCAAACTGCTTCTGTTCGTCCTGGTGGATGGATGGGATCTGGTCACGTTCCAGCTGATGTCCGGGGTCTCACCGGGCCTCGGTGGTTAGCTTCTTCTTCAAGGGTTGTCGCATGGACACTGAAAATCTCGCACTCGTCAGAGAAGCCTTGATGCTCACCCTGCTTGTGTCGGCCCCGATTCTCGGTGCCGGACTGGTGGTCGGTCTCGTCATCAGCCTGCTGCAAGCCGTGACGCAGGTTCAGGAACAGACACTTGCGTTCGTCCCCAAGATCGTGGCGATGGTCCTTGTCGCGATCCTGCTCCTGGGTTGGATCGGTTCACAGATCTCGGTCTTCGCCGAGCGAATGTTCGGAGGCTGACTCGAGCGTGCAAGACACCGCTTCAATGACGACCGCGATGACCGGACTGGGTGCCACGGTGCTGCCGCTTCTGCTGGTTGCGGCACGCCTGGGAGGGCTCGCCCTCTTCGCTCCGGTCTTCGGCTCGCCCGTCATCGTCGGTCGAGTGAAGATTCTCTTCTTCATTGGAATGGCGGCCGCCGCGATGCCGGTGCTGAGCGCTTCCGGAGCATTGGCCGGCTCCGAAAACATGGGACTGTGGGTCTTGATGGCGTCTCTGGCGCTGGAGATCGTCGTCGGTGCCTTGATCGGATTCATCGCCTTGATTCCACTGTTCGCGATGCAGACCGGCGGGCTGGTCATGGCTCAGCAGATGGGTCTCGGATTCGCACGGTTCTACAATCCCGCGATGGGTGGGGAAGCGGATGTTCTGGAGAACATGCTCTTTCTCTTCGCACTGGTCACCTTTATCGCCATGGGCGGCATCGACTGGACCGTGCTCGCGGTTCTGAACAGCTACCACTACGTGGGGATCGGTTCCCTTCAGCTCGACGATGGAATTCCGATGCTGCTCAGCGGGCTGGTCATGGCCGCGATCGAGATGGGCATGCGCGTCGCCGCGCCGTTGCTCGCTCTGGTCTTTCTCGAAACCGTCGCGATCGGCTTCATCGCCAAGACCGTTCCTCAGTTGAACATTCTCAGTCTCGGCTTTCCCATCCGAATCATGGTCGGCATCGGAACCCTCATCGCCGGTATCGCGATTCTCAGCGAGGTGCTCGTCGAGTTCATCGATGACATCCTCGGTCTGATGATGACCTGGTATCAGGACGCGGGGGTGTCGAATGGCTGAAGATCTCGGTGAAAAGTCGGAAGAACCCACGCCCAAGAAGCTGCGCGATTCACGAGAAGAGGGCAAGGTGGCGCGCAGTGCCGATCTCACTTCGGCCATCGTTCTGGCCGGTGGGTCGGTCGCGGTCTGGTTCGGATTCGGGCCCATGTTCAACACCCTCGGTCTCGCGCTGGAACAGGTGCTCGCGGAGCCCGGGCTGCGCAACACCTCACCCGGAACCTGGGCGGATTCCGTCGAAATAGGTGCTCTGGCCGCCATGGCAGGGCTGCTCCCGATCATGCTCGTGATCTGGGGAGTCTGCCTTCTGGCCAATGTCGTTCAGGTCGGTTTTCTGCTGGCTCCGAAATCCATCACGCCGAAGGCCTCCAAGTTGAACCCACTTGAAGGTGCCAAGCGCGTCTTCGGAATGTCGGCCTTCGTCAAGGCCGGCCTCGATTCACTGAAGGTGGGGCTGGTCCTCTGCGTGGTGATCCTGACGGTCAATGGCATGCACGACAAGGTCATGTTGCTTCCGATGCTTCCACTGCCTGCGGCCTTGCTCGCGGTCGGTGAATTGATGATGCAGCTGGCGCTTCGCATCGCTCTCATCCTGTTGATTCTGGGGCTTCTCGATTATCTCTGGCAGAAGCATCGTCATACCGAGGGTCTGAAGATGACCAAGCAGCAGGTTCGTGATGAATTCAAGCAGATGGACGGTGATCCTCAGCTCAAGCAGCGCCGCATGCAGTTCGCCCGGCAGCTCGCTCAGCAGAGGGTCTCTTCCGCCGTTCCCAAGGCCGACGTGATCGTGACCAATCCAACCCATCTTTCGGTGGCCCTTCAGTGGGATCAGGCGACGATGGAGGCTCCGGTGGTCGTCGCGATGGGCGCGGATCATCTGGCATTGAGAATTCGGCAGATCGCGATGCAGCATTCCGTCCCCATTCTCGAACGAAAGCCACTGGCCCGTGCGTTGTATGCACAGGTGAAGGTCGGTGACGAGATTCCACATGACCTGTACCAGGCCGTCTCGGAAGTGCTGGCCTACGTGTATCGTCTTGAAGGACGTGCGGTCGGATGAACAATGACCTGAACAGATTCACGGAGAACCACTGAATGGCTCAAGCAGCCGACGGTTCCAACCTGCCCGGCATCCTGCATGCCATCGCCCGACGACGAGAACTGCTCGTTCCGCTCGGGTTCCTCGCCCTCATCGGCGTGTTGGTCNTCCCTCTGCCTGCATTGATGCTGGATCTCATGATCTGCGCCAATCTGTCCCTCGCCGCGATCGTCCTTCTGACGACGATCCAGATGAAGCGTCCTCTCGAATTTTCGGTCTTTCCGGCATTGCTGCTCGCGACCACGCTGTTTCGGCTCGTGCTCAATGTCGCCTCCACGCGTTTGATCCTGTCGGCTGACGGAAGCTCCCCCGAGGAACTCAAGGGTGTCGCAGGCAACGTCATCGATGCCTTCGCGAACTTCGTCGCAGGCAATGACGCCGTCGTCGGCGGCATCATCTTCATCATCCTGATCGTCGTTCAGTTCGTGGTCATCACCAAAGGCGCGACCCGAATGTCCGAAGTGGCCGCGCGCTTCACGCTCGACGCCATGCCGGGCAAGCAGATGGCGATCGACGCCGACCTCTCCGCCGGACTGATCAGCGAGACGGATGCTCGCGAACGTCGTGAAGAGGTCACTCGAGAGGCCGACTTCTACGGGGCCATGGATGGTGCGAGCAAGTTCGTCCGTGGTGATGCCATCGCAGGCATCGTGATCACCCTGGTCAACATCATCGGTGGGGTGGCCATCGGTGTCATGGACAACGGTCTCGACGTCGGATCGGCCTTGAGAACCTTCGGAATGTTGTCGATCGGTGACGGACTCGTCTCCCAGATCCCGGCATTCATCGTCGCGATCGCCGCGGGTCTGATCGTCGCTCGAGCCGGCGGTGGCAAGGCGATCGGCGATGCCATTCCCGCGCAGCTGGTGTCACAGCCGACCGCGCTCTTCATGATCGCACTCTTTCTCGGAATGCTGGCGTTCACCGGACTGCCGGCCTTTCCCTTGCTTTCCGCGGCTCTGACACTTGCCGCACTCGGTCTGTTCTCCGTCCGGGGCAAGAAGATGACCGCTGATCGTGCCCGGGCTGAAGCCGCTCATGCGGCGACCGCGGTGGCCGAAGAGGCACCGCCGGTCGATGATCTTCTTCGTGTCGACACCCTTGAGATCGAACTGGGGTACGGATTGGTCCAGCTGGTCGACTCCGGGCGCGGGGGGGGGATTCTGGAGCAGATCACCCGCCAGCGCGAGGATATGGCGGGCGAACTCGGCATCGTGCTGCCCCCGGTTCGAATCAGAGACAACGTGCAACTGCCTTCCGAGCAGTACCGACTTCGGATCCGAGGCGCGGTCGTCGGCGAAGGTGTGGTTCATCCCGGCATGATCATGGCGATGGATCCCGGAGTGGTGACCACGGAGATCGAAGGTGTTCGGGAGGTGGAGCCGGTCTTCGGTCTTGAAGCCGTGTGGATCGACCCCGCGCAGCGTACCCGGGCTGAAAACGCCAATTACGTGGTGATCGAGCCTGGAGTGGTTCTGGTGACCCACCTCGTGGAGATCGCACGACGCCATGCGGATGAACTGCTGTCACGAGAAGAGGTTTCGAATCTCATCGAGAAGCTCAAGGAAAAGGCCCCCAAGCTCGTCGAAGAGACCGTTCCGGCCCAGATCAAGCCGGGTGAGCTGCAGAAGGTTCTGCAATCGCTGCTTCGAGAACGTGTGCCCATTCGCGATCTCGAGACCATTCTCGAGACACTTTCCGAGTGGTCACAGCACACGAAGGATACCGACGTCCTGGTCGAGTACGTGCGAAACGGACTTCGAAGGACGATCTGTGCGCAATACGCCGTGCCGGATGAGCGGGGGGTCTCGAGAATTCGTTGTGTCACGGTCGACCCGACTCTGGAAGAACAGATCAGTGGCTACAAGGAGCAGACCGCGACCGGAACCACGCTCATCATCCCGCCCCAGCTTGCCGGGACCATCGGGCAGGCGGCCGTGGACTCGCTTCGGCCCCTGGTCGATCGTGGGGAACGGGCCATCGTGGTGGCAAGTCCCGGTGTCCGAGCCCAGGTTCGAGAGGTCGTGAAGGCGTTTCTCCCCGATGTGGTGGTTCTGGGCATCAATGAAATCATCGACGTTGAGATGGAAAGTCTCGGTCTGATTCAGCTGGCGCCGCCGGTACGCGCTGCGAGTGACCCGAATTCCCCCGCCGCAGCGGTCTCCTGATCCTGCAGGAAATCAAACCTTTCCTTTTCAAACAGCGTCTTCAGGCTTGCCGAAAGGTCTCCGGCAGAGGATGATTATCTCATCGAAGCATGGCAGGATGCCATGCCCAGGGTTCAGACCCTGACGCGCCCCCTCAACCGGACGCTCAGCCAGGAAGGCAACTACCGGTGAAACTGAGAACATACAAGGCATTCACGCAGGACCAGGCACTTCAGGCTGCGAGGGCGGACCTCGGGTCCACTGTCAGAGTCGTGCAATGCCGAGTCGTGAAGCGCAAGGGGCTTTCCGGTTTCTGGCACCGCCGCATCATCGAAGTGACCGTCGAGATTCCCCA
The DNA here is from genome assembly GCA_002684315.1 of Planctomycetaceae bacterium. The sequence goes on along the minus strand of NYVB01000024.1, from coordinate 6,212 downwards.
GGCTGAAATCGCGACCTCCCCGGGAATACAGGCTGCCGCCGTCTACTCCTCGCGGGAGTCCGACGCACCCGTCGAACAAACCTCCACCTCCTCCGAAACGCTCGACATGGACTTCGAACGAGCCAAGACCCGGCGCCTCGCCCAGGCACTCGCCATCAAGTTGGAGCGCGAACGTGATCTGCGTCGAAACAACGAGCGCAACGAACGTGCCGTCGAGTCCACCGCACGTCTTCGTGAATCGCTCGACAAGACCGTGGAGCACCGAAGTCCCGCCAATGAAGACGGTCAGGGTGCCAGGGTGAATCGTGCGCCGTCCTCCGACTGTGCGCGTCGCTTCGTGGTCGAGCAACACGGCACCGAACAGCGCGTTCGTGAACGCGAAGCATTGCTTGGCTCCGATCCCCAACCCAATCAGCAGGTTCCATCCCACGACATCTCGAGCGATGGTCCGGATCCGGTCCGTGCGATCGTCGCGGCAGCGATCTCCGAGGATGCCGAAGGTCCGTTGTCCTTCGGGCGCCGCATCAATCCGGCAGCCCTTCGCGAGGTCTATCGCCGCCTCATCGAGCAGGAAGTCAGCGAGGAGATCGCGGAGACGATCCTGATCGAGATCGCCGAGGAACTCGGCACCGAAGTGTCCGATTCCAAGCGGGTCACCCGCTCGGCCCGCCGTCGAGTGAATGAATTGCTTCCCATCGATGAACAACCTCTGGACATCGGTGCGGCGAAGCGTGAGGGTCGACCGCACGTGGTCGCGTTGATCGGACCCACCGGAGTCGGCAAGACGACGACCATCGCCAAGCTGGCCGCATCATGCCGTTTTCGTGAGGGCCTTTCCGTCGGCCTGATCACCACGGATTCATTTCGCATGGCGGCCGTCGACCAACTCGGCCGTTACGCGGAGATTCTCCAGGTCGACCTCGAAGTCGTCATCGAACCCGAGGACATGGTTCCCGCGCTGGAGAGACTCTCCGGATGCGACGTCATCCTCGTCGACACCGCCGGTCGGAGTCGGCGTGACAGCGAGCGACTTCAGGAGCTCGGGGCGTTCCTTCGTCAGGCCGATCCGGACGAGACCCACCTTGTGCTCTCGACCACCACGGGGCAGCGAACGATGCTTCGTGATGCCGACGCCTTTTCGCAGCTCGGTGCGGATCGAGTCGTCCTCACCAAGCTCGACGAAGCCGATGGTTTCGGAATCGTCCTGAACGTCATCCAGACGCTCGACACCCGGATCAGTTTCGTGACCACCGGCCAGGAGGTCCCCGACGACATCGAACAGGGGGGTGGTGATCGCATCGCGAGACTTCTTCTCGGTCATGAACCGTCGACCGATGACGCCGTCGGTGAAACCACGGCGCATCCTCTGATGGACGTTGATTGCGAAGGTGTCGCATGACCGTCGATCAAGCCACACGACTCCGCGAACTCGCGGAACAGCATGAAACCTCCCGCAAGGAAAGAGCATCGGCCGAACTTGGTGAACGCGCCAGGAAGACCGCACCTCCGTTGGGTTCCTCGCCTCGCACGCCGGCCTTCGAGAGCCCGACCCGACTTGCTCATGCCACGGCGTTCGTCAGTGGTAAAGGAGGCGTCGGAAAATCCAATCTCGCCCTGAATCTCGCCATCGCCCTGGGCTGTCGCGGGCGTCGTGTCGTGCTCTTCGACGCCGATATGGGCATGGCGAATCTCGATGTCCTCTGTGGCTTGACGCCAACCGGAACACTGGAGGACGTGGTTCGAGGTCGAACGACGCTTCGTGAGATCCTCGTTCAGGGCCCTGGTGGATTTCAGCTGGTTCCCGGAGCGTCCGGAGTGGCCTCCATGGCGAACATCGATGGACTCGGCCGACGCAGATTGCTCAAACAGCTCGCGATGCTCGACACGGTGGCCGATCATCTTCTGATCGACATGGGCGCCGGGATCAGTTCCTCCGTGATGTCATTTGCCGCCGCGGCCGATCGAGTCGTGGTCGTGACCACGCCCGAGCCGACCTCGATGACCGATGCCTACGGTGCGATGAAGGCGTTGGTCTCACGCGGTCGGGAGATGCGTCTGGATCTGGTGGTCAACATGGCACACAGTGATGCGGAAGGTCTCGACGTCCACAAGCGAATCAGCCGTGTGGCTCGAAAGTTCCTCGGGGTCGAGCTGGGTCTTGCGGCGGTGATCCCTCATGACATGCTGGTGTCTCAAGCGGTCCGTGTGCGACGGCCCGTTCTTCTCGAGTCTCCGCACGCACCGGTGACCCGGGCGATCGATCGACTTGCGAGGCAGCTCGAGGGCCTTCCGGTCGATCGTTTCGACGAAGGCTCAGCGAAGCAGCCCGTGGCACCTCCCAAGGATGTGAAGCAGGGAGGCTTCTTTCACCGTCTTGCCGGAAGCATCCTTTCCAAGGGCCGTTGAAAGCGCACAAACCTCATAATTCCAACCATCTGCGCAGAAGACCGTGAAATGGTGGAAAGAAATGGGTGGTCTCGTCGATTCACTTTGATGATGACCCACCGTTCACTCACCAACGTCATTTCAGCCGTCCTGGGAATCTCAGGGTTTCTGGTCTCCCTCTCCGCGGGAATGTTCTCAGGAAATTCAATCGACAGCGTTCTCGAGCGAGCGCTCTTTTGCACGTTCCTGTGTTTTCTTTCCGGCGGCGGTATCGGGATGCTTCTTGATGGTGTGCTGGAACGGCATGCGCAGAAATTGCGCATCGAAAACGCGAGTGACGACGAACTGAGTCACATTGACGCTTCGGAAGAGTCGGCAGTGACGCCTTCCGAGACCGCGGCATCACCTCAGGCGATCGCCTGAGTTTCGTATTGATCTCTTTGTGCGCTTGTGGAACAAGCCGTGTCTCCTCTATACTCCTCATGTCTTGGGTCAAGGAACGACCATGGACATATAGGACCGGTGTTCTACGCTGGTTCATCAATTCACCCGGGAGTACCCGGAATCGGACGGACTCGATTTTCATGATTGACTCGACTTCCATGCACAATTGTCTCGGACGCGAAATGACTCGCGCCTCGATTCGTTCGTCATGGTCGAAGCTCGTGACATGTGAATCTCTGTACGGGTCACTTCGACTTCCGCTCGCGTGAATGGTTGAACCTGCTTAGAAAACGTACGCCGGTCGACATCTCGAAAAGATGAGACGTCAGTCTCATCGTGGCAAGGTCAAGGAGCGGACCGCATGGCGAATTCAACAACGAGTACGACGCAGAAAAGCGTCAAGAAAAAGACGAAGACAACTGAAAAGACCACGGGAACCGGTCGCACGTCGACCAAGAAGACGGTGGAAATCGTCGAATTGACCGAGGTTGCTCAGGACGTCGCGATCGAAGGCACCAAGACCGAGGAACCCGAGGCGGAACAGAAGCCGAAGCGTCGATCACGACGTGCCTGCCGGCGCGATTTCACCAGCGAATACACCGAAGATCAGCTTCGTGAAATCGAAGCCGAGCAAGGCATGGAAAACGTCTGGCACCTCTACCGTGAGTGGGGTTGCAAGACGATGAGGGATTTCCTCGCCAAGAAGTACTACGACATCGTGAAGTACACCGCGGAACGCATGCACATGCGACTTCCGAACGAGGTCGAGGTCGAGGATCTCATGTCGGCCGGAATCTTCGGGCTCATGGATGCCATCGAGGCGTTCGACACCGANCGCGGTGTCAAGTTCGAGACCTATTGCGGAACNCGCATCAAGGGCGCCATCTTCGACGANCTCCGNCACATGGACTGGGTCCCTCGANTGGTNCGNGCACGCAGTTCCAAGGTCGACCAGGCGCGTCGNTCGATCGAAATGCGAACCGGNACCAAGGCTTCCGACGAGCAGATCTCCACGCACATGCAGCTTGACAGTTCCGAGTACAAGAAGGTCATCCGAGATTCACAGCCCGTGGGTGTGGTGAGTCTGACTCGAAAGTGGTTCGAGACCGATTCAAGCAAGGATGTCCGTGAAATCGACGTGATCAAGGATCATCGTCAACAGAATCCCTTGAACACCGTTCAACGCCAGGACCTTCAGGGTCTGATCACCAAGGGCCTCGCTCGTGCTGAAAAGCTGATCGTCATTCTCTACTACTACGAAGAGATGACCATGAAGGAAATCGGTCTCACGCTCGATCTCTCCGAGAGCCGTGTGAGTCAGATGCACTCATCGATCCTGTCCCGGCTCAAGGCCCAGATGCAGCACCGTGAGAAGGAATTCTGAACCACGCTTTCTGAATTCGCCTCAAAGCTCCCTCCACGAAGGGCCCGTCAGGGCTCTTTGTTTTTGTTGATGACCTTTCCAATTCCCTGGTGGTAGACTGTTTCCATGTCCACACTCGACGGATCAGACATCCATTCATCCACCTACGCGGAGCTGAGTCAATCGGCCCGTTCCGAGATCATCGAGATCCAGCCCGACGAGCTCGCGCGGCATCTCGGCGGCGACCTCCATGTGCTGGATGTCAGAGACTTCGACGAGACCACCAGCGGGGTGATCGAAGGGGCATTGGTGATGCCCCGAGGTCGACTTGAAAAACTGGTCGAGACGATCGCACTGGATCATGACGCCGATGTCGTGCTCTACTGCGAATCCGGCAAACGGTCGGCATTGGCGGCGCGGACCCTCGGTTCCATGGGTTTTCTCAAGGTCCGCTCGCTCGCGGGAGGCATCGAAGCCTGGCGAGAGACAGGGCATCCGGTTCTGACTGGCACCATCGAGCTTGCGTCACCCGTGCAGGGGGGGCTTCAGCAAAGCACCTCGGCCGTCATCCTCAGTGACTGGGAGTCGATTCGAAGTGATTATCCCATCACGACCGCCCGCATCGAATGCACCGATGGATTGTCCCGTCCCTTGATCTACCTTGATCATGCCGCGACCACGCATCCACCAGCCACCGCCTTGCAGGCGTACCTGCAGTTTCTCGGTCTGGAATATTCGAACGTCCATCGTGCGACGCATTCCCTCGCCCGTTCGGCCACCGACCGATTCGAGAAAGCCTACGAGACGTGTGCCAATTTCATCGGTGGCACTCTCGATGAAGGATGCGTCGTCTTCACCGCGAACACGACTCATGCCTGTGATCTCGTCGCGCATGTGGTGGCCCATCTTCCCGGCAAGGTCGTGGTGACGGATCTCGAGCATCATTCAAACGATCTTCCACACCGTGGGCGCAGTGAAGTCGTCCGCATCGGTCTGGACAGTGAGATGTGCCTCGACATGACGGCCCTCGAAGAGGTCCTTCGCACCGAAGAAGTGAAACTCGTCGCGATCACCGGAGCGGCCAACGTCACCGGTTGGATGCCGCCGATTCATGAGATCGCGGAGCTGGCACACCGTCATGGTGCCCTGATCTGCGTGGACGGCGCTCAGTTGATGGCCCACGCCCCGGTCGACGTCCGTCCACATGACGACCCCGGCCACATCGATTTCATCACCGCCGCCGGTCACAAGATGTACGCCCCGTTCGGCATCGGCTTCCTCTACGGACCTCGCAAGCTCTTCGACGAGGCGCCGCCCTATCTCCCCGGGGGAGGCACCGCCGCCAAGGTCGAATCCGATTCGGTCGAATGGCTGCCTTCACCCGATCGACATCAGGGTGGCACGCCCAATGTCGCGGGGGTCATCGGGCTCGCCAGCGTCATCGATTTCCTGTCCGGGGTCGGGATGGAACGGATCCGGGAGCACGAGCAGCGTCTGCTCTCCCGTGCCTGGAAAGGTCTTTCCGAGATGGAGGGGATCACGATCTACGGACCGAACTCCTTCGAGGACCGAGTCGGCATCCTGCCTTTCAATGTCGACGGCGTGAGCGATCTGCTGTGTTCCGCCGTGCTTGGTGCCGAATACGCGATCGCGGTTCGCAACGGTCGCTTCTGTGCCCACGTTCATGCCGATGCGCTTTTCGCGGCCCAGGGTGGCGTCACCGAAGAATCGGACGTCCGACCCGGCGCCGTGCGCGTCTCCTTTGGAATCTTCAACAATGAACATGACGTGGATCGCTTCCTTGAAGCGGTCCGTCGGGTGCGTGATCGCGAGTGGGTCGGCCAGTACGAGATCAAGGGCGGCGACGTCGACACCAAGAGTGCCGGGCGTTGTGCCGATGCCTGGATGGAATCCACCAAGGACTGATTTCTCAATCGTCCTGAGAAGGCAGTTCCAGTACGAACAGATTGGTGAATTCGATCGCGGAGCCGTGGCTCTGCAGGGCGATCGGACCGGTCTT
>NYVB01000144.1 GCA_002684315.1 Planctomycetaceae bacterium | reverse complement strand
AAAGACACAGCTCCGGTCGGACCGTCTGCAGTGTGAACGCACCGGCTGAAAAAAGCAGCCAGACCACGAGGACCGAGGTGTGTGAGGCGTCTTCGTGCAGGACACCCAGAAAGAGCATGCCGACTGCGAAGGCGGCGAGACCGATCGCCAGGTGTCGCCAGTCCTCGACATCGATCCGTGATGTGACCAGCGATGACGCGAAGGTCACTCCGGAAAGAGCCAGCATCGGCCACCACCATGGTGTCAGGAGGATGCCCGCGAACTGGAGTTGTTCGGGAACGTCCCACCAGTGACCGACGATCAGGATCACCAGGAACGTCAGGAACTGAAGCAGGATGCCGTAGATCTGCAGTCCTCTGGAGGTGAGCATCGTGCCCACGACCATGACCAAGGCGCTCAGAACGACCATCATCCATGTCATCTGCAGCGAACTCGATTGATCATTGAGAAAACCGAGAAGGCCCATGGTGAGACCCAGGCCCATCAGGGAGTCACCGAATTTATTCCACTGGTCGCCCGTCGCCGAGAGACCTCGGATCACCAAACCTGATGCGACCGTCACTCCGGAAAGGACCAGCATGGGCCACAACCATGACGTCAGGATGATGCCGGCCAACTCGAACTGGATCCGTTCGGGCGCATTCCACCAGTCACCGACCCTCACGATCATCAGGAACGTCAGGATCTGAATCAGGATGCCGTATATCTGGAGTCCTTTGGAGGTGAGCATCGTTCCCACCACCATGATCAACGCGCTCAGAACGACCAACACCCATGTCATGTGCAGTGCACTCGATTGATCGTTCAGAAAACCAACCAGGCTCATGGTGATGCCGAGGCCCACCAGGAAGTGGGCGGCCTGTCGCCACCCGGAGCCCGTCTCCGAGGAACGGCGGATCAAGCCACCGGTGATCATCCAGCCCAAAGCGGCGACGATCATCAGCACCGTCCCGCGGGTGATCGTGAAGCCACCTGTGAAGTCGGCGTCGACCACCGTGACCACCCACCATTCCAGAAGCATCAGGTTGGTGCCTCCGATCGCCTGGGTGATGATGCCGTAGACGATCAGCGCCTTCGAGTTGAGGCGATCTCCGGCGACCACCGCACCCACACCGAGCACCGTCCACGCGATCACGCCCGTCCAGTCTCCGAAGGCGATCGACATCGCCACGAAGACCAGGGCACCCGCTTCGGTGACGAACACCGTGGCCAGACGTTGAAGATCGGTGGTGGGTCGTGTGCAGAGAATCGTACGCAAGCCGACCTTGTAGGCGGATGCTGCGAGCAGGGCCGTCGCGAGAACGACCGGAATCAGCCAGACGCCCGAGTCGAGCTCTCGGTTGTGGCAGGTCATGAGTGCGAGTGCGATGGCCCATGCCGTCGTCGTGATCGATGAAGCGAGCGGACGAATCACATCCCACCCGATCAATTCGTTCGGCTTCTCGTCACGAGCAAGCGTGGTGAGTTGATGACGTGTCGCGGAGTAGACCAACTCGAGCTGGATCGTCGCCCACACGCAGGCGATGAAGATCATGTGGATCGAGGCGGAGGCGGATGGGGAGGTCATGATCCAGAACGTGCCGTACCCGATCGTGCCCCACCATGAAATCGAGCGAAGCAGCGCATAGGTGTTGCCGTATCGTGCGCACAGAATCAGGCCCACCAACAACAGTGCGATCAGATAGACCGGCAAGGTGTACGTTGAGGGATCGGTGTCCATGAACATCAGCGGCGACAGGTAGCCACCGATGAGTGAGAGCGCGGCGACACTGAGAAGCTTTGCTCGTGCCCCCAGGAAGATGCCCAGCCCCGAGGTGGCCACCAGCAGAATGAAACCGACACCAGCCGGGACGACTTCGAAGACGTCCCACGCCGCGTAGCTTGTCGCGTAGAGGACACCCAGCCCGGCCGTCGTGAGACCGATCGAGGCCCACGCGGAGATCTTGCGCCGCGCCACTTCGCCGCCGACGATGAGTGCGCCACCGAATGCCGCTGCCAGGAAGCATTTCAGCTGATCCGGCAACAGGTCGAACAGCTCTGCATCCCACGCAAGCTTCAGCAACGTGCCGGCGGCGATGATCACCAGCAACGCGCCCAGAATCGCGTAGAGGCGACCGCCCACGAGATTTTCGAGCGTGAGGTTGCTGAACGCATTGGTCATGCGTTCGAATCCATTGGGTGGCCGTGGGGTGACTGGCTCCGCCGGCGGACGATTCTCGAGTTTGATCGGATCGTTGGTCGTGGCGGTCGTGGCGGTCGTGGCGGGCTTGGTGGGCTTGGGGGCTTCGAGCCCGACACCCTCGGTCATTATGATCGAACTCTTCGGCTTTTCCTGTTTCACCGTCTTCAGTTTCGACGGCAGCGACACCGGTGGCGGCGGTGGTTTGATCGGAGCCTCAGCTTGGGTGGAATCGGCTTCTTCGAAACGGGCCTCCATCGCCTCGATTCGCTGAAGCAGTTCAGTGATTTGCTTCTGAAGATCCTGGTCGCTCACGGTCGTACCTTCCCACGAAATATTTCGTAGTTCAGGATACCATTTCTTTAGAGTGCACTGAGTTCATATTAACCCTGAAAAACAAGTGAGCCGGGAAACACAAATCGGCGCCGCACGAAACCGAGTATTTCACGAGTGCGACCTTTTTTTCTGGAATCCATGTCAAGGCTTACGATCTCATCGTGTATTCCACGGAATGGATTCGACTTACGACCGGCGTGGTGCCATGGAATCAAATCTCAGTAGTGCTCAATGGACCATCAAGCCATTTGGAAAGGACTGCGGACTGTTCCGACCAGCTCTTGAAGGTCCAGCCGTCATGTTTTCCACTCTGGATCGCTTCTTGAACCGTCTCTATGAACTCACTGCGGGTGTTTGCGGTGAATATGGCATTGGGATAGAGGTTCGAAGATAGAACGTTTATGGAAGCAATTGGAACACCGACCGCCAACACTTCTCGCAGTTTGATCGGTTCTACGCCAAGCATCCAATCCGTGTCCCTGTACGGCATCAGGGCCACATCGAGTGTCGCCCATGCGGTGGGCATCATGTCATGCTGCCTTTGTGGCAGAAAGTGGATGTTGTCAATTCCATCAAGGACATCGGCCCGGTCGGAACGGTCCCCCATGATCAGAATACTTGCATCAGGCATCGCCTTGGCGACTTCACTGATGAGCTCCAGGTCAAGATTATGACCACGTAATGAACCAAAGAAACCGATCCGAGGATTCGGATAGATCATGATCTCCTGATCCGGAGTCCGTTCGGTGTTGAACAGGGAAGGGTCAACTGCATGTTCAAGCATGTGCCCCCTGTCACCCACCTGAGCGGACTCGGCATTCATGAGATGCTTCGAGGAATAGGCCACGATGGGAGCGTTCTCAAGCAGGCTCTTCTCACTGCGTGCCACCGATGGGTGTGCTTCAATGAATGCACTGTGTCGGTCAGAACGATAATAGACAATACGTGAGCCAACGAGTTTTCCGGCCAATTTCTCCGCTGTCGGGACGGTGACAACGGACTCTTTCAGTCGCCAGCCGAGAAACAACGACACCAACTTTATTTGAATGTATGCCAACGCCAGCAGTAACGGAGTCAGTCTTCCAACTGGCACAGGTGGCGTGATGAGTGTCATGACAGCGAGATTTGGCAACGTGGGATCCGGACGTTTGAGACCACGTGCGATGCTCCCCAGCTTTCGGAATATTCTTCTTCCCGATCTTTGTGTTTTTCCTGGTACCGGAACCCGCATCCCGATGCTGTTCACAAATAGAACGGGTCGATCTTCGGCAAGTTTCTTGGCAAGCTGAAAATCCGAGTGACCATGGCTCGAAGTCCACCAGTCGAAGATCGAAAACCAGATGACGGCNTTCTTCTTCATGCTGTTGTGACTTCTTNATGANGTGCGAGGAGATCNCTGCGAACGGATCCCTCCATGCTTTTCGGAGGTTCCACTNCATTCAATGAAAGCCACAANGGAGCGAGATCGACAAGGCTCACCGGGTCGATCGACNANTTTCTGGCAATGTCGGGTCCCGCAGCAATGAANGTGCCTTTGGGCCGATGAGAACCAGATGTTGGCCAGGACATGTACTCACGATATCGTTCACCAAANAGAGGTTCGTTTTCGTGGTCACGCTCCGTCGGCATGTAGGCNGTGTCACGCCATTCGATCACGAGATCCGGGGCGGCTTCTATGTGCGGGCCGCTGTACAGATCCTCACGACGGTGCACGGCCATGACCGGTGCCTCACCTTCTGGTGTGCGCAAGGCCATGAGGACTTCGGTCAATTCTTCGATGAGAGAATCTCTGTCCTCGGGTTCGACGATGCCCTGCGGATCTCTTCCTACGAGGTTCAAGTAGATGTTTCCTTCGCCTTTTCCTCTATGAAACGCACGTGTTCTGGACCAGTCGATCCCCTGTGTCGCGAGTCTTTTGAGTATCCATTTTCGTAGAAAGGATCTGTTCGCAGCGTAAAAAAGTGATTTGGGAAGGTATCTCTGTGCAGCTGAACGAATCGTTGAGAGCATTTTTCGCTCAGCCATCCTTCCCTTGACTCGTACCGAGTCCACCTGTCCGTGGTAGGCAAGGAAGCCTGCATCGTGAAGGGCCGCATTGAGGTTCACTCCAGTTGCGAGGGGGCCTGCTCCACATTCTGACATCACGACGACGTTGATCGATTCATCCGCCGCAGCCTTGATCACTCCTGCAAGCATCTGGTCCACTGCGACAAAGTTCTGCTTGATGACCTCCGAGTGAGCGGAGTCCTTTTCGCCGCTTTCCATGTCGGACCAGTAGTAGTGCTGCGCCATCGCAACGCCGGATGTGTAGAGGACCAGGCAATCCCATTCCTGTTTCTTGGCGATCCAGTCGAAGACCTCTGCCTGTCGGGCGATTTCCCGTTTCAGGATCAAAGCATATTCGGAACGGTCCTGTCCGCCGGGAAACATGTCTTTGAGGTGGTAGCGTCCGAATTCCCCTGTGATCTCCCGGTACAGTTTTTCCGGGCGCATGATCGAAGGATGTGAACCCGGTGCATCCTGGCCGGAGATCATGAACGATGCATTGCGATCCGGAGGATATGTCAGTGGAAGGTTCACAATGCCGACTCGGCGCCCTGCATCCACCAGCGATTTCCACCAGGCAACAGCCAATACGTCGCCACCCTTGGTTTCATGAAACTCACCCTCTTCGTTTCGCTGCCGATAGTCGAACAATCCGTGTGTGCCCGGTCTGACGCCAGTGTTGATCGTCGCCCACATCTGGGGGGTCAGATAGTAGGGCACGTCGTATTCCGTATGGCCGCAGACACCCTGTTCAGACAGAGTGCTGAGAGTGGGTAGTTCGTCCTTCCACCTTTCCACCAGGTCGGGTGCCATCTCGGAAACGCAAAATACAATTGTTCGAGTCATTCTTAAGTCCTTCAGCTCTTGTTCACGTCGCGGCTTCGTCGATCACTTTTGAACGTCCTGCTCTCATTTCTCGCCAGATCAATCGCTTCCCGTGTTTGGATTGCCGTCTTCGCGATGTCGTAGTTTGCATAAAACTGTTTCCGTTGATTTATTCGCAGTTCCTCCGTCATTCGTCCATCTTGCAGGGCTTTCGACATCTCAATCGACAACGACGCCGTGTTTCCGGATTCGAACCAGCGAATCGAATCAACGCCCAGCTGGTTGGATGGAATGTTCGAGAAGAGGCAGTCGCAGCCATATGAAAGCGCTTCAAGCGCGGAGAATGACATGCCTTCATGAGTCGAGGCATTCACGAAAATCGCCGCGCCCGTGTACAGACTCGAAAGGTCCGAGCGTGGCACTTCCCCAAGAAGGACAACCCCAGGAATCTCTCGCGAATGCCTGAGAACCCTCTGTTTGAATTCTCCTCTGCCGTTCATCGATCCAGCAATGGCCAGCTTGAATCCTTGTTTATTCAGATCAGCATCTTCATAAGCCTTCATCAATTCAAGAATCCCCTTCTCCTGGGATATTCGTGATACCGACAAGATGTACCTTCCGGACTCGATCCCATGATCACTCAATGCTTCCAGGTGTTCGGATGGTGCGTTCCTCGGGACGGCATTTGGAATGACGACCACTGACCCGCGAGGATTTCTACGATCCTTGAACTCTCTTGCCTGTTCAATGTTCAGACACACAACCACGTGCGCCCATCGTGCAGCGATTCTTTCCGAGGCCTTGAGAGTCGTCGTCCCGATCCAACCCCATTTCGGTCGATTCCAGTCGGTGCCGACATGCCGAACCAGAATGCCTTTGCCGGCCAGGCGAACCAACGGCGAAAAAAGGCATGATCCAATCCCCTGAAAATGGATCACGTCAATGCGGTCGATTGTGAGAGCGCGCAACACGGCGAGGAGGCTGTATGAAAGCGTTTCAAGACCTTTGAAATTAAGGGATGCCAGTGACACCACCTTCTGTCCCATCCACGTGTTCTTCCCGTCATATTTTTTCCGAGTGTAGAACGTGACGTCGTGCTCTTGGTCGATGAGCTCGGGGTACACATAGTTGCAGAAGGACTCTATGCCACCTTCCATCTGCAGACTACGAAGTCCTATGACGCCGACTTTCACTTTCCAACCCCAATCAAGCATGTACGAGTTCTTTCGAACCTACAGATTTTCACCCCGTGAGTCACGAATTTATTGATTGAAGTTCTGTTTGATGTCTGCGTCACCCATGGTGCCGGAAATGGTCATGGAGTTCACTTCATGCTGATTCTTATTCGAAATCAACTTGTTGTTTCAGCTAACGGCGGCTTGGACGCATTCACCGCTTTTTTCTGGAAACCAACCTCACGCCACGCACTGCCACGTGGTGGTCCGGTGTTTTCACGCAACGATCTTCAGATTAGATTTTCGACGGAATCAAATGGCACGACGGAACTCTGTCATGGCGATTCGTGACCGCAGAATGGAGTCACTTCTTGCTCATGCCACGTGATTTGATTCACGCGGGCAGCGTGTCGATGATGTTGGTCACGACTTCGTCGGTCGAGATGCCTTCGGCTTCGCCTTCGAAGTTCAGGAGGCATCGGTGTCGGAGCGC
>NYVB01000023.1 GCA_002684315.1 Planctomycetaceae bacterium | reverse complement strand
CTCCGCGCCGGCGACTTCACTGGTCTCATCCGAATCGCAGCCCGAGAAGACGTCGCAGAGTGAGCCGTCGCAACCGCCCAGAAGCGTGCAGAGGCAACCGAGTGAGAGGCTGGTGGTGAGCAGAAGTGTTCGTGATTTGGACATGTGAGGGCCTTTCGAAGTGGGTGTCGTTCGACTGGAAGTATACGTGAGGATTTCGCAAGTGCCTCATCATGAAACACTCATTCCAATGAAAACAGCTTTCCTCGAGCTCAGGAACTGACTTTTTGGGCGTTGATGAGCCATGAAATCGCCGCCAACAACAGAAGCAGGGCGACCGTGAAGGGGACGGCGAGCGGTTGGTCGCCGACGAATCCGACGTCGTACGCGATGCCTGCGGGAAACAGGAGAAGCAGAAAGAACATCCATTGCCGCGCACTCGGCGCCTGTCGTCCGCGGATGATCATGAAGAAGAGCACGTAGGCGGGAAAGGCGAGGCCGTAGAACCCGAGAAATCTCAGATAGGTCGAGAGATCCGCGGTGAGGGAGATCGCCCCGAGTGGGACGGCCAGTGCCGGAAGCCAGAGCGCGAACGTCCAGCGGCGAGTGTTCGCTGGGTCGAGAGCGCGCGCCACCTTGGCGAAGGCATCTTCCTGTTCGAGATCGCATCCACCGGTCCAGGCCTCCTTGAGGTGGACGCCGATGGTGAAGGTCGCCTGCAGTGCGAGTTGAATCAGGACCAGTCGCTCGATCATGATGTCGCCACCGATCGCATAGCTGCAGGTGAAGAGGATCATCGGTATGAATGCCGCTCCGAAGACCATGAAGGTGTGGGGGCTCGCGGACCTGATCCTGGCTCGATGAAAGGAACCATCAAGCCACGGGCACAGCAGGAAGCCGAAGACGATCGCCGGTGCCAGCGCGATCAGGTCCAGGCCGGCAACGTCGCCGCTCATCGGCCGGCGGGTGAGTTCACCCGGGCCGCTCTGCAGCAGATGCCACACGAAAAGCGTGATCGAACAAAGCCAGGCCACCGAGCCAAGCTTCCACCAGATGGCATCCGAGCAGCGGACCGTCAGGAGTCCGAGCACCCAGGCGCCGAGGCCGATCCCGACCGCGGTGGTCGTGCCTCCGGGAAAGTCCAGACGCAGGGCCATCCAGGTCACGAAGAAGAGTTGGAATGCGGCAGTCGCCAGTGAGAACAATCGCATCGCGGTGCGATGGCGACGAAGGGCGGTGCGTGCCTTCTCGACGTCGAAGAGATATCCGAAGGCGATCAAGCCGATGACGTTCGGAATGGCGAAGACGAGAAAACCCGGCCAACCGAAGCGTCTCAGCATGATGATCGGCAGAAACATGCCGATGCACCAGGTCCAGCTGCTCGCGCAATAGAGTCCCCAGCCGAGGGTCCGGGTCGCGCTCGCGCCGACCTGCGTTCGCATCGTCATGGTTCCGTTCTCAGTTGATGCACTCATCGCGGAGTGTTCTCCAGGAAGGCGTCCTCGACCATTCAATCGTGCAGGAGGACCTTCGAGTCGTCATCCCGGTCCCGGTCCCGGTGAAGGGTCTCGCTCGAATTCGCCATCTGATTCTTCGAAGCTCGCTCCTTCACTCGAGAGCGTTGCCTTCGATACATGTCCTTGGGCGTGCAGTGGAACGTGATGAAGCACCGACCGACACGATGTTGCTTGGTCTTCCGCTTTCGCATGTGCTGACGGATGTCCATCTGCAGTTCGATGTTGAACTCGCCGCCATCACTCATCTTTTCCTTGAGGTCCTCGCTGTTGACGATGTGGTAGATCGCCGGACCGAAACAGGGACGGAGGAATCGATAGCGCATGTCCTTGCAGATCACGATGTAGTCGCTGCCGCATTCCCCGAAGAGATACATGCCTGCCGCCACTTCGGAGTTGCCCAGGAGCGCCGCGCCCGCCATCGCGTTGTACCAGTTGCGGTTGAACCGCCGAAACGGCAGCACCGCGGTGAAGGTGTCCTTGTCCAGACGGCGAAAGCTGATTCCGGATCGAAAGGCGTAGGGGAGCCAGATCAGGGAGCAGATCTTGTTCCAGAAGGCATTTCGGGCGCTGAGGCGACTGAGCCATGCTTCCAGTTTCTGAAAGATGCCGCGCTTGCCACCCACGGGGGAGCCGTTGGTCAAGATGTCGTCTTGTGAGCGTTCGCTGCTGGTCACCGGGAATCTCCAGACGAACATCGTACGTTGCCCGATTGCATGGGGCTACCCCCTTGGTCCGGGTACACTCATGTCATCACTTTCGGGATTTCCGGACCGGAGCAGGAACATGGCCTCGAACATCCAAAAAAAGTCCTCTCATGATGCGAATTCGAACCTTCCGCGGGTCGGAGTCTGCAGTTGGAGCCTTCAACCCAGCTCGCTGAGTCATTTGATCGATTCTCTTGAAGAGTCGGAAATTGATTCGGTCCAGCTTGGCTTGACACCGTTGATCACGGACCCCGGTCACTGGACGGACACGTTCTCTCGACTGGCTGAATCCGGAATCACGGTGCTCAGTGGCATGGTCGAAACGGTGGGCGAGGATTACTCGAGTCTTGAATCGATTCGACGCACCGGCGGCCTGCTTCCCGATGCGACCTGGCCGGACACCCTCACGCAGTTGCTCAGGGTCGCCGATGTCGCGGCGGAGGGCGCTCTCGAACTGGTGACCCTGCACGCTGGTTTCATTCCGCATGCCTTGGATGACCCGGGACGCGAGATCGTTCTCGAACGACTCGACAAGGTCGCCTCCGCATTCGCTCAGCGGGGGCTTCGGATCGCCCTCGAGACCGGACAGGAGACGGCTGCCACCTTGCTCGATGCGCTGGGCGATCCCCGGCTTGCCGAGGTCGGAGTCAATTTCGATCCGGCCAACATGATTCTCTACGGCATGGGCGACCCCGTTCAGGGACTCGAGCTGCTTGCCGATCGGGTCTTTCAGGTGCACGTCAAGGATGCTCTGCCCGCCGGCACGCCCGGTGTCTGGGGCAGCGAGGTCCCGGTGGGAACCGGCGCCGTCGACTGGACGTCCTTCTTCGCTGCCCTTTCCACACTTCCTCGCCGCGTGGATCTGCTCGTCGAACGCGAAGCCGGTGACCGAAGGTCCGAGGACATTTCGACCGCTCTGGAGTTTCTCCGGGCGACTTTTTCATCCCATGGGAACACCAACTGATGCCAACCTACGTCTACGCCGTCATTCTCGAAGATGGAAGCAACGGTGAACACTTCGAAGTCGTCCAACCGATGTCCGATGATGCGCTCACCAAGCATCCCGAATCCGGTGCACCAGTGCGGCGCGTGCCGGTCGCACCGAACCTCCCTCTCGCGCACTCGGATGCCGCCGAGAAGACCAAGCTTTCGAACAAGAATCTCGATCGCATGGGATTCACCAAGTACGAAAAGGCCGGCGACGGCTTCTATGAGAAGAAGGCGGGCAAGGGGCCCGACGTGATCTCCCGGGACTGAGGCGACCGTGTCAGAGTTCGACGATCAAACTCCATTGCTTCCGCTCGCACGAATCGAGGAACTTCGTTCGCTGCTGCATCGTGCCAACCGCTTCTACTACGTCGATGCGGATCCTATCATGTCCGATGGGGAGTTCGACCGTCTTCTGGCCGAACTGGCACGACTCGAGGAGGCACACCCGGACTCGCATGATCCGGACAGCCCGACGTCTCGTGTCGGCGGTGAACCAGTCTCCGGATTCGAGACCGTCGAACATGCCCGGCGGATGATGTCGATCGACAACACCTATTCCATCGAGGATGTGCGGGCGTGGCACGACCGTGTGGTCAAGGCCCTCGATGGTGAGGTGCCCGTCTATGTGTGCGAACCGAAGATCGACGGGGTCGCGATCAATCTCCGGTTCGAGAACGGTCGGCTGGTCGCGGCGGTGACACGCGGTGATGGTGAACGCGGAGATCTCGTGACCGGCAACGTGCGTGCGATGGAGTCCGTCCCGCTTGTCCTGGCGGAGGATCCGCCGGCGGTGCTCGAGGTCAGAGGTGANATCTACATGCCTGAGGCGGCATTCGACCGGGTCAATGCCGGGCGTGAGCAGCGGGGCGAGCAACTCTTCGCCAATGCTCGAAACTCGACCGCAGGGACGCTCAAGAGTCTCGATCCCGCGGTGATCCGTGCTCGAGGGCTTCGCTTCTGCGCTCATGGGCGTGGTGAGATCCTCGGGCTCGAGGACGTGACGACCTACTCGGAGTTGCTCGGTCGGATTCGTGCCCTGGGACTCTCCGTCTCGACTCGAACCATGGCCTGCACCACCATCGAAGAGGTCATCGAGTGCATCGAAGCCTTCGCTCTCGAACGTGGTGACGTGGGATTCGCAACCGATGGCATGGTGGTCCGGGTCGATTCCTTCGCCGCTCAGGAAAGCCTCGGCGAGACCGCCAAGGCGCCTCGCTGGTGCATCGCCTTCAAATACCCNGCGGAGCAGGCCGTCACTCGCCTGCTGAAGGTCGACTGGCAGGTCGGCAAGGGCGGGACTCTCACGCCACGGGCCACGATGGAACCCGTCCACGTCGCGGGAACGACCGTGCAGCATGCGACGATGCACAACATCGAGGAGATTCGTCGCAAGGACATTCGAATCGGTGATCGCGTCGTGATCGAGAAGGCGGGTGAGATCATTCCGCAGATCATCGAACCGGTCCCGGCCGAGCGCAGTGGTGCCGAAGAGGAGATCCTCCCACCCGCCGACTGCCCGGAGTGTTCCGGAGTCGTCGAGCAGGAAGGACCCAAGCTCTACTGCACCAATCCCGAATGCACCGCGCAGTTCAGGGAACGCCTCAAATGGTTCGTCGGCCGGGGGCAGATGGACATCGANGGCTTCGGTGAGAAACTGGTCGATCAACTNCTCGATGCGGGGCTNGTGNNNCACTTCGCNGATCTCTTCCGNCTCACNCGCAAGGATCTNCTCGCACTNGAACGCATGGGTGAGACCTCCGCCGACAACGTCCTNGCNGCCCTCNNGGAGGCTCGNGGTCGNGGGCTTGCNCGAGTGCTGGCCGGTCTNGGCATNCGNCACATCGGAACCAGCGCCGCGAAGATCCTCGCCGGTGCGTTCGCTGATGCCGACGCCTTGCTCGCGGCGGAAGAGGACGAACTCGAGGCATTGCCCGACTTCGGAGCGATCACCGCCAAGTCACTGCATGACTATCTCGCTTCCGAGTCGGCGCGTTCGACGTTTTCATTGCTCGCCGAGGTGGGGGTCTCGCTCGAGAGCGATCGAAGCGGAGGGGTCGACGAAACCTCGGTCTTCAATGGACAGGTGGTGGTCATCACCGGAACCCTCTCGGAGTTCAAGCGTTCCGACCTGGCTGAGCGACTGGAGTCGCTCGGGGCCAAGGTCACCGGTTCCGTCTCCGCAAAGACGACCTTGCTGGTGGCGGGTGAGAATGCGGGCAGCAAACATGCCAAAGCGGAGTCTCTGGGCGTCGAAATCTGGGACGAACCTCGACTCATCGAGGAATTGAGCCGACTTCGAAGCTGAGTCCACGCTATCCTCTGCCCCATGGCAGTCGCTCAAGTCATGCTCGGTCTCCGCAGTCTCCTCGTGAAGTTGGCCATCTTCTTCCTGATGGCGGCTCTTCTCGCATGGGCGCTCGGAGGCACCCTTTTTCCACGACCTGAGATCGTCGACCACTCACGGGTCACCTTTCAGGGTGCGGAGTGGTGGCTGCGCATGCTTGCCGGTGGCGATCAGCCCGGTGCGGTCCGCTGGTATCTCATGGAGCGTGCTGGTGGCAAGACCTTCCTCCAGCCGTCGCTGCATCCCGAGGAAACGCATCCCGGCTGGCTCGATGCCACCGGGCCCATCATCGCTTCGGATCGCATGTACGTCGGATTTCAGGATGCCAAGTCCGGCTGGCAGATCGCGGTCTTCGAACAGGCGGCACCTCTGACCAGGATCGTGCCGGTTCTCGATCGTCTCGCCGTCGAGAGGCAGTTCGCTCGCCTGAGGCTGGACATGCCGTTGCAGACGATCGATCAGGAGCGCGCGCTCAGAAGCGACGTCCTCGAGCTCAACACGACGAGCTCCGATTCGAAGTGACGGTTCAATGACGCCGATGGTGTCGGCTTGACGAGCTTGCTGGTGCCGGGCGTGACTTCATCAAGTGGCACCGGGGGCTCGATCGACTGAGGATCGATCCAGATCACGACCGCAAGCATCGCCGCCACGCCGATCCTCCACCATCCGAAGATGCCCAGTCCATGACTGTTGAGCCAGGC
>NYVB01000143.1 GCA_002684315.1 Planctomycetaceae bacterium | reverse complement strand
CCGCAGCTTCCCCGGCAGGCGGTCTGGGATCTGGCGCAATCCGATTCCGGAAATTGCATGGGGCGAAAGTGTTCCACCTACGACAAGTGCTTCTTTCAGGCAGCCCGTCGAAGAATGGACCATGGGCACATCCTCGTCTGCAATCACGCATTCTTCTTCAGCGACCTTGACCTTCGCATACGCGGGGGCGGGATTCTTCCTGCGTATGACCATGTGATTCTCGACGAGGCGCACAACGTCGAGACCATCGCCGCCGAGCACTTCGGTGTCAGGGCGGGCGAAAGCGGCGTCAAGCATCTGCTCAAGCGTCTCTATCACCGCACCAGTGGGCGTGGGTATCTGGCGACTCTCGAGGTTCGGGAGGACGCGGTCTCTCGTGTCGATCAGACCATCGAGTGCGCTCTCAGGTGCGGCAGTCGCTGTGACGACCTGTTTGATGCGCTTTTTCGTTGGAACAAGGCGAACGGCGGTTCAAGTGGGCGGGTTCGCGCTCCCGAGATCGTGGAAGACCGGCTTTCCGTCGAACTTCGCGAGCTTGCCCGCCTCCTTCGACTGCTCAAGGAGGCTGCCAGTCGTGAAGCGGACGAGTTTGAGTTGATCTCCTACGCCCAGCGAGCCGAGGGTGTGGCGGATGATCTTGAATTGCTGCTTTCACAGAACATGGCGGGGTGCGTCTATTGGATCGATGTGGCACGCGCCCGTCGTGGGAGTCGAGGACGCGGCAACGTCTCGCTCTGCTGTGCTGCGATCGACGTCGCGCCGATTCTTCGCGAGCATCTCTTTTCCCGCGAGATCTCCGTGGTGATGACTTCCGCGACGCTTGCCACCGCCGCGGAGGACTTCTCGCATGTGAAGACCCGGCTCGGGTGCGAGGACGCGGACTCGCTGCAGCTCGGCAGTCCCTTCGACCATGCCGAGCAGATGCGCGTCATCGTCGAAAGTTCGATGCCCGAACCTCGAGCTGGGAACTACCTTCCGGAACTGGCGGATCGAATCCTCGATCATGTCCTCGAAACCGATGGTGGGGCGTTCGTGCTCTTCACCAGTTTCGCCCACCTTGATTCGGTGGTCGAACGAATCGGCCCTCGTCTGGCCGATCTTGAATACCCGCTCCACGTTCATGGACGCTCCGGACCGAGAGGCCTGCTGGTCAGACGTTTCCGGGAGGACGAGCGAAGCATCCTCTTCGGCACCTCGAGCTTCTGGCAGGGTGTCGATGTGCGCGGCCGCGCCCTTCGCAACGTCATCGTGACCAGGCTCCCTTTCGACGTCCCTGATCGCCCACTGGTCCAGGCCCGTCACGAGCAGATCGAGGCCCGGGGCGGAAAGCCGTTCTCCGAGGATCAGCTGCCACGTGCCGTCATTCGCTTCAAGCAGGGGGTCGGCCGTCTGATCCGTTCACACCGTGATTCGGGTCGGGTCGTCATTCTGGACCCCCGAATCGTCAGCAAGGGCTACGGGAGGCGTTTTCTCGAAGCGCTCCCTCCGGGTGTCAGACTTGAATACGGTTCGCAATCCGACCAGTTCGAGGACGACAGCGTGGGCTACGTCGAGCCACCCGACGACTGGATCGCGTGAGTCGTCGGATCCACCGGTTCACTCAAGCCTTCCCCGGGACAAAAACAAGAAACGATCCATCGGAGAGATGGATCGTTCCTTCGATTGGGGGAGGGGAAGGGATCGTCAGGCGCGACGTCGTCGCGCAACCAGTCCGGCAGCGACGAGCAGGGAGAGTGCTCCGGGTGCCGGGACCGTGGTGTATTCAAGAAGTGTTCCAAAGCTCGAAACGCCACCCCAGGAGGCGGATGTTCCGTTCATCAGGTCGGTTGCAGGGTCGCCTTCGTTGCCACCAGTCGTGCCGATTTCGAATCTGAGCGAGTCGCCAAGCTCGAGACCGAGGGTCGCCAGTGAGATCGACATGGTCACGGTTTTGGCCGCTCCATCGATGTTGACCACCGATCCGCCGGAGCTGTCGGACCAGGCACCGTCCCAGCCGTAGAGTGCCGTACCGCCACCACCGTCGACCCAGGCACCCATGAAGTAGTCGATTCCAGCGGGGCCCATCTCGACGTTTCTGACCCAGCCGTTGTTGTTGCCATCGGCACCGGCGTCGTCGATCGAATCGACGAACACCATGTACTTGGTCCAGTCGGCGAAGTCTCTGGTCGTGACCGAGAAGAACACGTTCGACTCATCGTTGGTGACTTCGACCGAGGTCAGGTCGAGGTTCGAGTTGTCGGGTCCCTGGTCAAAAGAGCCATCAGTGTAGACGTCAGCGAATGACGTGGACACAGTGATGGCAGCGAGAGCGATTGCGCAGTTTGATGTAGTCGACATGGGAGTCTCTCTTCGGTTGTACGCTCGAGGGAGAGCGTGAAATGACCCATGAGGGATGGNTCTGNTCATAACTTAGGTGTTCAGTCGATATTTGCAAGTCTTTTTTCCGACTTTGATCGACTCATGACTCTCAGGCCGGCCGGAAGGACGACCGTGCTGGCAAGAAGCGTGCTTGCGGAACCGAGCAGCATGACCCATCCCAGACTTTGCAGACCCTGGTGATGTGCCAGGACAAGTGTTCCGAAACCAAGTCCCGTGGTGCATGCGGTCAGGCTGATCGCCTTGAGCGTCTCCCCGAAAGTCTCTTCTTCACCCTTTTGAATCAGTTCCCAGCGATGCAGGACATGAATGGCGCTGTCGGCACCGAGGCCGATGAGAATCGGAAGTGCGAAGAAATTCGCGAGGTTGATCGAAAGCCCCAGCATCGCCATGGCGCCAAGTGTCCAGGCCATGGCGAGGCTCAGAGTGAGCAGGCAGGCGAGAGTCTTCGAACCGGAACGAAAATCAAGCCAGAGTGCGATGCCGACCACGAAGATCGCCCCCCATGACATCACCAGAAAGGCCTGGTGCATTTCTCGAATGGATTCATGCTGTGTGATCGGAACGCCCGTGACATCCGGTGAGACCGCACGAAGAGCGGTGACGAATTCGGTCATGGCGGCAGGAGACCAGATGTTCTCCGCCGGCTGGATCAGGACCGCGTAGCTTCCATCCTCGGCACTGAATCGGTGGCGAACCGCTTCAGGAAGCACGGCCCGAATGGGTTGATCGGCGCCTCTGGTCAACCAGTCGAGGTGTCGTCCGATGTTTCGGCGCGCACGTTCGAGGTCTGCCATCATCATGGTGTCATTGGTCTCGAGGAGATGCTCGACCCGACGTCGCAGGGTCTCGAGCATGAGGCGATCCACCGAGTCGATCGTGCTTCCGCCAAGCGCGAGCATGGCGTTCAGGGCGCCAGCGGACTTTCGAAGTGTCTCCCTCACGGCAGCCGGGTCACCTTGAGAGCGAATCGTCGACGTCGAGTCTGAAGAGTCGTGCAGTCGCGACAGTCTCTCGAGCGCCTCTTTTCGACTCGAGTCAGGAACCGCAATGAAATCAAGCGGACTGCGTATCGGACCGATCTCCCCATGGCTGCGTGCACGTTCGACGACCTCCGGAATGTCTTCCAGAGTCTCGACGATGATCGCTCCGAACCAACTTCCGGAGGAGTCGTCTTCGAAAAGAGCCTTCTCCCACGCCACGGANTCGAGTTTCGGAGACTGCAATGCCAGTAGATTGCTTTCGAAACGGAGTGATTGAAATGCCACGACGCCGACCNGCACCAACGTCGTCAGAGCAAGCACCATCACGGTTCGGTCTCGAGCCCCGGAGCCGGCTCGGCGCGATGGTGTCCTCCTTCGAGCGGGTGGAGAACGCTTCCCTCGACCCTCACCTTCCGTCAGTTTCAACAGTGCGGGAAGAACGACTCCCATCGAGAGCGCACAGAAAAGCAGCCCCAGACCGGCAATGATGCCCAACTCCCGAAGCCCCTGGAACGAGGTCAAAAGGGCCAGAAAGAAGACACCTGCGCTGGTCACCGCGCCGGTGAGGTTACCGGTGACCGCAGTCTTCATGATGTGTCCGATCGACTCCGAGGCCGTGCGCGAGTCGCGGGATTCACGCCATCGTGCAAGCACATGGACTCCGTAATCTATTCCCGCGCCCACCAGGACGAGCATGAAGACCATCGAAAGCAGATTGAGACGTCCGACGATCAGGGTCGCCGCTCCGTAGGTCCAACCGAATGCGATCAAGAAAGCGAGAACAGCCAGCAGCGGTCGCTTCCATTCACGAAAATAAAACATGAACATGATGGCGATGGCCAGCAACGCCAGAATCGTTCCTCGTGTCATGTCGCGTGCACTTGTCGCAAGCTCATCCGCCTGCAGGACCGGTTTTCCNGTGAGACCGATTCGGAGTCCGGGTGAGTCGTTCGAAATCGTCTCGATGCACTCTCTGATGCTTCTCAAGGGACCATCGATCACCGCGAACGAGTTGAAATCCTTCCGCGGCATGATCTCTATGAANTACATGCGTCCGGTCGTCGATGTCAGGTAGCGTGTCTCCAGTCGTGTCGCCAGTCCATCACGCTCCTCCGCCTCGGTGAGTGCATTCAGAATCAGACAGGCATTGGCAAACGAACNGATTCGTTCCTGCCGGTCAGGTCCGGCTGGTGTCATCGCCTCGACCAGTCCTTGTGAGGCCGCTGCCAGCAGGCTCGCGACATCGTCCCCTTCGAGGAAAGCCTCGACAGCGGGGGCTGTCAGAAGCAATGCATCCAATCGACTCTGCGGCATCGCATGGGCGGCGAGTCTCCACTGTTCTTCCGGTGTGATGGTGGAACGCACCGATCTGAGCTCGGGGATCCGCTTCAGTTCCTCGGTGAGTCCATCCACCAACATCCGGGCGCGCCCGGTGTCGAGCGAGTCACCGGCATCGACCACCACGTAGATGGCTTCGAGATCGCCGTATCGATCCAGATAGGTGCGGTAGGTCCGCATGAATGGTCGGTCGTCACCAATCAGGGAGTTGGTATCCGCGTCGAGTTGGAGCATGGACACGCTGAGAATGCCACCAGAGACCGACAACATGAGTGCCAGAGCAAGGATGAGTCGCGGCTTGGAATCGATCACACCGGCGAGAACCACCAGTAAACGATCTCGAAGGCGCTTTTTTGCCCGTGGTGTGGTGAATGGCATCGTGCAGAAGATAGCACTTCCAGTCATTTTCAACGAGGTTCAGCCTTTGTCTGAATCACGCCTGATAGGTCATGAATCCCTTTTTTTAGTTTCAACTTCGTGTTCTCGGGATATCCTTGAGGGCGTGAGTTCCAGAGAGACGGACAGGTTCCACCTTTCAGACTTCCGGAACGTCACATGCAAAGCCTGTTCTTCGCCGACGCAGTGGACTTCATTCATGACCATGCAACGAAACCTGATGCTTCTGATTCTGTCGCCACTTCTGGTCTGCAGCGCCGTGTGTGCCCAGGAATCGATCGCTCGCAAATGGTGCGATCTCACGATCGAATCGATTCGCAATGACTTCGCCCGACCGCCGGTCCACGCTCGAACTCTGCATCATGTCTCCGCCGCCATGTACGACGCCTGGGCCTCGTATGAGGACCTTGCCGTGGGCTTCATCGTGGATGGAGACTACACCACCACCGATCCAGAAGCGGCGAAGGAAGAGGCCATCTCCTATGCCGCCTATCGGCTTCTTCGGGCCCGATTTGCCAACACTCCCGGAGGATCCGAGGTGTTCCCTCTCTACGACGCCCTCATGGCGGAGCTCGGCTACGACACCAACAACACCGGCACCATCGGTGATTCCCCGGCCGCTCTGGGCAATCGCATTGCCGCGAGCTATCTCTTCTATGGATTCAACGACGGCTCGAACGAAGTCTTCGACTTCGAAAACGTCTTCTATGAACCGGTCAACGAGTCGTTGGTGGTCGCTCTCCCCGGCAACACCACACTCACCAACCCTGCTCGTTGGCAGCCGTTGACACTTGATTTCTTCATCGACCAGTCCGGCAACGTCGTGCCCGGCGCGACGCCGGCTTTTCTCGCCGCCGAATGGGGATTGGTGAAAGGTTTCTCCATCGTCGAGGACGACATCACCATCTTCGAACGGGACGGATCCTTCTGGCCGGTCGCCCATGATCCGGGGCCACCGGCTCTGTTCGGGACCGCCACCGATGCGGAGTACAAGCGAGGCTTCGAACACGTCGCGATCTGGTCCTCACATCTGGACCCATCCGACGGGGTCATGATCGATATTTCCCCGAACGCTGTCGGCAACGCGACGCTTCCGGCATCGCCGGCCGAGTGGGAAACCTTCTACAACGTTCTCGAGGGTGGCGACTCCGGGCTCGGCTATGCTTCGAATCCCGTCACCGGTCAGCCATATCCACAACAGATGGTTCCTCGCGGCGATTACACCAGAGTCCTCGCCGAGTTCTGGGCTGATGGGCCCTCTTCCGAACTTCCTCCCGGCCACTGGTTCGAAATCCTGCATGCCGTGAATGATGCTCTTCCCGACGCGGACCTCCGCATCGGAGGCGAGGGCGACCCGGTCGATCGTCTCGAGTGGGACATCAAGGCGTATTTCGCCCTTGGTGGATGCATGCATGACGCCGCAGTCGCAGCCTGGGGGATCAAGGGCTACTACGACTACCCTCGACCGGTCTCGATCATCCGCTGGCTCGCTGAAAACGGTCAATGCACCGATCCACTGCTTCCGAACTACGACGAGTCTGGAATCGATCTCGAACCGGGGCAGATCGAACTGATCACGTCAGCCTCCTCGGCTCCCGGTGAACGCCATGCGCACCTTGCGGGAAACATCGACGAGATCGCGGTCTACGCCTGGAGAGGACCCGACTTCATCTCCGATCCAGCGACCGACACTGCCGGGGTGGGCTGGATCCTGGCTCGTGCCTGGATGCCGTACCAACGACCAACCTTCGTGACCCCGAACTTCGCCGGATACGTTTCAGGACATTCCTGTTTCTCTCGTGCCGCGGCCTCGCTTCTGCACAACCTCACAGGCTCTCCCTACTTCCCGGGCGGTCTGGGCGAATTCACTCTTCCGGCGAATGACTATCTGGTGTTCGAGGATGGCCCGACCGTGGACATCACCTTGCAGTGGGTGAGTTACTACGACGCCTCGGATCAATGCTCGCTTTCGAGAATCTGGGGTGGTATCCATCCAAGAGTCGACGACATCCCCGGGCGCGAGGTCGGAGCCATCGTCGGTCCGAGGGCCTGGGCGAAGGCGGCGTCCTACTGGCTCGAACCCGATCTCTGTCCTCAGGATTTCAATNACGACGGCCTGNTCAATGGTGCNGANCTTCTGNTCATTCTTTCCAANTGGGGGNCGTGCNCGGGATGCGAGGCGGATCTCAATGGNGATGGTNTCGTCANTGGNCTCGATCTCGCGCTTCTGACCAGCNCCTGGGGCNTCTGCCGTNNAGNCAACGGGNCTTGACCNTGANCNATGAANGACGGGACTTTGNTCAGNCCTTNAANGACTGATCGAGCTGATGNGNNATNNNGCCGNCGACGATCGTCATGGTNGCTCTGCCGGTGACTTCCANGCCGGTGAACGGCGTGTTNCGNCCTTTGGAAGCGAACTCATCCGGATCGATGGTCCATGACATTTCAGGNTCGATCACGGTGATGTCGGCGGGCAGNCCGATNTCNAGNCGACCGATCCCTTGCNTNTCGAGNCCCACCAGNCGAGCTGGTTCGATGGTGAGCAGGGCGANNAGCCTCGGCCAGTCGATGTGNCCGNTGTCGATCAATGCCTTGGCNTACAGGCCCAGNGCGCAGTCNAGTCCNACGATNCCGAAGGGNGCGTTCTCGAANTCCGAGGTCCTTCTCTTCATCGGTGTGTGGGGCNTGNTCCGTCGCGAGNACNGANAGNGTTCCATCCGCGACNGCANNGCGCAGNGCTTNGACGTCNNCGNNGGTCCTGAGTGGNGGNTTCATCTTGGCNGANGTGTCATACCCGTCNCAGGCNTCATCCGTGAGAAGAAGNTGGTGNGGGGANGCCTCNCCGCTCGCNGCCAGNCCACGGGCCTGCGCNTGTCTGAGNATNTCGACGGTGCCNGCGGATGACACNTGTTGCACGTGGTAGCGNCCACCNGTNTCCGCGAGCATNCTGACNTCGCGNTCNACGATGAGCTCTTCCGCGAGNTTNGGCCAGCCGNTCANGCCNAGTTTCGNGGCGACGGCTCCGCTGTTCATGGANGACCCGCGNGTGAGTGCGGGNTCCTGNGCATGTTGCATGAAGACTCGATCGACCTGNGCNCAGGTCNTNAGNACGTTCAGCATCATNTGTGANTCGGCGACNACGTCTCCGTCATCGGAGATCCCCACGGCACCGGCTTCGACCAGAGANGAAATCGGTGCGATNTCCTNCCCNAGCCNGCCCANCGTNGCTGCNGCGACCATGAAGACCCTGCAANGGGCNGTTTCACGAGCGCGCAANCTGATGAANTCCATGGTCTGNCNNGAATCGATGGTCGGACTGGTGTTGGGCATGCAGCAGACGGTCGTGAANCCGCCGGCGACTGCNGAGGCCGTTCCCGTCGCGATCGTNTCCTTGTGCTCNCCACCNGGTTCACGAAGGTGGACATGNGGATCGACGAGGCCCGGAGNGACCAGGCAGTCGNTGGCATCNACCTCGNTNCANCCNTNGNTGTGATTCAAGNCCGGNACCAAGTCCNGTGATNACACCGTTCTCGATGAGAAGATCNCAGACNTCNTNCNTGCCACTNGCAGGATCGAGCACNCGNCCNCCACGNATGAGGATGGTGTCANTCGCTNCGTGACTCACTCNGAATCATCCTCTTCGATNAGGTCGAGCATCATGTCGTCNTCCGNTGAGGAGTCGACNTCCNTCGGNGCGGNNGTGGTCAGNTCCGGAAGGGGCATGGCGCGTTCACTNGAGGATCNGTNNCGGGGAAGCGCGGATTCCAAACCATAGAAGCCNTGAATCANCACNGCTTTCGCGGNGAATTCNATNGNGAGGTTCGTTCTGGTCTCNCCATCTNCATTGGTGATGGAACCGGATGATGTCANCGGGCGNCCCCANGTCATCGTCCNGCGTCCNCGTGCGTTTCTCGGGANATTGAATCCNTGNTCGAAGAAGACGAGGACGGGNGCGCTGGTNCCGTCNGAGATCGTCATCCAACTTCCNGATTCCTGATCGACNGATTCGATCCACGCTTCAACNTAGACGTCNTNGTTCCATTGCGANGCTTCGGGCAGCATGTCGAGCGGAAGTGCTTCCGCCTTTCGNGGAACCTGGACNTCGGTGCCGAACAGGACCCACCCGGATCGCTCAGCCTCCCACCAGAGATTCTGTGCGCAGCCCACGGACACTGTGGTGATCAGAAGCAAGAGAAAAGTGACGGGGGTTTTCATGGCGACATCTCCGGCAAGGGTGCTCGTTGGTTGGACTTCATTGTAGGGATCTTAACGACGACCGCCCGCATCGATGATGATACGGGCGGTCGTGAATGTCTTTGATTGCGAGTCAGAGACTCGTGATCTGGCTGACTCAGCCGGAGAAGGGGCAGCCGCCCGAAGCGCCGACGGCGCCGGGAGCAGTGCTCATCTTGTCGGAGCAGCTGCTTGCGCAATCGCTGTCCGAGCTGACGGCACCGGGAGCGGTGGTCATCTTGTCGGAGCAGCTGCTTGCGCAACCGCTGTCCGAGCTGACGGCACCGGGAGCGGTGGTCATCTTGTCGCAGCTGCTGGCGCAGCTGCTTGCGCAACCGCTGTCCGAGCTGACGGCACCGGGAGCGGTGGTCGAGCAGCAGGTACCTGTGTCAGAGCAGCAGCTTGCGCTTTCTGAGACGGCACCAGGAGTGGTGGTCTTGTTGTTGTTGCATCCTGCGAATGCGGAAAGAACTGCGACTGCAGCCAATGTTGTGAGTGTGCGGATCATGTTGGGGCTCCATAATAAAGTTGAGTGTCATAGGTCCCAGTCCCCCGGAGTGGTCTGGAACATCATCATTCGGTTCGAACATACTAGCTTGTGAAATCAATCTGAAACAGTCTCTTTTTGAACAGGATTGAAGCTAGGCTCAAATGGAGGAAAATACCTGATCCCCCCAAATGGTCCAAATGGTGATTTATGGCATCTGAATGGTCAAAAAAACAACATCCTGAGGACTGGGACGTCCGGCGCCCCAGGCTGCTGGCTGCAGCACATGCCCTGAAAAAGACCCCAGGGGTCTATTTGATGAAGGATCAAGAGGGTCGAATCCTCTACATCGGCAAAGCCACAGCCCTTCGGCAGCGTGTCAGCAGCTATTTCCAGCTCAGTGGGCCGACGGACATCAAGACNCGTCAACTGCTGGCTCAGGTTGATTCCTTTGATTCGATCGATTGTGAAGGTGAATGGGAAGCCCTTTTGATGGAGAGTCGGCTGATCAAGGATGTTCGACCCCGATTCAACATCCGGCTGCTGGACGACAAATCATTTCCGTATCTGGCAGTCACCACTCGCGAGGATTTTCCCGGGGTCTACATCACACGCAATCCCTCCGATGAACGGTTCAAGGGCGCACGGATTTTCGGTCCCTTCACCTCGATAAGCGACCTTCGAAATGCCGTCCAGGTCCTTCAGAAGGTCTTCAAGTTCAGAACCTGCGACCTCGAGATCGAGGAGGACGATCCCAAGAACCGTTATTTCAGACCCTGTCTTCTGCATTCGATTGGTCAATGCACCGCNCCCTGTGCGAATCGAGTCGACCGCGAAACCTATCGAGCCGACATCGACCGGTTTCTCAGGTTCCTCACTTCGAAACGCACCACGGTGATTCGAGAACTGGAGGGTGAGATGAAACACGCCAGTCTCGAGCGACGATATGAGAAAGCCGCTGTGATCCGAGATCAGATTCATTCCATTCAACGATTGGATGATCGAGAGAAGGGCAGCGGCCCCTTGAAGGACTGGCAGACCGAAGTCACGATGTTCTCCGGCGACCCCAGTGGCGGACTGCGTTCGCTCCAGAAGACGATCGGATTGGAGACNCCGATCCGCTGCATCGAGGGAATCGACATCGCCCACCTCGCCGGGTCGGAAACCGTCGGGTCCAAGGTCTGCTTCATCGATGGGAAGCCCTTCAAGGACGGCTATCGACGCTATCAGATCAAGTCTGCGGGGAACGATGACTATCAATCGATTCGAGAGGTGGTGTCACGCCGCTATCGCGATGCGGGAGCGGGCAAGGAGTTGTATCCGGACGTGGTCCTGATCGATGGTGGGCTGGGTCAGCTTCATGCCGCCATCGAGGCCTTTGCGACACTCGATGTCAGACCGCCCATGGTGATTTCACTTGCCAAGAAGGAAGAACTCATCTTCGTCCAGGAGCGCGAAGCACCCATCAAACTGGGGCGGGGAAACCTCGGGTTGAAACTGTGTCAGTCGATTCGCGATGAGGCACATCGTTTCGCTCAGCATTACCACCACATCCTCAGACGCAAGAAGATGCTGGAGGAGTGAATGGGTGAGACGTGTGTGGTGAATCGATCAGAGCAATCGCAACCGAGCTTCTTCAGCCCCGATTCCCCGCACGTGAATCGTCTTCAAGGGACTCNTCCCCCCTCTGATGAGTTCGACATCCCCGGCCGCGACATCGAGATGCTCGGAAAGCACCCGGATCACCGCCCGGTTGGCGTGTCCATCCTCGGGAGGGCTTGAAACACGGACTTTGAAGCGTGTTCCAAGCCTGCCGACAAGCATGTCTCGACGAGCTCCGGGCACGANCTTCAGATCGAGTTCGACACCGTCGGGAGTCCTGCGGATTCCTGGGACGTCACTCACGCCGGTTGAGGCATGATCCCGCCGAGATCCTCATCCGGTCGGTCGTCCGAGAGGGGCTGTTCAGGTGGAGGGGTCTTGTCCGACTTCCTGGCCTCTTCATTGAGGAGGTCCGCCACCGTCGCCTTTTCAAGCGTTTCGCCACGCATGATCCGGTCGATGTCGTCCTTTTGAAGGGTTTCGTACCGAAGGAGTGCTTCGGAGACGGCCACGACCTTCTCCCAGTTCGCTTCGAGGATGCGTTCCGCATCCGCGTAGGCTTCGTCGCCCAGGCGCTTCACTTCCTCGTCGATGATTCTNGCGGTTTCATCCGAGTAGTCCTTGTCCGCCATGAGCGACTCGCGGTTTTCATCACCCGAGTAATTCACGAACCCAAGACGGGAGGACATCCCCCAGTCGAGAATCATGCGGCGCGCGTAATTCGTGAGCATGCGGATGTCCATCGCAGCACCGCTGGAAACATCGTCGGTCTTCTTCTTCTCCGCGATGCGACCGGCNCACAGGACCCGCATGGTCGCTTCGATGTACTTCCGACCGTATCCATAGCGATCCTTTTCAGGAAGACTGAAGGTGGCACCCATTGCCTGGCCACGGGGGATGATGGTGACCTTGTGCAGTGGGTCGGCATGGTCGAGCAATGCCTGGACCACGGTGTGACCCGCTTCGTGATACGCGGTCGCGACACGTTCCTGTTCCTCGATCTTGCGGCTCTTCTGGGCCCGACCGAAACGGATCTTGTCTCTGGCCTCTTCGAGGTCGTGCAGATCGATCGCGTCCTTGTCGGCCATGGTGGCGATGATCGCNGCTTCATTGATGATCGCTGAGAGATCCGCACCGGAGAACATGGGTGTGCCACGAGCGACGCGTTCCATGTCGACGTCCGGAGCGAGTTTCACCTTGCGGGCATGGACCTCGAGAATCTTCATTCGTCCGAAGACGTCGGGAAGACCGACCTGCACGCCCCGGTCGAATCGGCCGGGTCTGGTGAGGGCGGGGTCGAGGACGTCGGCCCGGTTCGTGGCCGCGACCACGATGACCTGGTCGTTGGCTTCGAAGCCGTCCATCTCCACGAGGATGGCATTGAGCGTCTGCTCACGTTCGTCGTTTCCGCCACTGGAGAAACCACTGCCTCGCCGGCGACCGACGGCGTCGATCTCATCGAGGAAGATGATGCATGGTGAGTTCTCCTTGGCCTGCTTGAACAGGTCGCGAACACGACTCGCGCCGACACCGACGAACATCTCGACGAAATCGGAACCTGAGATCGAGAAGAAGGGGACGTCCGCTTCGCCTGCGATCGCCTTGGCGAGCAGCGTCTTGCCGCATCCGGGAGGTCCTTCGAGAAGAACACCGCGGGGAATCCGGCCACCGAGTTTGGTGAACCGTGAGGGGTTCTTCAGGAACTCCACGATTTCGGTGACCTCATCCTTCGCTTCGTCGATGCCTGCGACATCGCCGAAGGTCACCGAGACGGAGTCTCCGCTGGAGAGTTTGTGTCGACTCTTTCCGAAGCTTCCGATCATGCCGCCCGGGCCACCGCCGGCGGACCGCATGGAACGACTGACGATGAACCAGATGATCGCGACGACGACCAGAACTGGGGCAAGGCCGATGAGCAACTGGGTCCAGATGCTCTTGACATAGCCGTTGACCTTGTAGCTCACGCCGAGCTTGTCGAGTGCGGTCTGGTAGTAGTCGGAGTCATCGGTGGTCGCGACACTGATGCGTTCGTTGTCTGAAAAGGCGATGGTGCCTTTTTTGACCGTGCCGTAGACCGCGCCCGGGGTGAGCAGGATCGAATCATCCTGGATCTTGCCTTCGCGGACCATCGCCGAGAACTGGCTCCAGGAGTCGATCTGGGTGCCGCGTTCGCTGCCGAACCCGATGACCACCCACAATGAGAGCATGATGAGAATCAGAATGATCCAGCTGGTTCGCTGGCGTGTCTTCTGAGGTGGCATCGGCGTCCCGGGAGGGGTCGGCTTCTTGCCGTCACCACCCGATGGGGGTGTGTTGTCCGGCTTGCTGTTGAAGACTGTCGTGATTGGCAGGAATTTTGGCATAGGTTTGAAATCGGTCGTTTGGTGTGGCTTCACCAGTCCACTTGAAGGGTATCCACAATATCCCGGGCGAGAGTCTGGGCTATTTCGAATCGCCCGATGTCTATCGGCTGCTGAAGCGGCCTAGAGGGGGTGAACATCGCTGAAGCGGCAAAGCCGTTCCGTGCCACGATGGGCTCACCGGTACGCAGGTTGATCCATTCGAAGCTGACCGTTGCCTCGACGAGCATCTCGTTGGCAAGTCCGGTCGTGGGATCTTTGGACAGGAGCACCAATCCATANCGATTGATGGTTCCACGCAGCATTGTATCCGCCCGCCCCTGGCCGGTCACTTTCCAGGGGGTTATTGTTTCAATCTCCTTGACGAGTGCCTCATTGAGGTTGGCGGCAATCTTGAGATCGGATGTCGCGTTGGCGAATGCCAGGACGCTTATCGAGCGGTATTCCGTCTGAAACTGGGAGGCACTACGGACGCCTGAACCCGATGCGCCGCATCCTGTCAGGGTGACCATCAGGCCCAGGAATGCGAAGACAGAGGTCACAGCGACACGATTTGATACGTGTGAAATCATGGCGTGTTCTCTGAACTCTCTTTTTGTGGCGATGTCGGTGAGGTCGGTGCCTCGGGAATGAGCAATTCACCGGTGGTGGAGGGGGTCTCGGGCAGGGCGGGTACCGGAGTATCGAGGACCCCGGTCAGATCGGTGTCTTGATCCCATGGNATGCCCAGCTTCTCCTCTCGGAGCGCTCGGTAGTCCGGGCCCATCTTGACCACCGTCTCCGGCATCTGAGCCAGGATTTCCGGAATCTCTCGGAGCGCTTCCAAGGAGGCGATCGAGTTCGGATACTTCTTGACCAATGCGCGAAGCGTGTACTCGGCTGAAATGGGATCATTGATCGACAAGTAGTAGCGGGCGGTCGTCAGCAGCTTGCTGGCATCTGATTCGTAGATTCTGACCAGCAGCGACTCGGCACCGATGCGTTGGGCGAGACCGGGTTCGTTCGCTCTGAGGTCTTCAAGTCGAAGGCGTGCTTCCTGAAGTCCCGTCGAGTCGTATTTGGGGCCTCGGTAGTCGGCCAGATACGAATAGATCAGACGAAGGCGAGCCTTGTTGACGTCCTTCGATCTTGGATAGTTCTCNAGAAAGAGGTCGTAGGCTTCGGCGGCCATTCGCAGGTCACGGACTCTGAAGTAATAGTCCGCGAGCGCCATCCCGGCCTGTTCGGCAAGTCGGCTTCCGGGCAGTCGTTCTTGAATNCGAATCAGAAGTTCCTGCGCTTCGTCGGTGGCCGGCACGATGCGGAAGAGCGTGAGCAATTTACGGTAGCGACCGTTCGCGTATTGCACGGCGATCTCGAATTCACGCTCCAGCGCGGTGACGAAGGCGGGGCTGTTCGGATAGTTCCGGGCGATCTCTTCGAATTCGAAGAGTGCTTCGTATTCGTCACCCATGGCAAGCAGCGCATCACCTCGGATGAGGTACGCCTCCGCGCGCAGGGGAGAGTTCGGGTACCGGTCGATGAATGCGCCTGCCAGGTCCTTGCCGCGTTGCGGGTTACCTTCGAGAATCGCGCGGCGTGCCGACAGCAACCGGTTTTTTCGAAGTGTCATCTCCTCGGTGGAGGTGTTTTCCCATTGGTCATCAAGCCCGAGTTCNAACTCCTGACTCTGAGCGGCAGCCTGGTGNACGAACAGGCCGATCACCGCCAGCAGGCTGATCATCAGGGTNCTCGGATTCGTCGTTCGCAAGCTGTTCATAGCCTGAATGGTACAGTGAGACGTGATGAAGGTCTTGATCACGTTCAATCCAGTTGCTGGAAAAGGCCGTGCGGCTGTCGCCGCCCAAGCCATCTCCNCGCACATTGAAGGGCTTCGTCTGAAGGACGGTCGGGTGATCGAGGTGGTCGTGTTGGAGACACGACTCGACCCTCTCGATGAGTGGTTGACTCCACACCTCGAGAGTCTGGATCTTCTCGTCGTCCTGGGTGGTGATGGTGCGGTCGGCATGCTCGCCCGTGCCGTACTCGAGACGGGGGTCCCGATCTTTCACTATCCGACAGGCACTGAGAATCTCTTTTCCCGGGAGTACGGCATGCAGGCCGATCCGGTCCATCTTCTGAATGCGATCGAGGAAGGCACTGTCGTCGAGACCGATGTCGCGGAGATCGATGGGACCTTGATGCTGCTCTGCGCCTCCGTCGGCTTTGATGCCGAGGTGGTTCATGACCTGGCTTCCCGGCGGACCGGCTCGATCAGTCACCTTTCATACGTCATGCCACTCCTGAGAACGTTGTGGCGTTGGAGACGACTTCGCAGCCGTGTTTCGATCGCCGTCGATGACGGTACGTTCAGCGAACCTCTCCCCGGTGTCCTGGTCATCGCCAATTCACGTCAGTACGCCCTTCGCCTCGATCCTGCTCCCGAGGCCTCCACCACGGATGGTGCCCTCGATGTCGTCTTTCTTCCCGCCGCAAATGCTTTCCAGCTCTTTCTTTGGGGGATCAGATGTCGCTTGGGTTCCCATCTGGCGCACCCGGAGACTTTTTTCGCCAGGGGTTCAGGCATCACAGTGCGCTGCGATCCTCCTGCTCGGCTTCAAGTGGATGGGGATGCCATCCAGCCTGAAATCGCCTTTGAGACCCTTCAGGCACGGATTCTGGACCAGAAGCTTCGCGTGCTGAGACCACCGTCCGAGAAGCCTGCGATGTGATGCTTTCGACCCGGAGATCGCTGATTGACTGAATCCGNCGGCATGACCTGCCGATCGAACCCTTGTGAACGAATCATCCCAGGGAGCTCATCGCATGGCTGACACGCAGAACAAGACATCAAACGACTCACCGGCCCCTCAGGGGGTCGCACGTCATTTCAAGACGATCGCGCTGGCTGCCGGCTTGCTGATTGCTGAAGCGGCTTTGTTCGTTGGTGGGTTCATGTACCTGGCACCGGATACCGGAACCGCGGACATGGCCGAGGTCCTCGCGGAAGAAGTGCCCGTGGTGGATCGAATCTCTGAAATNGAGCTCGTCGATGAGAAGATGACCAACGATCGTCTTGGTGCGGTCTACGTCTATCCGGTCGAGGTGTATGTGCATGTGCCGGAGGATCACGCCATCTGGCTGTCCGATCTTGTCAGTCAGTTTCAGCACGAAATCCGGGCTGAGATGGCGGCCCTTTGGCGTCAGGCTGACCCTGCGGTTCTGCAGGACCCTNGCATGAAAGTCATGACAGATCGCATCGAAACCCTTCTGAGAACACGATTTGAGGGCGAAGCCAAGCCTGAGCTCTCTCGGATCGTCAAGGTCGTGATCGTCAGTGGGACTGGCTTCAGAATTCGAAGCTGAAGAATCGCCAGAAGATCAAACTCGGTGAAATGGTCGACGTGCTCAGGGATTCTCTGCAGCGCGTAGACCCTTTCTTCCGATGCAGAAGATGCGCAAAGATTGCGCACCCCGGCAGGATGCCGGGGNNTCACGGCGGAGCCAACGATGAACGAACCGAATTCCCCA
>NYVB01000142.1 GCA_002684315.1 Planctomycetaceae bacterium | reverse complement strand
CGGGTACATCGAAATCGGAACCATCGACTCCACTGGTGGGCTCAGCCGACTTTCGGCACGTGAAACACGCCTCTATCCCATCCTCGACCTCATCTACAACCCCCCCTACTTCGACAATGCACCTGACTTCGATCTCAACAGTGCGATCACTCAGGGCGGCGGCAGCGGAGGCGGCGGCGGCGGTGGTGGCGGCGGCGGCGGCGGTGGTGGCGGCGGTCGCTCCGGTGGCGGCGGTGGCGGCGGTGGCGGCAGCGGTGGCGGCGGTGGCGGCGGTGGTGGCGGCCTCTTCGGCACCCCCGGTGAAGACCCCGAGCGACTCTCTGAAGAAGAGCGCGCTGAAATCCTGCAGAACATGATCGAAGAATTCGTGGAACCCGATGCATGGGGCCTCTACGCAAACAGCCGCTACTACCAGGGCGTCTTCATCATTCAGGCACCGGATTGGATTCATCGGCAGATCTCAGGCTACCCCTACGCTCCGCAGAATCCTCGTAAGACCAGAAACAACCGTGTGGTCAGTGAACGACGCTACGTGAAGTTCACGCCCACGCTTTCCATCATCGACAGCGTCGACTTCCAGACCATCCCGGTGTCAGGGACCGTCGGCGGCACGACCAGCCCGTAACATCCGGGACGATGACGAAGAGACACCATGAACAACGGCGCGACGAACTCGCGCCGTTGTTCATTTCAAGACCAGCCTTCGGCGCTCGGAACTGAGATGACGCACACCCCGGAACCTCCACGATGAACACCCACGAAGACGGCTCATCCAGTCGTACCAACACCACCCAATTGGCCTGTGTGATGGGCTGGCTGGTTGGCGCAGGACTGCTTGGATTGGCGTTGATCCCGACTCAGGCGTGGCTCGACTGGTTTCTTCACCCCTTGAACACCCTGGACGGCATCCCACGCGAGGAACTGATCGCCGGGGTGAGCCTGCTTCGGATCATGCTTCCGATCGCGGGCCTGGGCTGGATCGCCTGGACGCTTCATCTGCAGTCGCATCAGCAGCAGGCAGGGCCGACTCGAAAAAGTGCGGGATTCTCGGGTCGATGGATGCTGGCGGGAGCCGTGCTCCTGATGGCAGGCACGGCTCTTCGCCTGCCACTTCTGGAAGACAGTCTGTGGTACGACGAAATCGCGAGCTTCTGGTACTACGGCCAGTTCGGACCCGGCCCGATCATTGGAAACATGTTCACCCCGGCGAACCACACCCTGCAGACACTGAGTTCATGGACCAGCGTGGTGGCGAGTGGCGGTTCCCTCGAACCCGCGATCATTCGCCTCCCGGCACTCATCCTGGGGCTGGCCACCATCTGGCCGATGAGCATGCTGGCTCGAGACACCTTTCAAAGCAGGCCCTTCCTGCTCTTGAGCATCGCGCTTCTTCTTCTCTGCCCGATCGCGATTCTGGAGTCGACCGAAGCACGAGGGTACGCCTTCATGCTCTTTTTCGGGACCGGTGGAAGCGCACTGTTGCTGCGATATCTCCTCACCGGCCAGGCCGCCCTCCTTTCCTTCTATGCCGTCGTCACGACACTGGGAATCTGGAGCCATCTGGTGACGGTGGTCGTCCCCATGGGCCATGCCGCGTTTCTGATTGGCGCGATCGTCTTGACTCGAAGGAACGTCGCGGCCACTCGGAGCCGGGCCTGGTGTGGGCTGTTCGCACTCACACTTGCCGGCATCACCACGCTCACAGCACTCTCACCGGTGCTCCCCGATCTGCTGAGCGACTCCGAGACGTTCTCGGCGAACAGAAGCGATCAACCCGATCTGCTTGGTAGAGAGGGCATCAACGGCCTCCTTGGGCTCGGGGGCGCCTGGAGCCTTCTCGGTGGACTGACCGGGCTGCTCCTGGTGTGCACAGGATGCATGGCGGCCGTGCGTGACAAGTCGCTCAGAGGCCCCTTGCTGGTGACCGGTCTTCCTCTCGTGGTCGCCCTGGTGCTGGTCAGCGGACTTGGAACGTGGGTCTATGCTCGGTTTCTGGTCTTTGGACTCACCTTCACGATTCTGGGGATCGCGGCAGGTCTTCATCTGTTGTGGTCCAGCTCACGCCTTCTCGCATCACTGGCAACCGCTCTGCTTCTCATCGGCTGGGGAGGTGACCTCCTCACTCGCTACCAGATGCCGCGCCAGCCGATACGTGAGATCATGTCCGGGATTCCGAGCGATGGACGTGAAATCGGCTTCATTGGAATCACGGACCTCGGCATCATTCTCAGCTGGTACGCCGATGATCCGAATCGTGTCGTTGAGTTGCCTCAGACCGATGCTGCGGAGATGACATCACAGATGCCACCCGGCATCGGCTGGATCGTCATCGCCTATCCTTCGCGAACGATGCCCGAAATCGATCTCGACGCATTGAGAAGGGACCTCTCCACCTCGGGGTCGGAAACGTCACGAACCCTTGTGGAAAGCTTCGTGGTTCGTGATCTGAAACAGGGATGGATCGACGATGACGGCACCGTTCTGCTGCTCGAAAGAACCGGCGACGCGCTCTGATCAATCATGCCTCAGGGCGATGATCGGATCTCGGCGGCTGGCGACGATCGCAGGATAGATTCCAAAGACGAGACCGACGATGACCGCGACGAGAAACGCGGTGACGATCGACCAGAGAGTGACTTCGGGGTTGATTGAAACGTTGGAAGACGAGACTCCCGAGAAGAGCGAAGTCTTCAGCAGCCAGGGGATGAAGGATTCGAGCAACACGGAGATTCCGATTCCAAGGGCGATTCCAAGAAGACCACCGACGGCTGACAGTGAGCCTGTCTCGATCAGAAACTGCAAGATGATGTCACGTCGTGTCGCGCCCAGAGCACGCCTGATTCCGATCTCACGGGTTCTTTCGGTGACCGTGGCCAGCATGATGTTCATGATTCCGATGCCACCGACCAGCAGACTGATGGCCGCGATCGAGATCAACATGATGTTCCACACCAACATGGCTCGCTTGGCGTTCTCAAGAAGCTCCCAGGGCACCACCATCTCGATGTCCCGCATTCCCGGGTGATCCACTTCCACGATCCGTTTGGCGATTTCAGAGACCGGAATCACATCTTCGGTGGAAGACGTGTTGATGTAGATCTCAGACAACTGAATCTCTTCACCACTGAAGGAACCCGATTCACGTCTGACGACCACGTCTCCAAAGCGATCCAGCGCGGTGCTGATCGGTATGTGGATGTCCTTGTTGAGATCTCGATCGAGTTGAGCGGCCCCGGCACCACCGGCGAAGCCAACGGGCTCGAGCACACCGATGACGGTGAACACCACTTCATTGATCCGGATGGATGAACCGATCGGATCTTCGAGTCTGAAGAACTGGCGCGCGACTTCGTGGCCGATCACCGCGACGGGATTCTTCTGATCGAGATCGGATTGCGTCAGGTACCGGCCACGAGCCGTGACCGACAGGTTCGCGACATCGATGAACTGCGGCACGGTGCCGAAACACTGTGAAACGCTTCTGTTTCCGCCCCTGCGGATCTCACCACCGGTGGCCTTCAGCTCGGCCAGAACCATGTCCTCGCCGAATGCGGACTCGAGTCTTCGATGATCACGTCTGCCAAGGCCATAGGCGACGATGAATGAATTCGCCCCACCACCACCACCGGCATTCGCTGGCGGTTTCACGCTGCGAATGATGATGTTGGTCGCACCGAGGGCCTCGATGTCCTTGAGTGCGGATCGCTTGTTGCCTTCACCGATCGAGACCACCACGATGACGGCCGCCACACCAAGGATGATTCCGAGGCTGGTCAATACCGAACGAAGCTTGTGCAATGCGAGATTGCCAAGACCAAGTCGTACGATTTCAGTGATGTAGGCGATCATGGAGAGGCTCGTGTCGATGAGGAGAGACACTCCATGATATCCTCAAGGGACCATGACGAACGGATTTGAAATCACAAGTGAGCGAGAAGAAAGCGGATGCTGGATNTTTGATTTCCATCTGTCCGAAAACACGCTTGAGAAGCATGAATTCAGACTTTCATGGGAGGACTATGACCTCTGGGCCCCAAGTGGGTCACTGGAGCCATCGATCGTGGCGACGGCCGCTCTGGTCTACGTCACCACCCATGATGGCTTCATGCCCCTCCCAGCTCGGATCGATTCGTCACGACCTCGCCATCTGAACCCCGAAGCGGACGCGACCATCGTCTCCTTGATCGATCCGGGNTCGTTCAAGATCGGTTGAATGATTTCAGAAGGTCACTCGTGGAAGCGAGTCATTTGGAACGACGGGGTGATTCCATCAAAGGCTGCAGATCTTCATTCTGCCAGGCGGATGGGATCTCCACCGAGAAGGTGGCTCCATGACCCGGCTCCGAGACCAACGAGACGGTCGCACCCAGAAGTGACGCCAGTTCTCGACAGATGGCCAGTCCCAGACCGGTCCCGGAGTGTGCTCGAGTATGACTNGCATCGACCTGGCGGAACTTCTCGAAGATGGCATCCTGCATGTCGTAAGGCACCCCGGGACCTTCATCGGTGACGCTGATGCGAATGCCGGGAGCATCCTCCTGGCGACTGACACGATGGACGGCGATCACGATGCCACCCTCCTGCTCGGAAAAACGGATGGCATTCGANAGAAAGTTGAACAGGATCTGCTGNAGTTTTCCGGCATCCGTCTCGACCGCCGGCAGTCCGGGTGGAATACGCATGTTCAGGTCGATCGACTTGGCTTCGGCCTGCGGACGCATGATCGTCTGAAGACCTTCCAACAAGTCGGAGATGCTGGTGGGCTCGACGGCGACTTCGACGCGGCCCGCTTCGATCTTCGCCATCTGCAGCAACTCGTTGATCATCTCGAGAAGACTCCGCCCACTCCCGACGATGTTCGCCAGGTACCGCAACTGCTTGTCGTCGGGTGAACCTGATTCCTGTGCGAGTTCTTCAAGGAGCTCGGCGAAACCGATGATGGAATTCAGAGGAGTCTTGAGTTCATGGCTGATGTTCGCGAGGAATTCACTCTTGAGTCGATTCGATTCATGGAGACCGATGTTCGCTTCAGCGAGCTCGTTGACCTTGAAGTCGAGATTCTCGTTCATCGATGTCAATCTGAACTGTGATCGCGCGAGTTCATCGAGCATCCGATTGAACGCATTGGAGAGCTGCTCGAAATCATCTCCGGTGATGATCTCGCTTCGGGCGTCGATCTGCCCCTGCTCGACCATTTCGGTCGTCTCTCTGAGTTCACGAACCGGAGAGAGAATCAGCTTGGTCAGAATCAGATGGAAGACGAGGATCGCCACGAATCCGGCGGTGATGCCGGAAGCGATGATGAAGACACGGCTCGTCAACAGCTGCCCGGCACCGAACTCGCCGGTCCAGTCGACGAAGGTGATCGACGTCAGCGTGCCACCGACACGGACGGGACGTGCATATCTGATGTCGTAGCCACTCCCGGATTGCGAAGCGGTTCGCTCGAGGAGGTCATCCTGTTCGGGATTTTCGGTGAAGACTCTGAGGGCCTGGCGGAAGAATGGATCGGACTTGGAATCGATCGCGCCGACGTTCAGCGAACGAATGCTTTGCTCCAGAGGAGATGCATTCGTGTCACGACTTTCGGCAAGCTTCCGACCGATCTGGATCTGCGTATCCGAAATCACGGTCTCGGAGCGAAACCACGGCACGGCAAGCACACCGGCAAGCAACACCACGATGGCAAGACCGAAAAGAAGCTGGCATTTGTTGGCGAGAGAAAGGCCTGGTGACATGTCTCAATGGTCCCACAAATCGAATAAAAAAGTTTTCCTACAAGTCTCCGCTTCACAGGAAATCGCGCAAAGCACGTGAACACAGTGGATAGCGGCGATATTCACCAATTCGACCGGATGAGTCCCACCCCACGAATGATTGAAGTGAAAAGAACGATTTGGTCGATAAATATCTTGTCTTCATCTCTTCCTCCTAGGCCTTCGTCGGCTCTCGCCGACGAAGGCCTTTTTATTCGGCGGTACGATGAAGGACAGAGGTGATCATGTTCAAAGAGAATTCCAACTCGGATTCGATGGAGATGTCGGACGTTCTGTGCGACTTCTGTCGCCGGGAATGGACGGAAGACATCCCCATGATCGAAGGCCATCATGGGTCGTGCATCTGTGGCAAGTGCTTGAATGTCGGGTGGGCGAGTGTCATCGAGAACGAGATGGACGACACCATTCCCGACTGGAAATGCACGATGTGCCTCGAACATCGCAAGGATCCCTGCTATCGATCCCCCGCCTACGAGGAGGCGTTCATCTGCAGACGATGCATTCGAATCGCGGCCCAGGCCCTGCGAAAAGAGGACCTCGATGACTGGGAAGCACCGAAGCCGACACGCCGCACCGAATGACAGCGATCAGATCACTTTCGAAGCAACGTCATCGCGTTGAACGGACGACCTTCGCGCGCGAACTTGCGCTCGAAGTTGGTCCCGACGACCTCGGATGAGCCCGCTGATTCCGGTCGAACGAATTCCTGTCGCTCGAAGATCGATTCATGACGCGATGCATGGTCTTCGTACCACGCCCAGAGTTCGGCATGA
>NYVB01000141.1 GCA_002684315.1 Planctomycetaceae bacterium | reverse complement strand
CCAACGGTTCCGGTACGACCGAACGATCGGCGATGATCGGCGACCTCCCCCGCTTCACCTTTTTTCCCTACGGCGGCCGGCTTGGTCTGGACTTTCACATCAATCTGTACTTCGACCACGACCCCGATAAAGGTGAAATCAGCGCCTACGACTGTGGGGACTACTCGCTCGACGCCATGAACTCCACGGAAGCACTGGTCCAAAGCATGGATCACAAGCGGATCGGCATTCCGGCCTTCAGTGTCCTTGATGGAGTCGTCCTCGAGACCCGCGACGATCAGAATGATGAGAATGTCGAACGAGTCGAAGGGACTCCCTCCAATTATGTCTCGATCGATCACGGTGGCGGACTCGAGGTGTCTTACTACAGCCTCAAACAAAACAGC
The DNA here is from genome assembly GCA_002684315.1 of Planctomycetaceae bacterium. The sequence continues at coordinate 5,860 of NYVB01000141.1, read as the reverse complement.
GTGCTCGTCACCCCCGGACAAGTGGTCCGAGCGGGTGAACAGATCGCCGAGGTCGCCGCGAGTGGGTACGTGAACTGGCCGGTCCTGGGATTCTGGACCGAGCAGGACGGTGTGGCGTTCGATCCCTTCACCGGCGAGTGCAATCCGGGCGAGAGTTCCTGGATGAATCAACCGGAAATGCCGGACATCAACGACGTGACCTGCATCGATTTCTCAGTGACGACCGAAAACCTCGATGCCTACTACGCGTTTGACGAAAACTGGCGTTATCAACCGCCCGCCGAAGGCTACGTCTCGATGGACAACGATGGCATCTGGCCGTGGATACGTGGATTGAACCTGCCAGCCAACAGCATCTACAGCTTTCAGTTCTTCGACCCGGCAGGCGACCTGCACCACGACACCGGATGGCTGTGGCTCAACTTCGGGCTGACCTCCTACGACAACTGGATCTGGTGGTTCTACTTCGACCTTCCGGGGCTGCAGGAGACTCCGGGCACCTGGCAGGTCAAGATGTTCATCAACGGAGAACAGCAGATCGACTTTCCGCTGGAGATCATCGCCGAGGGCGACCCCACCCCCAACCGCGCACCGGAGCCGATCACCACGGCGATCGTGCCCTCGAACCCGACTTCGGATGACGTCCTCAGCTGCGAAGTGACCTCGGCGTTTCCACTTGATGATCTCGATTGGGACCTGGTTCGCTTCCGCTACCTCTGGTCGGTCGACGGCGTGGTCGTGCGTGACACGGTTTCTGCCGGTCTTGCCGACTTCCTGCCATCGGTCAGTGGCTGCGGAAATCCAACCGTCACCTGTGAGGTCACGCCATCGGACGGCATGCTTGACGGCTCACCGAGCACCGCCACCGTGGTGGTCACCGGATACGCATGCAACGCCGACCTCGACTGCGACGGCATCGTGGGCGGCCCCGATCTCGCGTTCGTGCTTGCGAACTGGAACAGTGCCGACCCTACCGCCGACATCGATGGCAGTGGCACGGTCGACGCGGCCGATCTGGCACAGGTGCTTGGTAAATGGGGGTTCTGCCAATAGGCAGGAAACCGTTCACTCCCCGGGTGCCATGAAGACTCTTCAAACGAAGTGTGATGAAAGAAAGAAGTTGATGACGATGCCTCGATTCCGAAACAGATCAGAGACCGGAAGCATGTATCTGGTCGCCACGATGACCGCACTGGCAGCAGTCTCCGCCGCATCCGCTGAGACTCATGTGATCACGGTCACTGCGAACGCATTCGAGCCGTCCACCCTCGTGGTGGCGCCNGGTGACACGGTGGTGTGGACGCTTCAGCCCGGTCCATCTCGCACCGTGGTGTCAGGGGCGAACTGCACGCCCGATGGCGTCTTCTTCGNGGCGGGACTGCCAAACGGGGGCAAAGGCCCGCCGAATTTCACCTTCACCTGGGAGGTTCCCGAGTACGACTCGCTCGACATTCCGTACTTCTCGACCGCAGAGTGCGGTGAGGGCATGACCGGTCTGATCACGATCGATTCGGGTGGCCTCACCCACCGGGTGCCGGAAGACCACCTGACGCTCGCCGAAGCGATCGACGCCGCCGTTGACGGTGACACGATCGAGATCGCCGCGGGCACCTACCNGGAACACGATCTTGAATGCTCAAAGAGTATTTCAGTGCTTGGCGCAACCAACCCCGATGGATCACCGGCCGTCACCATCGACGCGCAGCAACAAGGGGGCGTCTTCCTCCTCGAGGGTGGCGGGGCATCACCTCCGGGTCTTCCGGGACTGATGGTCCTCGAAAACCTCGTCATCACGGGTGGTGACGGCGGCATCGTGATCCGCAATTGCCGGCCGATCATTCGCAACTGCGTCATCACGCAGAACGAGTCCGGTGGAGGCGTNCTGGCGAGCAACANCGGAAAGGGTGCACCCTGGAACCAGACCAATGCCGTGTTCATCGACTGCCTGATCTCCGGTAATTCAGCCGGCGACACTGCCGGTGTCTCGATCTNCGACGATGGATACGGCCAGGGGTGCTCGGCCACGCTTGGCAACTGCATCATCACCGACAACACGCCACTGCAGGGCGATGTCGGAGGCATTCACAATGCAGGGATCGGATCGGTCACGTTGGTCGGATCGATCGTCTGCGGAAACNAGGGAGNGCAGGTGTTCGGGGCGGTCGAACTNGCGGGTGATNCNTGCGCCACCCTCGNCTGTCGTGATGAAGACGAGGACGGCGTNCCGGATGGGTGTCTCTTCGATGTCGACGGCATCCTGAACGTNCCNGCTGAATTCCCCACGATCACGTCCGCGTTGGGCAGCGCACTCGACGGCCAGACCATCGTGATCGCGGCCGGCACCTACGAGGTCGAAGACGACACGTTTGCGATCCTTCTGACCGAGAAGTCACTCACCATCAGCGGGGCGATCGATGAAGATGGTGCGCCGGCGGTGACGATCGAAGGTGGCGTGTTCCAAGGCGAGGACACCGTCGGCATCGTTCTCTTCGGTGCGTCGGCAAGTGGCACCATCATCGAGAATCTCCGCGTCACCAATGTCCAGGGTTCCCTGGTCATCATGGACTGCGAGGTGATCGTGACCAACTGCATCTTCGATGGAAACTTCAACACTTCCGGTGGCGGGGCTTCCATCGAAAACGGTCGCGCCACGCTGACCGACTGCACCTTTCGCGACAACCTGTCCTATACCGGTGGTGGCATCGCCTTGCTCGGCGGCAATCCGGAGAACGACGTGACCTTGATCGGCTGCCTTATCGAGGACAACACCGGTTCGTTTGGGGGCACGGGGGGTGTCGGCGGGATCCACGTGCAGGCAGGCACCCTGTCGATGAACGACTGCACCGTCCGAAACAACATCGGCGGAGTGGTCGGTGGCGTGATGGTCAACGCCGGCGCGGGATTGACGATGTCCGACTCGACCATCTGTGCCAACACGCCGGAGAACGACATCTCGGGCGACTGGACGGACGGTGGTGGAAACACCATCGAGGACCAATGCACCTCGGATTGCCCCGGCGACCTCAATGGTGATGGCACCGTTGACGGCACGGACCTCGCACTGCTGCTTGCGGCCTGGAACAGTGACGACCCCACTGCCGATGTGGATGNGTCGGGTCTCGTCGACGGNGNCGACCTCGCGACACTGCTGGGTGACTGGGGCGACTGTTGAGAACCTCTTCGAAATCGAAAAAAGGATCGAACTCCATGTACAGCACATACACCACCGCTCTGGCCCTCTTGAGCGTGGCATCCATGGCGGTTGCTGAAACGCACACCATCGTCGTCGGCGGCCAGACGGACACCTTCGAGGTCGCCCCGGGTGACACCGTGATCTTCGAAATCCCGTGTGTCTCCCTCGTGTGGTCCGGGTACCCCTGTTCACCCGACGGTGCGTTCTCCGCCGGGGCGTTTCCTCCGAGTTGTGACCCGGTGGAATGGATCGTGCCGCAGTTTGCTTCGGCCGAACTGCCCTTCTCCCAGACCGGCCCCAACTCCGCGTGCGACATCCTCTGGTCAGGGCACATCTCCGTCATCGGCGATGGCACGGTTCTCGATGTTCCGGGCGATCACGCAACCATTCAAGGCGCCATCGATTCGGCGTCCGACGGTGATACCATCGCCATCGCCGCGGGAACCTACTACGAACATGACCTGAACGTCCAAGGCAAGGGGATCACCATCCGTGGCGAAGCCGACGCCCAGGGACGGCCCCTCGTCACGATCGACGCTCAACGACAAGGCCGCGTACTGAAGATCGATCCTGGCGATGCTGATCACCTCACTTTGCTCAGCAATCTCACGCTCACCGGCGGCCTTTCCGACACGGACGGTGGTGGTCTGCACACTCTAGGCTCCGGATTTGTCCGCAACTGCACGCTCGTCGACAACGAAGCCGCCGGTTTTGGTGGTGGCGTCTACATGGCAGGCTTCACTCCAGAATTCGGCGCATGCCAGTTCACTGGCAACTCCGCGGCCAATGGTGGTGGTGTCTACAGCAACCTGTCATATCCGAGCTTCGTGAATTGCGTCATCGATCAGAACACGGCTACGGATGGTCTCACCGGTGGGCTGTGCCAGATCACATCGGGTGGTGGCAAAGGCGGACCACCAAGTGGTCGCACGTCCATCGCCGACTCGAATGTCTGTGGCAACGTCCCTGAACAGCAGTCCGGGTGGATCAGTGCAACCAACACCTGCTTCACGAGTGCGTGTCAGGGCGACGACGACGGTGACGGTCTGCCTGACGACTGCTTCGGTGATGCCGACGGCATTCTGAACGTTCCTGATGAATACCCGACCATTCAGGATGCGGTCGATTTCGCGACTGATGGTCAGGTGGTCATGATCGCAGCCGGGACGTATGAGTTCAGTGGCGATGTTGCCGGGCCCGAACCCGGGCCGGCCTTTTATGTTCATGGAAAGTCGATCACCATCAGAGGGGAGCAGAATGGGGACGGCAGTCCCGCCGTGACGATCCTGGGCGACGAAAGCGATCCGCCCTACGGGGTGGAGATCCGTGCCTTTCCTGGGGAGGAGCAGCCGGTCATCCTCGAGCATCTCAAGATCTCAGGCTGCATCTTCGGGCTCTTGTTGGACGAGGGGACCCACACGGTGCTCAACTGTGTCTTCGAGAACAACCTGATCGCCGGGATGTACATCACGTCTGCTCAGGTCGAGATGACGTACTCCTCCATTCACGATGGCGGCACCGGCATCTGGCTTGAAGGATCAGGTGCCGACATCTCGCTCTTGCACTGTGTCATCGAGGACAACGTCGCGACCAATCGGGCCGCGGGGATTCATGCTCCCGGTGGCGATCTGTCGCTGGATAGATGCATCGTTCGTGACAATGCGGCCTACACGAATCAACTCGGCGAGGTGACCACGGGCGGGCTTCACATCGCCTCTTCCAGTTCGGCCGTCCTGACTGACACCATCGTGTGCGGAAATCTCGTCGATGGCGCGGTGGCGCCGCAGATCGAGGGGCCATGGACCGACGGCGGCGGGAGCACCGCTTCCGAGGCATGCGGCAGCACCATCCATGTGCCAACCGACTACGCCACCATTCAGGAGGCGGTCGACGCAGCAGACACCTTCGACACCATCGCCATCGCTGCGGGCACGTACGTCGTTGATGGTTCCGGCCCCAGCGGCCCCGGCAGCCCCGGCGCCGGCCTCTGGATCGTGGACAAGGTCATCACACTCTCGGGCGAGACCAACTCGGACGGGAGCCCGGCGGTGGTGCTTCAAGGTGAGGGAGACGCTCCGGTGGTATACGTGTCCAATGACCCTCCCACAGGGGAGGTGCCGCCAGTCGGCTTCATGGAGACGGTCTCGCTTGAAGGCCTGAAGATGAGCGGATGCGACTTGGTGATCGAGGGATGGGCCAATGCGGTGAAGAACTGCACGGTCGAGGGAGGCACGCTTGGCGTGTACGCATTGGATGTGCGGCAGCTCACCATGACGGACTGCATCGTCCGCGACAACCACGACGCTCCCTGGGTCGGAGTCACCATGTCGGGACAGGTCTTTCCCACTTTGACGATGGTGAACTGCGTGGTCGAAGACAACTCGAGCCAGCCATCCGGGTGGTGGCGAGCCAGTTGTGGCATCACCGTGTACGACGGCGTGAACGGGGGGATGTTCTCCTTGCAGGACTGCACCATCCGGAACAACCATGCGATCTCCCCCCCCGACGACCCTGTCGGCTTCGCCGGAATCATCAGGTGGGTGACGAGTTCGGACCCGAGCCTGGGCTCGGCCACATTTGAAGACACCACGGTGTGCGGCAATCTGCTCGACGGGAAGCCGGGTGTACAGGTCCACGGCGAATGGTCGGACGATGGCGGCAACACCA
>NYVB01000022.1 GCA_002684315.1 Planctomycetaceae bacterium | reverse complement strand
CCAGGGAAACATCGGCTGGCCGTGGTCGTTTCCGGCGTACCGGGGAAACACGATCGAACTCGACCAGTCGTTGGTCGAAATCGGACCGATGAAGTCCTGCGTCACCCGGGGAATGACCGGGGCACCGGAGGAATCACTCGGACGTTCCCGTCCCTGCGGGACCTCGCTGAAGTATCGCCCCAGTCCGGATGCCTCCTCGGGCGTCTCTTGTGCGGTGGTTGGGCCGGTGGTACCGAGAATCAGGGCGCACATGCACCCGTACGTCAGGAAGTTCGTTCTTCGCATGTCTTCATTCCGATCGTGACGGGCTCTGGTCGTTCAGACCATCCCAATATCACCCCGTGATCTGCATTCTCTACGCACAATCCCGTGAGGAGTCTCGGTCATTTCTGAAAAAGTGAAAATGATGACCATTCGGCATCGTTACGATGCTGTTTCACCACGACGCTCATTCCACATTCGGATCCATCCAATGGCAGAAGATTCAAGCAATACGGAGTCGAAAAAAAACCGCATAGGTTTCGTGATCCCCGTCTATGGATCGGTCCCGCTCATCCTCCAGACGCTTGATTCGATCAGAGACCAAACGGTGAAACCCGAGGTCGTGGTGGTGGTGTTCGATGGTCCGAATGATGTCCTCCCCAGCCTGGTCGAAGCCCACCCGGTCGAGGTGATCACCGTGCAACTCGATGTGTTGTCTGGCGGACCCGCGACTCCCCGGAACATCGGGTTCAAACGCATCCGTGATCTGTGTGATGCCGTCTGTTTTCTCGATCATGACGACATTATTCATCCGGATTTCATCCACGCCGCCAGCGAAACACTCCGGAACGAACCCGATGCATCCATGGTCGCGTTTCGCTTCCAGAACTGGCAGCACGGCGAACCGCTTGTCGACCTCGAGTCGTTTCACGACAGCCCCATTCCGACGACTCCCCTACAGTTGTCCGATTANCTCGATGCGACCGGANGNGTTCTTCCCAGTTTCANCGTCCTGCGAACTTCGAACGAGTCGANCATTCGNGAGTCCGGGACNTTCTTNGATCCGATTTTTCCATCCAATCAGGATTTCGATTGTTTCGTTCGNATTCTNTCGCAACGTCCGGGGATCCGTTGTGANTGGANAGCGGGTTGGTATCGAGTGATTNCCACCAGCATCTCAGCNGANGGANCNCTNTCCTGGTCATGTCGTGCNNATGCGTGCCGGTCGCTCTCCTCCTGGTTCGCAGGCCGAGGCGACCGCGCGAACGCCTCGTCTTTTCGACGAGGGGCCGGTACCGCGAACCGACGGGCNGCAAGGCATTNCTGGGTTGATGGAAAGCGTGCGCNTGCCATGCGAATGCTCCTTTCGAATNTNCTTCGACAGTTCAACCNTCGCGANCTGNTCTTGATGNTTTCGCTCCCGCTGGGCATCGACTCGAAATCCNNNGCGATGTCTTCGGGGGATCAGCGCGCGAAATGAANTTCCGACCATNGGNCTCTCGACCCNTGNATGTTCNAACCACGCAAAGACACCCGAGCCNGGAGAGTCNTCTCTCCGATTCGGGTGTCTTTGCNTGGTNNGANNCGGTCGTCCNTCCGACCACCGGGNTGGTGGATCAGGCTTCGACNNTGCGTCCNGCATCGATTCTGGCNCGTGCGTAGGTCACGCCGGCCTCGTATGCGCTCGCATGATTNCTCGTGTCATCNAGAACGTCGCGCGTGGTCGATTCGATCTTCTCGACCTTGGNNTCNATCTCCGATTCCGTGAGNCCGAGATAGAGACCGGCCAGTCTGATCAATCCACCNGCGTTGGCGATGAAGTCCGGCGCNTAGACCACGCCCTTGTCCTTCATCAACTGACCNTCGCGGTCNGGATCGACCAGCACGTTGTTCGATGTNCCGCANACGATCGANGCCTTCATCGAACCGATCTGTTCNGGACCGAGCACGCCGCCCAGAGCGCAGGGCGCCAGAATGTCGAGGTCCATGCTGAAGAGATCTTCGTCATCACCGATGACCTTGATGTCGAGTTCTTCCGATGCCCGTTGGATGGCNTGGGGATTGACGTCCGTTCCGATGACCATGCCGCCGTGATCGACGATCAGCTTGGCCAGCTTGTATCCGGTCATGCCGAGTCCCTGGACTCCGACGGTGACACCGGCGAAGTCGACCGGACGTCCCGCGTGTGCCAGACATGCCTTCATCGAGTTGAATGCGCCGAGGCTGGTGAAGGGGGAGGGGTCTCCTCCGCGGGAGACGTTGATGCCACCCATCACGTACTTGGTCTCGTGACCCATCCAGTCGCAGAACGCCTCGTTCACACCGACGTCTTCCGCGGCGATGTAGTTGCCGTGAAGCGTGTCGACGAACCGGCCCATCGCATGGCCTTGTGCTTCGGTGGCTTCCTGGCCCGGACTGTCGAGAAGAATGACGCTCTTCGCACCACCCATGGCGAGGTCGGCCGCCGCGGCCTTGTAGGTCATGCCTTCCGAAAGTCGCAGGACGTCCTGAATGGCTTCCGCTTCGGTCGCGTAACACCAGCGTCTGGTGCCACCCAGGGCGTCACCCAGCGTGCTGTCGTGGATCGCGATGATCGCGCGCAGACCACTTTCGGGATCCTGATGAAAGACCACTCGTTCGTGATCCATGACCGACATTTCCTGAAGCAGCTTCATGTCATTCCTCTTTGAATTCTTACGTGTTGAAAATACGGACCATCGCGATCGAGTTCAGAGTTGCTCGCCGGTGAAGATCGACCCTTCGCCGAATTGTGGGATCTGTGTCTGGTCGACTTGCTTTCCGTGGCCTCTGGCCGAGGCGTCGGGAGTGGATTCGGGAATGGCGTAATCGCTGTTGGAGAGACCCTTCGACCATTCGAACGCGGCGTCGGCTGCCGCGGCCATCGTGTCGTCCGAATTGTTCCGAAGTTCCATTCTCTTGATCTCGATGTCGTGTTCGAACAGCGTGAAGAGATGCTCCACGATGGTTCGTTCCTGATCGAGATCCTTGCCGCTCACGCCGTTCCTGATGCTGAGATCCAGCTTCGACAGCGAACAGATCATGGCGTGAAGCTTGATGAAGCAGTGCGAGATCCGTTCCTGTGTCAGGTGATCGGTCGCGAACTTCTCCTTCAGTTCCGCGGCCATTCGCTTGAATTCGTGGCTCAGTTCCCGGGTCATCGTGCTGATGCGGTTGGCGAGTGGTGCCAGTGAATCATCGAGCATGTCGAGGGCGGGAGCCGAGCGCTTGATGCCGAGGAAGACCTCCGCACCGAGGCGCGCTCCCGCGGCCATGTTCTTCACCGGTGCGTTCTTGATCTCGAGCATCGATTCGAGCAACGGCTTCGCGCCGTAGTTGCAGATGAACTGGTGCATGACTTCGTTGGCACCTTCCACGATTCTGTTGATCCGGCTGTCACGCCACAATCGTTCGATCTCGTTTTCAGCCATGTAGGATTCGCCGCCCATGATCTGGATGCAGTCTTCGGCGACGAGCCATCCGTGATCGGAGCAGAAGACCTTGCACATCGCGGTCTCGACCATGATGTCCTTGTCTCCTCGATCGAGGAAACCGGTCGTCATGTAGAGCATGGCATCCATTGCGTAGCACCAGGAGGCCATGCGGGCGATCTTTTCACGTGTCTGAGCGAAGTCACCGATCGGACGCTGGAACTGATTTCGATAGGTCGCCCATTTGACCCCTTGTTCGTACGCGTACGAGCCCGCGCCCACCATGCCGGCGGAAAGGGTGCATCGTCCGTAGTTGAGACAGGTCAGTGCCACGTTGAGGCCCTTGCCTTCATCGTGGAGTCTGTTTTCAATCGGAACCTTCACGTTGGTGAGCTTGATTCTCGCCTGCCAGGTGCCGCGGATGCCGCACTTGGCGCGGTTTCGGCTGAAGATGTCGACGCCATCCATGTTGGGATAACAGATCAACGCCGTGACCTTGGTCTTCATCTTGCCGGTCTTGGGGTCTTCGATCTTCTGTTTGGCCATCACCGTGAACAGACCCGAGAGCGCACCCGAGGTCGCCCATTTCTTCTCGCCGTTCAGGACGTAGTGCGTGCCGTCTTCGGACAGTTCGCAGGTCGTTTCCTGTCCACCCGCATCACATCCGACGTTTGGCTCCGAGAGACAGAACGCCGAAAGCGCGTTGGTGGCCATTCTCGGAAGGAAGCGCTGCTTCTGTTCATCGGTACCGAACAGCATCACGGCCTTGCAACCGATCGACTGGTGGGCCGACACCAGCACGGCGGTGGAGCCGCAGGTTCGTCCGATTCTGGTGAGCACTCGGTTGTAACTCGTGATTCCAAGACCAAGACCCCCGAATTCGGAGGGGATGGTCATCCCCAGAACTCCGATGTCGAAGAGCCGCTGCACGGTCGCGGGAGGAATCTCCTGCTCCTGATCGATGTGGATCGTGGGATGCTCGTTCTTCAGGTAGACGTCGAGTCGCTCGAGCAACTCATCGCAGCGAGCGGTTTCCTCGGCCGGAGTCTCCGGATAGGGGAAGCACAGCTTCTGGTTGATGTTGCCGTAGAACAGGTTCTTCGCATGTCCGAGTGAATCCGGATCCGGACCGAGCATCTCGAGTCCGCTCTGGATGTACTCTCGATCCTTGCTCGAGACCTTCTTGAGTTCCTTCTGGAGGTTGGTTTCAGCAGTGGTCATTGACGTCTTCCAATTCAGCTTTGTCGGGAAAGAAAGGCTTCGAGCCGCTCGCGAGCGACGGGGGTGTGTCGAAGTGATACGAGAAGTCTGCGTTCGGTTTCAAGCGCGGTCATGAAGCCATGATCCATTCCGCTTCGAACGCATTCAATCACGGCCTTCGCGGATTCCGCATCCGGAAGTTCCGATTCAAGTTCGTCGAGCGCGACGATGAGAACGTCACGACTCAGGTCGTCCAGACAGCGGGGGACGTCCCAGCGTCGGTGCCTGGGGTGCTGTTTCAACCAGCTGCGTCCGGCTTCCTCGAGGAGAGAGGCATCCGAGACGCGCCCGTCGAAGAGTCCGGTGGGAAGTGCATCGCTCTTCCAGGGCTTCCCGGTGGCGGTGGCACGAATCGCATCCAATGGTGACATCCTGGCTGGAAGCATCTGCGTGCCAGCCCATCCGGGACAAAGCCCGAGACCCGCTTCCGGAAGACCGACCAGATAGGGTCGACTGCCTTCCGAAGTCTCCAGCGCGATCATCCCATCGCAGTGCATGGCGATCTCGAGGCCGCCTCCCAGGGCGCTGCCACCGATCACGGCGACGCTGGGNCAGTCGAGGTTGGTGATTCTNAGNTANGCCGCCGCGGCCCGTTCGAGGTANGCGAAGAGTTGTGCNTCGTCCTTCGACTCGATTTCGGCCAGATCGGCTCCGGCGACGAANGCTCGGTCCGAGGCACTGGCAAGNATCAAACCCACCGAGGGTGGGNTGNTTTCGATGACGTCGAGGGCTCCGTGGAGCTGTTCGATCAACCACTCGTCGAGNACGACCATCCCACCTCTGGGNTTGTNCGGGTTCGGAACCAGCNTGAGCGTCGTGATNCCNTCGCTTTCNCTGAGTTCGAGTTGGTGGCGTTCGTTGCTCATCGTCTCCGATTCCCCGTCAGCGCTGATCGCGCGGATGTGNTCGTNGTNGNTCATGTCTNTTCCCGACCGTGAGGCGGATGGCGGGCGACTCATTTCATCAGTCGTCTGGATCGAGGTCTTTACCAGACCCGCCATGATAGCGGCTGCGGAGCCTCTGCTCCACGATTGATCGGGCTCAGTCTTTCCAGAGCTTTCTGATTCGGTCTTGTGCTTCTTCACCCTGAATCACAGAGGCGGATAACTGACCGCCCTTGAGGACGTCCTGCCTGATTTTGTCGCCTTCGAGCTCATTCAACCATTGCTTGGTGATCCGCACGGCATTCGCTCCGCCGGCGAGAATTCTCTTCGCCCGTCGCTCCACGGCCTCGTCCAGGGCCTCGAATGGGACGCATTCGTCGACCAGTCCATGGTCAAGTGCGGCCTCACCGGTCATGGTTCCGCCCGCGAGGAGCAGGCTGCGGGCTTTTCCCGCCCCGATTCTCTGAATCAACCAGGGCGCGACCACTGCGGGACAGATGCCCAGATCCACCTCCGGGTATCCGATTCTGGCCTCGGGGTGCGTGATCGCGAAATCACAGATCGCAAGCAGTCCGCAGCCACCTCCGATGGCCGCGCCCTGGGCACGAGCGATCGTGGGAATGCTCAGGTTGCGGATTCGCACGCTGACTCCGGCCAATCCCTCAAGCATGCCACCCATCGCGCTGGGATCATCTCGAACCCCCTTGAGATCCATCCCCGCACAGAATGATTTTCCCGCACCCTCGAAGATCACCACGCGAAGCTCGGCATCGGATTCGACCTCGGCGATCACCGAGGACAGTTCATCGATCATGGTCGCAGACAATGCGTTTCGGCTTTCAGGGCGTTCCAGTCTGATGCGTCCCACACCATCATGCTTCGTCAGTGATACAAGTTTTTGATTCATGATGCGGTTCTCTTCTGTATCCAGTTCTTTTCAAGCATTTCAGATGCTTCGGAGTGTGCGGCGGTGTCAAGAGATCGTTGCAGTGCCGCGTCAAGCACGCGGTCGTCCCCAGCGGACTCGAGTTCATTCAACCATGCCTTCGTGGTCATGAGCGCGTGGGGCGGTTTGGACGCCAGGTTTCGACATCGTGCTTCCGTGAGTTCATCCAGCTCCGCGTTCGATTCCGCCAGTTGATCCGCAAGTCCCAGTGCGACCGCTTCCCGTCCATTGATCACCCGCCCCTCGAGAACGAGCCCCCTGGTCGCCGCCGAACCGACCTTTCCCTGCAACGTCGGCACGGAGACCGCGGCTGAAAGGCCGACGCGGGTCACCGGGTAGCCGAGTTTCGCCTCCGCTTCCACGCAACAGAAGTCACATCCCGTGAGAAGGGCGCTTCCCCCTGCGATCGCGGCACCTTGAACGCCCGCTACCACGATCTGAGGCAGTCGACGCAGGCGACGGATGGCCTGCGAGAGTCCGGTCAGAAGGGCCACCGTGTTCTCGCTCGAAGCATGGCACGCATCCAGATCGATCCCCGCACAGAAGACATCACCTGAACCACGTAGATCGAGCACCGAAGTCCGGTGTGCTGAATGCACTTCCTCGAGCGCGGTTTTCATGTCCTCGAGCATCGGGACCGTCAGGGTGTTCCTTCTGGTCGGATCGTCGAGAACGAGTCTTGAGATGTTGCCGTCCTGCTTCAGCGTGATGGTCANGANGATTTNCCCGTCATGCCTTTCACCAACTGATTCCAGTGGATGATCGTTCGATATTCGTGTTCGAACCCNAGAACGGAGACCGTNCCGGTGGAAAGCATCAGATCGGCGCCATGTNGGGGTGCCANGTGCAACCAGGTCGCTCCCAGCACCCTGAGNNAGTGCCCGTGNGANACCAGTGCNACGTCACCCTCGACGGAAAGCGCTCGATCGATCACCGCGCGNGCTCGTGCGGCGACCTGTTCTCCGGTCTCACCTCCGGGANATGTTCCATTCCAGATGGTCCAGTCCGGAACCGTCTCACGAATCTTTCTGGTGGTGATTCCGTCGTAGTCGCCGTAGTCCCACTCCAGAAGATTCTCGTCGAACTCGGCGCCTTCGAGTATGCCCGCGAGTTCGGCGGTCCGTCTGGTGCGCTGCATCGGACTGACCAGGACGAGATCGAACGTTCGTCCGGCGACGATCGGCTCGAGATCCCGTGCCATCCGTTCACCCTCATCCGTCAGCGGAATGTCCGAACGGCTCCCCGTGTGCCTTCCGTCGACACTCCATTCCGTCTGTGCGTGACGCAGGAGCCAGATCTTTTTCGTATTCGCAGCCATCAGAACCCGCTTTCGTTCTGCATGGTATCGCGATCACCAATCTTCAACCATCCATGAGTCCGGAGGGCTCTGAATGACCGGGTCTCCCATGGTCCTGCCGTACGCCCGGTTCCCCGAGCCGTCCGGATGCAGACGTCCGTAGGAAATGCCGAATTCAAGAAGCGTGATCGTGTCATCGTCGGCCGCAAGTTTCTCTGGAAGATCGAATCGATCACCTTGATATCTGGCGACGCTTGAAAGTCTGACGTCGTTGATCTCACCACTGAAATGCCGGGTTGGTGCTCCGCTGGAATCAACGTCGCCACCGATCACCAGTGGCAGTTCATTGCGGCGGCGTGGTCCTTCTCCCGATGCGCGGCCGGCCAGCACCCCGTTCACGTAGAGCCGGGCCTCTTCACCATCCCAGACACCTGCGATGTGGTGTTCCTCGTTGGCTTGAAGCGTCATCGATTTCGATCCGGCAACGAGGTACTCGTCACCGATCATCACCCAGAATTCCGGTACGCCATTCGTCGCGAACAACCCGTACTCGGACTGTTCGGCCTTGCCGACCAACCCCCGGCTTCCCGTGAGCGTTCGAGCCTTGAGCCTCACCTCGAGGGTGAAAGGGCCTTCTTCGAAGTCGATCTCGTCATGAGGAATCACGACCGCATCGTCATACCCGTCGAGTACCAGTCGGCCGTTGTTCGGTCCGGGTGAGGGTGGCAGGGTGATCTCGACATCGAGCGGGTGCGTCGACGTCGGGATGTCGAAGGACTTGATGCCATCGAGCATTCCGATCTCGAGATCGAGTTCGGGAATCGAGAAGTGGTCATCGATCACCAGCGGATCCCGAGTGACTTTCGTGGTGAGCACCGCGGTACCACCCGGCCCGATTCGCTGATGCACGCTCTTGGGTTCGAAGTCCCACCGTGCGTCATCCGAGCCGGGTCGCGCCGTGACCAGAATCGTTCGATCCGTCGGGTTCTTCAGACTGAAACTCAATCGTTGATCGCTGCCGCCTTCACCGTCGATCATGATCGGATCTCCGAAGTACGGCTTGAGAGTCGCCAGCGCTCGCGCATCCTGCGAGATGTCACCGGTGATTCGACGCACATCGAGCGTCTCTCCCACCGGAACCGCCGCCATCTCCAATCCATCGGGCCTGACCGTGATCACGTGAAATTCGTCATCCCATCCGGCGTCCGGGGCGAAGAAGTTCTGGTGACCTCCCACCGTTGCCAGACTGACGTATTCGATGCCGTCACGTTTTCCGTCGTAGCGCATCTGGTGAATGTGACCCGCGAAGCAGGCGCTGACGTTACCGGCATCCTTCAGAACGGCGTGCACCTTGTCCCAATCATCTCCGTATCCACCCTTCAACCAACGGGGGTGATGAAGAAAGACCAGGACATGATCGGAATCGGCACCTCGCTCGAGTGCGGCCGCGAGAAACTCGATCTGCTCATCACTCATCTTCTGTGATGCCGGTCTGCCGAAGTTTCTGATTCCGGTCTTCGGATCCGCCTCGTCGGTGTAGAGGACGATGAAGTGCGCGTTCTTGTGGGTGAAGTCGTACCACAGAGGTCCGAAGTGTTCCTCGTAGTTGGTCTCATGCTCTTCCGCCGGTCTGTCGGGACCTCGCCAGTACACGTCGTGATTTCCCGCCACCGGGTACCAGGGACACTCCAGATTCGACATNATCGCCTTGTACTGAAGCATCTGAGGCATCCACTCGCTGGTGGTGTTGTAGCCCTGGATCAGATCTCCGACCGTCATCACCAGATCCGGATCGAAGAGGTTGGTTTCCGTGACCGCCTGTTGCAGGACCGTCACGCCGTTCGCCGAGCCTCCCGTTCGATCTCCGTAGACCACGAAGACGAATCCCGCCTCCTCATCGGGTGCGTTCAACTCGATCTTCGAATCCCGTGTCGTGTTCACGGCTTGTCGTGCGAATGCAGCGTCGGCCAGGTGGCCGACACAGAGAATCGTTGCGATGAGACACGAGGTCCGGGCGAGTGATTGGTTCTTCATCGCTCGATTGCAACCGTTCGGCTCGAATGACGCAATGGCGAAGGCGATCAGACTTCGGGTAATCGGCGAACAACCACCACCGTGAGGTCGTCGTAGGGGTTTTCACCCTCTCTGGTTCTNACCGACCAGGCGATTCTTCTCGCCGTCTGCGAGGAGTCGACTTCACCCACGGCCGCGAGCATCTTGTCGAAACCATCGTCTTCGAGCATTTCGCCGGCATCGTTTCGTGCCTCCAACACGCCGTCGGTGACCAGAACCAACCGATCTCCTGTTTCAAGAACGCAGGAGGTTTCGGTCCATTCCGCGCCTGGAATCACACCGAGAATGGGACCGGTTCGTTCGAGTGCGCGTTCCACTCGGCCGTCGGCTCGAATGATCCTGGCCGCCGGGTGGCCGGCGACTGCAGCATTGATCCTGCCCGTGGCGGGATCCATCTGAAGAAGGGACAGACTGGCAAACATCTGTTCACGATTTCTCTCCGCCAGCTGTTCATTGGCCATCTCAAGGACCTGCGAAGGGGAGATCCCGGTTCGTGACAGTGTTCGCACCACCGAAAGACAGGCCGCTGCGAACAGTCCCGCGGGAACACCCTTGCCTGCGACATCGGCGATCACGATGGCCAGGTGCCTCTCGTCGATCGCGAACCAGTCGTAGAAGTCGCCGGCGACCTCCTGAATGGGATCCTCCACGGCTTCGACTTCGATCGGCGGATGATTCGGGAAGAGTGGACAGGCATCCGGTTGCAGTGCGTCCTGGATCTGACGGGCGATTCTCAATTCACCTTCGATCGCCTCACGTCTGGAGCTTTCACTTCTCACCCGTTCCACCAGCTCGGAGAGTCGACTCGCCATCAGATTGAATGCCGCCGAGGTGTCGGCGATCTCGTCCTTGCCTTCCACCGGAACTCTGCGCGAGAAATCGCCGTCCGCAATGCTTCTGGAAGCCGTCTGGAGGTTCGTGAGCCTTCCCAGGAGCCAGTTCGCCAACCAGAGCGAGAAACCGATGGACGCGACGATTTCAAGCACCGCAATGCCGATCGAGCGGGTCAGGGCGTTGTCGATCGCTTCCTGCATCCCCGTTCTGTCCAGGGCGACCACCACTCGATCGCCTGAATCCAGACCGGATCCGTTGGTGATGGTGACGGTACTGATCAGAACGTCGGGGGTGGATTCCGGAATCACCTGGTCCTCGTCGAGAATCCGGATCCACTCCAGCCTGGGATCGGCCTCCTGCATCAGTCTGATTTCGGCATCGAAGACCTCGGGTGAATCCTTGGCCGCGGACCACGCCCTTTGGGCGGTCAGGGTGGCGACCGCGCGTGCTTGATCATCAAACATTTGATTGTTCGATCTGCTGAGGATGTCCAGATTCGCCCANACGACGACCACCAGAGCTGAAATNTGAATCAGCACGATTCCGAAGATGGTCTTGAATCGAATCGACATGGTCCCTTTCGTCCGCCCTGCAGGCTCGAAATCCCTCTCCACNTTATGGGCAANCTTCTCTTGAATGCTNTACCCGTTGTTGNAGAACCCCTTTGACGGTTAGAATTTCNTCAAATCATTTGGAGTTCTCAAGATGNCCGAAACACTTTGTTCCACAACCGTTGATTCNGTNATGGANGATCTCAACACGAGGTATTCCACCGAAGGTGACTTTCTGCAAGCAGTGGGGGAAGTGGTTCCCTCTCTCGTGCCGGTTCTCGACCGACACCCGGAATTCATTGAAGCGGGAATCCTCGAGCGCATCGTCGAGCCCGAGCGAATCCTTCAGTTCCGTGTGAGTTGGATGGACGACGACGGCAAGGTGCACGTNAACCGTGGCTATCGCATCAACTTCAACGGCGCGATCGGACCCTACAANGGTGGGCTGCGTTTCCACCCCTCGGTCAATCTCGGCGTTCTGAAGTTCCTCGCATTCGAACAGGTCTTCAAGAACAGCCTCACCGGACTTCCCATCGGTGGCGGCAAGGGTGGCAGCGACTTCGACCCACGTGGCCGAACCGATGCGGAAGTCATGCGATTCTGTCAGGCCTTCATGTCCGAGCTGTACCGACACATCGGTCCCGACACCGACGTGCCGGCTGGTGACATCGGAGTGGGTGGTCGCGAGATCGGCTACATGTTCGGCATGTATCGCAAGCTGACCAACACCTTCGCTGGAATTCTCACCGGTCGAGGCATGGAATACGGTGGAAGCCTGATCCGTCCGGAAGCGACCGGCTACGGCGCGGTCTACTTCGCGGATGAAATGGCGAANGCGGCCGGCAAGACCATCGAAGGTGCNACCTGTCTCGTNTCCGGAAGCGGAAACGTGGCNCAGTACACCATCGAGAAGTTGTTGGATCTCGGTGCCANACCANTGACCGTTTCGGATTCATCCGGTTGGATCCATGATCCNGCCGGCATNGATCGCGAAAAGCTCGCCTGGATCAAGGATCTGAAGAACGTTCGNCGTGGCAGGGTCTCCGAGTACGCACANCAGTTCAGCGGTTCGACCTATCACGAGACCGATCGTTCCGCCTCCACCAATCCCCTCTGGGCGGTCAAGGCCGACTGCGCCTTCCCCTCGGCGACTCAGAACGAACTGCTGGGTCCTGATGCTCAGAACCTCGTCAANAACGGATGTTGGTTGGTGTCGGAAGGTGCGAACATGCCGACCGATCCCAACGGGCAGGCCGTCTTTCGAGAGCATGGTGTTCTTTACGGTCCCGGCAAGGCCGCCAACGCCGGTGGCGTCGCGGTCAGCGCACTCGAGATGTCCCAGGCATCTCAGCGTCTTTCCTGGTCACGCGAAGAGGTCGATGAAAGGCTCCGCGGCATCATGCAGAACATCCATCGTGAAAGCGCGGCAGCCGCCAAGGAGTACGGTTTCGGAAACGACCTGCTTCACGGCGCGAACATCGCGGGCTTCCTCAAGGTGGCTCGTTCCATGGTGGCACAGGGCGTCGTCTGATCTGACGTCCGTCGCATGCTTCGATCATGAAAAACCCCTCCAGGAATTTCCTGGAGGGGTTTTCTCTCATGCTTCGATCAACTCGTTGTGACAGCGGGTGTCAGTTCCTCTCGGAGTCCCGACGCTCACCCTTCCTGTCTCTTTTTCCTCTTTCACCGCCACGCTCGGCCTTGTTCTCGCTCCGACGTCGGCGTCGCTCGGCCCGATCATCCCCACCATCTTCGCCTTCACGCATCTGCATCATCTGTTCCATCACCATCGCTCTGATGGTCTGGCTGATGCCCTCTGCGAATTCGGCCATGGCCGGATCATCGGAGTCGATTTGAATGTCGAATTCAAATTCCATCTCGCGCTCGTCCTCTTCATGCCCCTCGTCATCCTCGCACTCCTCTTCGTCGTTCCAGTCTTCCTTCTCGTTCCAGGCGTGACCTTCCTCGAGCATGTGATAGAGCTCTTTGATGTGGGAGAAGACGTCTTCGAAGCCTTCCTTGATGCCTTCGTCCCGGTCCTCCATGCCACCCATGATGTCATGGCCGAACTCTTCGGCGCGCTCCTGCCATCTCATCTCGACTTCATGCATGTTCTCGTGGAGTCTNTCGATCTCCTCGTGGAACCGTTCCATTCGTTCGAAGATCTGATCGAAGGCTCCGCGAATCCGATCATCGCGTTCCGCCATGCGTTCATGAATTTCGTCACCCATGCGATGTGTGTTNTCGCGGAGGTGATCCATGTGCTCCTCGACGCCGTTTCGAACCATGTCCGCCATCTGTTCGAAGCGTTCGTCCATGACTCCGTGCATGTGCTCCATCATCTCGTGCTCGCGCTCATCCATCCTGCGCTGGAATTCCTCTTCCATCGAGGCACGGTCATCATTTCGGTGATCGTCCGAAAGCGCCCCCGGGGCGACCATGAACTCATCATTCGGTTTCTGTTCAGTCGTCTGTTTCGGTGCACAGCCACCTACAAGTGCGACCAGACCGGTTGAAACTACCACCATCTTCAATAATGAATTGTTCATTGTCTTCTCCGTGGTTCGATTGTTTTCGCGTGGCTCGATCCTACAGAATGAATCCGAGCGGCCAAGATTCATTTCTCAAATTTCAGAAAGCCAGAAGCCCGATGGCCATCCAGGCTCCCGCCACGATCATCACAAGCGCCGTGTACCCGACGATCTCACGGGCCTTGATTCCCGTGATCGCCAGCAATGGAATCGCCCAGAATGGCTGGAGCATGTTCGTGAGCTCGTCACCGTAGGCGACCGACATGATCATCTTGCTTGCCGGCACGCCCACCGAAGCCCCGGCCTCCAGAGCGATCGGCCCCTGAATGCCCCATTGCCCACCACCGGAAGGAACGAAGAAATTCACCACGCCGGCGCTGAGAAAGGTCATGATCGGGAGCGAGGTCACCGTCGCGTTCTGAGACGTCGTTTCCGCCAGCCAGAGTGCCAGTCCCGAGGCTGAAAGCAATGCCATGATGCCCGCATAGAAGGGGAACTGAAGAATGATTCCGGCGCATCCCCGCGCCGACTTTTCGACCGCATGCAGATATCGCCTCGGAGAACCGTGAAAGAGCATGCCGAGTCCCAGCATCGTCGCGTTCACCTCATTCGGTCCNAGTCGTCCCAGTCCACCACTTTGAAGCAGGTAGACGACCATGCCGACCAGCAGTCCGCAGGCCACGANGCCGTTCAACACCATCGCCACGATGCCATCGCGATCAGGGATGTCCTTGTTCTCGTCCTCGTCCTCGTTCCTTCGAATGTCCAGGTCGGTCGCGGTTCTGATCTCCGATTCTCTTGCCGGGGCCAGAAGAAACAGGGTCAGTGGAACCAGAACCAACATTCCAATTGTGACGAAGAGGTTCAGATTCGAAAAGATGGTTGCCTGCAGCGGCACGGGCTCCACGCCCAGCGTCGCGATCACCTCGGCAGGCAGGATGCCCGCGATCTCCTCCATCTTCGTCATCTTCAACGGCGCCGACCCTGAAAGTCCTCCGTGCCATGTGAGCATGCCGGTGTATCCGGCCGCACAGATGAGCGGATAGTGGACACGCACCCCTCGTCTGCCCAGAAATTCGGCACAGGTGGATGCCAGCAACGCGCCGACGATCAGGCCCAGTCCCCAGTTGATGAGACCCGCGCCCATGGCGACCAGGGCGATCAGAGCCGCCGCACTGGCGGTATCACGTGGGATCGATGCGATTCGTTCGATGCACCATCGAATCGGCTTGCTTGATGCGAGAGCGAATCCCGTGACCAGAATCAGACACATCTGCATGCCGAATTTCAGAAAGATCCAGATGCCACCGTTCCACCAGGCGCCCAGGACCTCGGTGAACTCCGTCGGTTTCTGGTCCTGTCCGCTCATCACGAACACCATGGCGAGCAGGGCGGTGAGAACGGTGAGCCCGAGTGCAAGCACGAAAGGGTCGGGCACACATCGACCGATGGTGTTGCTGACGATCAATCCAAGGCGTGAGATCATGAGGACAGCGTACCCTCATGCCCGGGTTTCAGTCCCGAAACCCTCTCAGCTCTCGTCTTTCGTCATGCGTCGCGGTTTCATGCCGCTTCACGTGGCTGCCAGATTCCGTGTGGTCTCAGAAAGACGAGTTCCGACTCGATCGCACCCTGAACATTGGAGCGAATCCCGATTTCGATCGAAGCATCCGCAATCTGCGTGTCCTGGGGGCTCACCAGAATGGAATTCGTCCGAGCCAGAAGTTGAATCATGGTCTCTTGTGGTGGACGGGGGATGTTTCCCGCTTCGAGTCCCAGAAACGCCTCGACATACCGTGCCATGTCGGCACCCAGTGCGGCTGCGATCATGTCGAGATTGCGACTTTCGATGATCGCGGGTCCGTTGAGTCGCCATTCAACGCTGCACTCCGAGCGCATTTCAGCTTCCAGTATCGAATTCCCGCTGGTGGCGTTCTCCAACATCGCGGTGATGTCACCGCGATCGATCGGTCCGTTCACTCGGACCATCTGCAATTCGTTGATCTCGAAGCTTGCTGCGTAGAGTGCGAGTGCGTCGTCATCGAGAATGAGCAGGCCCTCCGCGGTATCGCGGCCGACCAGATCAACGGTTCGTTGGTGAAGTGTCCTGAGAACCTTCAGTGGATCATCCACCTTTGCGCAAGCGACTTCACAATCAAGAATGATGTTTCGTCCTTCTCTCGAAGTCGACCCGAATTTCCAGATGGAGAGCAGGTCGTTCATTCTCATCGGTTCGATCGCAAGCCTGTGGTATGCCGACATTTCTCTGGCGGGATCGAAGGCATCGTGCCAGAAGTTCATGTCGTCCTTGCCGGCACCATCAGCCGTCTTTTTCAAATCCTGTCCGGATCCGTTCCATGATTCGGATTCGAAATCAAGATGAGCTCTGAGCTCATGAATGGGTTCCTGGGATGCTGGCATGCCTTGGTGGTCGTTTTCGTGATTCATGATGAACACTCCGCACAGCCGGTTTCCGGGTGAATGTCAGAACGCTTTTCCGGTGAAAGCGCTCAGGCCCTTCATCGTCCTGAGAGAGGTCCTGCTTGACCTCTCCCTCATTGCTTCTCCGGATTCCTGATGAATACGGATGAAAAAGCCGTCTCTGGCTCCTTCAGTGATAAGTCGGAGCGACTTGGACCCTTTCGATCTCTGTCCAGATCGTCAAGGCCCGATATGCTCCTCGTTCACCTTCACATACGTCTGGGCAGTGCCATGAGTTCTTTTAATGATTTCGCTTTGAATCCAATCCTGGTCTCCGGTCTGGAGAACATGGATATCCATACGCCCACACCGATCCAGAAAGCCACGCTTGAAGCCTCGCTTCAAGGCCGTGACATCGTCGGTCTGGCACCAACCGGTACCGGCAAGACGCTTGCCTACACCATTCCGCTCGCCCAGCGGCTCCTGGACGACCCTCCCCCGCGAGAGAAGGGTAAGCCCGTCGATCCTTCTCGTCGCATCAGAACGCTCGTCTTGTGCCCTGTCAGAGAGCTCGCTCAACAGGTGGCCGAAGAAGGTCGATCCCTGTTTCGTGGTTCCGTGCTTCGATCCAAGGCCGTGTTTGGAAAATCGGCTCTTCGTCCTCAGCGTGACGCTCTTGAATCCGGCGTCGATCTTCTGGTGGGAACTCCGGGAAGACTTCGCGAACTGATCGATTGCGGTGCTCTCTCGCTCGCACATGTCCGCCAGGTGGTGGTCGATGAGGCCGATCGAATGCTCGACATGGGCTTTCTTCCTCAGGTCCGTCACCTCCTCGAGCGCATCCCCGATCAAAGACAGATGCTTTTCTTCTCGGCGACGATGCCCAAGCCGATCGCCGCACTGGCCAACGATTTTCTCGACGTGCCCTTCCGCGCCGAGATCGGTGCGAATACCGCGGTCGGACACATCGGCCAGTATTCGATGCATGTTCCAGACAGCGTGAAGGTCCCGATCGTTCTTTCACTGATCAAGGATCAGGATCTTCGAGGTGTCGTGGTCTTTTCACGAACGAGGCGACGCGCCGGCTGGATCTCCACCGCTCTCCGTCGCAATGGACTCTCCGTCGGTCTGGTCCACGGAAACCGCTCGCAGGCCCAGCGCCAGCGCGCGATCGAACGTTTTTCGTCCGGTGAACTTCCCGTCCTCGTCGCGACGGATGTGGCAGCTCGCGGGCTTCACATCACCGCGATCGAGACCGTGATCAACTACGACCTTCCGGTATCGACCGAGGAATACGTTCATCGTGTCGGTCGAGCCGCTCACGGTGGTGGGGTCGGCAACGCCTTCTCGCTCGTTTCACCACGTGAAGAGGAACATTGGCTCCGTTTTCGATCCGTGGCCGGCACCAAGGTCGGTCGAATCGATCCTCCGCCTTATGAACATTGGATGCGAGAAGTCGATCTCGAGCGACTCGAGAAGACCCGCGATGGTGAAAAGGCACTCAAGAGTTTCGAGCGCAAGGCGAAACTTCGGGAAGAGCAGGACGCGGCGAAGGGACAACGAAGGTCCGGGGGGGCATCCGGTCGGGGCAAGTCGAAGACAGCCAACGCGAAATACGATCCCGAAGACCACCGATCCACATCCAAGCCGGATGCACGTCATGGTGGCAGGAAGAAAAAGAAGAAATCCGATGTGAATTCCAACCCCAAATTCGGCGCACGTGGTCAGGTCACACGTCGTCTCGGGAAGCAGCGTCCCGTGTCCAAGACCGAACGTCCCGGCGGCGGTGTTCGCAAGGTCAAGTGACAGGCAGCAGTGGCACCAGCCACTGAACGACGACAGCGAAGACAATTCCGAGTCCCGCCATGGCCAGGATGATCTGCATCGTCATGATCGTGACATCTCGAGCGTAGTTGGAGAGATCCTTCGTTCGAATCGCACGAAAGACGAGCGAGAGACCGATCGACAACGGCAACAGGAGCAGGGGCCACCATGATCCGATGTGGGGTAGGGGTTCGATGAAGGGAATCCATGCAAGCACGTTCGTCATGTGCCTTCTCCCTCTCGGCGTCGTTCGTTCTTGTTTCTCGTGGCGGCATCAAGGATCGCGATCATGTTCATGAGACCAGCGAGTGCGGTGAAGAGAATCCCGTATTCATTCGCTCTGGCGATTCCCATCGAAGTGCTGATCTTCTCGACCTTCTGACCCCGCATCGCGGGGGCGTCGATCAGCTCGCCGACGTTTCCTGACTTGATGACTCTCTCGTTCAGGCCGTTGACGGCGAATGCAACGGGTCCGCTCCCGGCCTGGGCCACGAACCAGAGTCTGTCCGAGGTCCGGTCGACGGCATCGAGGCCTCCGATGAAGATGCCGCAGATCCATAAAAACGCGATTCCAAGGAAGATCAGGCCACCTCGGGCCTTCTCACCGCTGATCCAGTGGCCCAGACCCGGAATCAGCCACGCACAGACGGCAGCCAGCGGGTTGAATGTCTGTTGTCCTGTATTTGCTGCTTCAGTCGTCATTGTTTTATGCCGAGTGGTGTCATGAAGGTCTGGGCGCCCGCCCAGTGTAGCTCACGATCTGTAAGCAGCGAGGGAACGATCCACCATGAGTGCAAACCCACAAGGAAACGACGGCGAGTGGAACAACGATGGTGAGGTCGTCGATCGTCGATCCGGTCTCGATCGACGCCTTCTCGGAAGTGATCCGACCAACCTCGAACGCCGAAGAGGACCCGGTCGACGTCTTACGGATTTCGTCAAGGCTGCCGAAGAGGGCGAAATGACCAATGAACAGTTCCTCTTCCTGATGGCGATCGACGCCTTCAAGCAGGTCAACGGAAAATCATTCCCATCGTGGAGTGATGTCCTTGAGATCGTCAGAAAGCTCGGGTATCGAAAGACGATGTCGAGTGAACTCAAGCTCGGTCCCAGGGCCGAGGACTGGACCGAGCGATCCGATGCACCTTCAGGTCTTGATGTGTGCTCGGGAGATCAATCCCTGGACGAAGCGGCCTGAGGGTCCTCGAGGCCTTCTTCTGAATCGGATCACTCGGAGCTGAAGTGATCCACATTGATCTGAATGTACTTCATCCACTCGTCGGGCAGATCCTCTTCGGGATAGATCGCCTGAACCGGACACTCGTCGACGCACAGCCCGCAGTCGATGCAGGTGTCGGGGTCGATGAACAGCTGCGTGTTCTTTTCGAATGAATCCTCATCCGACTTCGGGTGGATGCAATCCACTGGACAGACATCGACACAGGCCGTGTCTTTCGTTCCCACGCAGGGTTCTGCAATTACATGAGTCATGGTGTCATGGTCTCTCAAGGGTGTCCGAAGCGGTCCCTGATTCCTTAATCGGTTCAGGGATCCTATCCGATCCATATTTTCAGAGCGACATCAAATACCAAAAAACACGACGGGAGCCGGCAAGCGGCTCCCGTCGGAAAGTTTCACAGACTGAGTGAAGAAATCAGCGACGGCGTTTGGCGGCCTTCTTGCGAGTGGCCTTCTTAGCGGTCTTCTTCTTGGCGGCCTTCTTGCGAGTGGCCTTCTTGGCAGTCTTCTTCTTGGTGGCCTTCTTGCGAGTGGCCTTCTTAGCAGTCTTCTTCTTGGCGACCTTCTTGCGAGTGGTCTTCTTCTTGGCTGCCTTCTTGCGTGTCGCCTTCTTGGCAGTCTTCTTCTTTGCTGCCTTCTTGCGAGTGGCCTTCTTGGCAGTCTTCTTCTTGGTGGCCTTCTTGCGAGTGGCCTTCTTAGCGGTCTTCTTCTTGGCTGCCTTCTT
>NYVB01000021.1 GCA_002684315.1 Planctomycetaceae bacterium | reverse complement strand
TTCATCATCGATTGGCGCTCCTCGTTGCCAGAGGTGATCACTGAGCCCTGGAGTAAGACGGCTCGTGTACCGCCGTGCCTGACGTGGCGGTTACCGGCGCCCGACGCCGGTACACATCACTTTTCGGTCCTGCATCCCTCCGACTTTGCCCAAACCACCACGTTGCGGAGAAATCAATGAAAAAAGCTGCGTGTCCCGCAGCTCATCCAGGGTCTGAATAACGATCGAATCTCACTCAGACGGAAGCAAGGTGGCACCTTCTCGGTTCACAATGCAGCGCCATCCATTGAAAACAGGGTTTTCAACGACCTCGAGATGAATCGCCCCGGCGTGGACGGCGATCAACTGAAACGTGTAATCGGACACATCGAATCGAGTGCCGATGGTTCTCACGGAACCATCCACCAGAGCCGTTCCAAGCCCTTTGGCGGTCCCGGTGAGTCGAATGCTCGAGATGGCCTCGACCAACCTGGACTGCTCGGGACTGATCCGGGCAGGCGCAGCGGAGGTGATGAGTGACTCGTCATCGAGGGTCGTCACCACCTGGACGGGCTGAAGCGAGGGCGTGTCGAAGGGATCGCGGAGCAGGGAGACATCCAACTGGATCTCACGACCCTCGGAGACGGGTTCGAAGGCAGGACCGGTCTGTGCCGCGATGATCTTCGGATCCTGATCGGCGATCGCAGTCCGTGGCATTCCACTGATGATGCGCAGACGATGCCACAGCAGCATGCCGGCGGGCCTGGCCATCATCACGCCACCGGTGAGCAACAGAAGACCGAACACCATGAACTGTCGTTGCGAAGCGCCGAGACGNACTCGGAGACGTTCCGCACAGGCAGGCATCCCCCACTTCCCGGCATCATCCTGATCGATGTCTTCGGCCTTGAACTGGGTCATTCGATCACCTCCGTGGCGAAGACTGTGTCCAATTCGAAGTTCGCTTCGACCATGTCCGATTCACTGCGCGAGCGTGTCACACGAAGGGATCGGAGACGAACCAGGCGATCGGAGGATTCGACACGCTGAAGCGCATCGAGAACCGCCGCGAAGCGACCACGCATTTCAACGGCCATGGGAAGACTCTTGAACTGACGGGTCTCGTCNGGTACCTCGATCTCCTCGATGGGGAGAAGACGCACGGACCACGACGTGGCCGCACCGTCATCGACCTTGAGGGCGAGGGCATCGGTGAGACGTGACTCGCTGGCATCCGTGGGGATGATCTCGAGTTGCTCGCGTTCGATCGTGATCCGATGCATGCGTTCCAACTCGAGTTCCTGGAGNATCGATTCGGTCGCGATGATCGAACCACTCTCACGTTCCAGACGTTCGACTTCATCGGTGGCCAGAGAAGCACGGGTGTGTTCGGGCTGGATGACCAGAAAGAACACCGCAGCGACGAGGGCCAGCATGATCACTGCCGAGAAATGCACGCGGCGTCTGATCCCGCGATCGATTTCGCTTATTTCGTTCTTCATCTCTCTTCTCCTGTGACAACGAATGAAGGTGTTTCCATGTCTATCTCGAAGCCGAGCGAGAATTTCGTCCGGACGAGGTCGCCTTCTTCATGAAGGGCGGTGAAACCCCGCCTGACCTCTTCAAAGGGGTGGCGACCGCGAAGCGTCTCCACCAGTCGTCGAACGGTCTGTTCGTCGGGTGCGAAGCCCTCGATACGAGCGATCAGTCGTCGATCGACGCTGGTCTCGCGTCGGTATCCCTGGCGTATTCCGGTGAGATCGATCTGCAATTCATCGAGCACGATCGATTCGGGAACGACATTGGCCATCGTGACCAGAAGCGAGCCGACGGGTATCGGAAGTGCGATCTTGCGCCAGGATTCGATCCGGCGACGACTCAATTCGAGTTCGTCGACCAGCTTGGCTTCGAGGCGTTCGGCCGCCAGCACCTTCTCCGCCTGTTCCTGAGCCAGAACCAGTCGTGACTCNGAGGCCGATCGCGACATCCTGGCGTGCAGCACGAGCACCACCATCAACGCCGACATCCCGAGACCGAGCATGATGATTCTGCGGTTGACCAGTCGCATTCGAGCTCTGGCGCCGTACATGGGGGGGAGCAGATCAAGTCTTCCGTCTTTCATGCCGCCCTCCCCACCGTGTTCGAAACCCGTCCNGGCCGCACGGGGCGTGATGCCAGCCCGAAGGCGGCGGTCCAGGCCGAAGCCGATTCCGAGCGCAGACCGTTCCTTCGAAGGGCCTCACCGAGCGAATCGATGGTTCGGTTCTCATCATCGAGGGTCACGGGGATGCCCGTTCCGGATTCGAGCAATTCGCAGAAGTCGGGCTCGAGTGCCTCCCGACCGGACAGCACGATGCATTCAGGACGGGCCCCACGAAAGGCGACCGCGCAATGTCGCAGACAGAGTGCGACATCCTCGACCAGATGTTGAAGGATCTGGGAGACCGCGTCGGAAGAACCCGCCTGGACCGCATCATCGATGGAATGACTCCTGCTTGATGCCATCAAGCGGTCGCGACGAAGCGCTGACGCGCTGACGGGGTCCATTCCAAGAGCGTCGGAGGTGGCGATGTCGAGCATCTCCCCTCCCACGTCGAAGGTCTTGCAGAATCCGATGCGATCTCCTCGNAGATAGATCAGGGTCGTGCCACGAGCGGAGAAATCGAGCACCACGCGAACGCGGTTCCGGTCCTGCTCACGTCGACAATGCAGGCTGTGTGCCCGGGCGACTCCGCAGAANCCCGGTTCGAGGAACAACGGTGAAAGTCCGGAATCCATCAATGGATCCAGCCATCGGGACGCTTTTCGTTCGTCGAGAGCGAACAGCACCACCTCGGC
This sequence comes from Planctomycetaceae bacterium, assembly GCA_002684315.1. The sequence goes on along the minus strand of NYVB01000021.1, from coordinate 10,285 downwards.
GCGGTCATCATCCGCTCCGGGGGCACGGGCACCCGTCATCACGCCGTCAACTTGAATCGACTCTCGGGGGATCGAGAATCGTTCGGAGGCCTCCCACGTCAATGATTGCTGCAGTTCCTTGGAGGACATGTGCGGCACTCTGATGGGGTGGACGTGAATCTCCTGCCGAGGTGCGCCGATGACGCATCGCGATCCGGAGAATCCGGCTCGGCGCAACGACTTTCGAAGCAGGTTCGAATACTGATGCGTCTCACGGGCATCGGAGTCTGGCAACTGGAACATCGCGGCGGCCTTGATCTCGGACGTCCGTGAATCCAATTGAACCGCTCGAATCGCATCGTCTCCGATGTCGATTCCGATCGGTGTCCGCCTCGTGAAAATTGACAGTGAGATCTTCGACCTCATTGATGACTCCCTGGTGTCTTTCGATTGGAACAATCGATGACAACTGGTTCATCGGTCCTCATTCAAGGTGTGATGAGTCCGGGGCCGAAGCTTGTGTTCGCGGGGGTCGGTCTGTTCCGTTGATCCCGATAACAGGATCACTTCGGTCTCAGGGGGTCGAAAGGACTTCGACGGTGGTCTTCGCGGTGAACGCCGAAACGGTCACTCGGTATCGACTTCCGTCACTGACCAGATCGATGGTGCCGCCGATTCCGGGAACACCCCCGCTGGAGGACACCGAACCGCCGTATTCATCGAAGGTGGTGTAATCGAGACCGGCGTCAAGATCGACGGATTCGATCAGNACACCTTGAAAACGGTCATCCGCGGAGAAATCGATGATGTACCGGCCATCGTTTCCGGNGCTTCCGAGNGGNTCGGANACGTAATCCGCGGAACCCGGATCGTAGGGATAGGAGAATGATTCGGGTGAGACTCTCAGCACGCAGTAGCCGACGTATCCATCCTCACCTTCAGGCGTTTCAATGAACTGGAAACGTCGATATTCCTGGTTGGCCAGGGCATCGGATTGCGCGAACACGATGTCGGACACGATGGCTCGGGCCGCAGCCTGGATCGCGAAGGTGCCGCGGTCCACGAGGTTGGGCAGCAGGAGCATGCCGGCGATGCTGAGGATACCGATCCCCACCAGCATCTCGACCAGTGTGTATCCACGGCGCAGGTGATGTCCAGGCGGGCGTAGGGTCATTGAGCGTCGTTCACCTGATCGGATCCTGCGGTGCTGATACGTCTGATCGAACCACTACCTGAACCTTTCGGAGTCGGCTGTTCGCTCACGTCGTTCGCACCGTTCTGCGGCGAGGAATTCGATGCCCCGCCCTGATCGGACTGGACATCCTGAATCAAGGAGGCCATGCGGTCGTAATCGAGTTCGATCGATTCCACACGGACACGTGCGTTGCCGTTGGCAAGCAATTCCCGAGTGGCCCGAAGTTCCTCGAGGATCTGTTCGAGAATCCTGGTCTGAGCCGCTCGTTGCTCGTTGGCACTGCGATTGAACAAGGGCCCCTTCGATGCCTGACCGAGACCGGGCAGATCGCCGGCTGATTGCTCGTAGGGAGGGCCTGCATCGGCCGTCGATGAAACGACGTTGGCGCGCATGGCGCCGAAGGCCATGACCGAGCCAAGAAGCAGAAAGGAAGGACCTGCGATTTTCACGATACGCTTTCGATACATGGTGCCTACTCCTGAAGTGGGGCGTCTCACTCGCTCAATCGGCCTGAGAACGACCCAACGTGAGCAAAAAGATCCGGTTGTTTCTGTTCTCGGACCCGTTCTGCCAGAATCATCCGAACCACCCGGATCACATCACGCGGTGAACGTGTCTGAAATGCGTGGATTTGGTAGTCGAGGTCTCCGCGCAATCGATGAACGAACGCCGAGTCGCCGACCTCGAGAAGACAGAGAGACTCCAGAGGCGATTCTGCACCGATCCTGTGAGAAACCGTCAATGCCTCGCTCCCGAAGACCGACTCGAAGACGATGATCGATTCAGGGACGACCTGAGAATCCGGGTCTCGGTCACAGGTCGCGACCAACGACCATTCACCACGGTCGGGATGTTCCCGTCGGGCCAGGACGGTCCAGCCATCGTTCGAGTCGATCGTCTTCTGAACACCCTGCAGGAGCTCGCATCGATTCGAAAGAAGGTGGGTACGGTCCGCGAATCCCCGGGCAATCATCAGCATGTCCGGCAGAATCGCAAGACACAGCGTGACCACGCCCGCACTGAGAAGTGCCGGCCTCGAAGTCATGTGGGATTTCGCTGATGAGATTTTCATGAGCCATCACCAATCGCAGGGAAATCCATCGGAATCGAAGACACGAACCACACCGACACCCTCATCCCAGGTCAGCGTGTGATCGCCGCTGATCTGAAATCCGGAGACCTCCGGATTGGAATCGACCATCGAAGAGGAGAGGAGCCCGTAGGATTCAAGGGACTCGATGACGCCGGTGATGTCTTCACCGAGAGGCGCGTCCGGGCCCTCGTGCACCCAGTACAAGGCCATCTGGCCTCGCAGGATGTTGAGCTGGGAATGCGCCGCGGCATCCTCCGCCTGGCTCGTGGCATTCGAGAACTGCGGCACGGTGAGTGCCGCGAGTATGCCCAGAACGACCACGACGATCAGGATTTCAATCAGGGTGAAGCCACCTGATCGGGAACGGGATGAGAGACCAGTCATGGGAAACTCCTTGTGCCAGAGACGACGCAGCTCACATGCCGTGCCGTGTTCGAATTGACCCCAGAAGATCCGGTGAGAAAGCACCACCTACATGATCGGTTTCAAATTGCCCGTGCCAAATGCATCATGGGGAATATGTGATCCTTGAGTCCGGTTGTAGCGACGATTCCGATACGCAATCCGTTCTGAAAACCCATGAAAAAACCGCGGCACGAGTGCCGCGGTTCAGTGGTTTGTCTTTCAGTGTTTCCGAGGGTTTCTCACCAACCGGAAGTGTCGACGTCTTCGTCCGTGGTCGTGATGACGAGACGAGTTCCGACTGTTCCCGTGGTGTTCAGATCCCATGTGAACTTGTCACCGACAAGGGGTGCCTGCGGAATGTAGTCTTCGTCGACAAGCTCCTGGAAACATGCGTCGACGCTGTCGATCGCACCGGATGAGTCGAGATCACCGGGAAGGCGACTGTTCGATGCACGGAAAAGCTGACACTGACTTCGCATCGACTGAAGCTGGGTTCGTGCCTGACTGACGGCAGCCTGGTCCGATGCATTGGTGAACTGGGGAATCACGATCGAGGCGAGAATGCCGAGGATCACGACGACGATGAGAATTTCGATCAGAGTGAAACCGTGCCTGGCTGTACGAATGTTGCGCATGGGGATGCGTCCCTTCAAAAAGTTCGGCGACGATGCGCCCGGTGTTCGAATGGTCCTTCTGAATGGAAGGACCGAGTGTTGGTTCGGAAATCCTCATGATTTCCATGCTTTCGAAAACGAATTCGAAACCTGAAGCGTCGAAGCATCCTGTCGGAAACGACGACGAGAGAAAGTCTGGATTCCCGTGCCCCCCTCCGCTCGGCACGAGTCTCCACCACGACTTCAATCGGAAGCGTACGATTCGGACTGAAGGGGTCATCACGGAATACGCATGCTTCCCGCACGACAATCCCTACAGACACCCCAGCCCGCAGAACCTGATTCAGGCGGCCAGTTTCGAATCGAGTTCGACCGTGACTCGCCAGCCCGAAGTTGCACGAATCGAGAATGCCACCACGCCTCGGCATGCGGTACGGCTGGGATCCTGCCATCCGAGGGTGACGATCGAACCCATGGGAACGGATTCGCGGCTCACTCCATGGAGTCGGCCATCGTGAACCCTCAATTCATCCAGTTCATGCATGCGACCGAATTCATCACCTGCCAGCATCATCAGACTGACCGTCCCGGCGACGGAGTCCCCTTTTGGCGCCCGAACTGGTGCCACGGGACGATCGATGATGGTGATGCAGGGCAATGACTCGGGACGAGTTTCAGCGGGACGCTCCTCGGTGAGGATCGGACGACTGGTGACTTCGGCGACGGATGCGTTGGACATGGCCTGAAAACCCTTTTCGGTGGTTGATCACGGAAATTACCGGTCATTGAGAAATGAAACGGCAATGCGTTCGACAAGCACGAACGCGAGGAATTCTTTTCGGACCATCTGATTCTTCAGTTCATAAGAATCCGGAAACCACGGACAAATCCAATACTCGGTGGGAGGCTTGAGAACCGGATGGGAGGTACCATGGGGAGATGTTCGGACTCCGCGTGCGCCCCACTTTGTGAGAAACTCAGTAATGATCAAGATTCACCCCTTCGAGGCAGAGAGACCCCCCGCCCCCCTCTCAGGCTCCGTCGCTTCGGTTCCTTACGACGTGATCTCAACGGATGAGGCCCGAGCACTCGCGGCAGGAAATGAACATTCATTCCTTCATGTCGTCAGACCTGAAATCGACCTCCCGGTCGACACNGGCCCCTATTCGGACGCGGTGTATGACATGGCGAGAACGAATCTCGATCGATTCCGGAACTCGGGAGTGATCGTCAAGGATCTGGATCCCGGGATCTACCTCTACCGTCTGACCTGGCAGGGACGTTCGCAGACCGGCATCGTCTGCTGTTGTGATGCCCAGCAGTACCGAGAGGGCCTGGTGAAGAAACATGAATTCACCAGACCGGACAAGGAAGACGANCGGACACGTCANCTGCAGGTGACCGAAGCCCANGCCGAACCGGTCTTTCTCGCATTNCATGACGATGAANNCATCGCCGCTCTGGTNCGANGNGACCTCGGNTCNGAACCGTATTGCAGCTTCGAAGCCGAGGACGGNGTCACCCACGAGTGCTGGAAGGTNAATGATCCTCAGGCCTATGCGAAAGCCTTNGCCGGACTCGANGCNCTCTACATCGCNGATGGACANCATCGTTCGGCTGCCGCGGAACGCACTGCCACCACGCTGATGAACGGAAACCCGGGACACACCGGGGATGAGGCCTACAACCACCTCCTCGCGGTCTGTTTTCCCTCGAGTGAACTTCGAATCCTGCCCTACAACCGAGTCGTCTCCGATCTTGCGGGCATGACCGCCGCCGACTTCGCCGAACGGCTCGCTTCGGTCGGCGCGCTCGCCCCCACCGATGACCCCACACCTTCGGGCCGAGGTGTCGTGTGCGTTCATCTNGACGGTGCCTGGCATGAACTTCGGTTCGACCCGGCGAAGATCGACGCTTCGAATCCTGTGGAGTCGCTCGACTGCGCCTTGCTGCAGTCCNTGGTGCTCGAGCCGATGCTCGGAATCGACGACCCACGCACCAACGGCAGAATCCAGTTCGTCGGAGGCATCAGAGGCCTCGATGAACTCGCCGAGAAGGCCGGTACTGAAGGTGTCGCCTTTTCAATGCATCCGACCTCGATGGAAGAACTTCTCTCCGTCGCCGACAGTGGCATGACCATGCCGCCTAAATCCACCTGGTTCGAACCAAAATTGAGAAGTGGACTCTTCGTCCATGATTTCTCCGGGAGCTCATCATGAAGATTCTCATCGCTGACAGTTTCGACGANAGTGGAGTCGAGACACTCCGTTCGGAAAATTTCGAGATCACCCATCGACCGGGACTGACCGCGGACGAACTNCCCGACGCGATGACGGAGATCGATCCGGACATCGTGGTGGTTCGTTCCACCAAGGTCACCGCGAAGGCCGTCGAATCAGGATTGAATCTCTCCCTGATCATCAGAGCCGGGGCGGGATACGACACCATCGACCTCGACCGAGCCAGCGCNAAGGGTGTGTTCGTGGCGAACTGCCCCGGAAAGAACGCATTGGCGGTCGCGGAACTGGCATGGGGGCTGATTCTGGCCTGCGATCGACGGATTCCCGACCAGACCGCCGANCTNNGAGATGGCAGCTGGAAGAAGAAGGAATACGGAAAATCNTCGGGACTGGCCGGNCGCACGATCGGCGTGATCGGAGCCGGANGAATCGGCCGCGCCGTGATTGANAGAGCACGGGCCTTCGAAATGAAGGTNGCGACCTGGGANCGCTCCCTGACGGAGGACGANGCACGAACCCTCGAGCTCACNCACTGTGAAAGTCTGGTCAACCTCGCCAAGATGAGTGACGTGGTCACGGTCCATCTGCCCTCGGTTCCCGNAACNAAGCATCTCATCAATGACAAGTTCATNGANTCGATGCGACNGGGAGCGATTCTNATCAACACCAGTCGAGGNGCNCTNGTNGANGANAAGGCGCTNCGCAGAGGGATCGCCGAGAAAGGCCTTCGNGCAGGCCTCGACGTNTANGANGANGANCCNTCATCNGGCACCGCCGAATTCACGAACGANCTCGTCTCCCAGCCCGGAGTCTANGGAACGCACCATGTCGGAGCTTCCACGAATCAGGCTCAGGAGTCNATCGCCATGGAAGTGGTTCGGATCGTNCTCTCCTACAGAAACACGGGCGAAGTGCCCAATTGCGTCAACCGTGCGAGTGCTGGTCGAAGTGCCGCACTCCTGACCGTGCGCCATATGAACAAGCCCGGAGTGCTTGCCAAGGTGTTCGACATTCTCGGGCAGGCGGCTCTCAACGTCGAAGAGATGGAAAATCTCATCTACGAGGGCGGCGAGTCGGCGTGCGCGAGAATCCAGCTGGGCAAGGCGCCCTCGATAGGTGAAGTGAAGGCGATCGAAGAAGAAGCGACCGTACTGGGCGTGTCCGTCGCGAGCATCGAAAACAAGGATTAAGAGATCATGACCATGATGAACACACAGAACTCGACCGACCGGATCTACAACTTCTCGGCTGGCCCCTCAACCCTTCCCGAGTCGGTCCTTGAACAGGCCAGGGAAGACATTCTCAACATCCAGGGAACCGGGATCGGTGTTCTCGAGCACAGTCATCGCGGTGCCACCATCACCGAGGTGTTCACGGAGACGCTCGATCTCTGCCGAGAACTGTCGGGCGTCGGAGATGAGCATGAGATCCTCTTTCTTTCCGGTGGCGGAAGCCACCATGCGGCGATGCTTGCCATGAACTTTCTTCCCGAAGGCCGCACCGGGGACTACCTCCTCACCGGGAATTGGGCGCGCGTGGCGAAGGAATACGCGGATTCGTACGGAAGCACCCATGTCGCGTTCGATGGCAAGGACACCGTCTACCACCGGATCCCGGGCGACGAGGACGTTCAGTTGTCGGAGAACCCCGCCTACGTCCACTACTGCTCGAACAACACCATCTACGGCACGAGCTTTTCAGCTCCACCAAAGACGGACGCACCACTCTTCGTGGACATGAGTTCCGAGATGTTCTCGCGGACCTGGGATTACTCCGGACATGCGGTCAGTTACGCCTGTGCCCAGAAGAATCTCGGTCCGGCGGCAGGCTCCTGCCTGATCGTCAGAAAGGATCTTCTNGAACGAACCAACCACGGNCTTCCGAAGATCTTCTCCTATGCNGCGAANGCCGAGAAGGAATCACGTCTGAACACCCCACCGGTCTTCACCATCTACATGATGGGCCTTGTCTTCAAATGGATCAAGGAACAAGGCGGCGTCGCGGAACTCGAAGTCCGCAACCGGGAGAAGGCTGGAATCATCTATGACGCGATCGATGGATCAGGCGGATTCTGGAGGGCGCATGCCGACCATGACTCGAGGTCGATGATGAACATTCCATTCCGGACCAATGACCCGGAGATGGACAAGAGATTCATCGCCGAAGCTCAGGAACACGGGATGAGCACGCTCAAGGGTCACCGCTCGGTAGGAGGCATGCGCGCTTCGATCTACAACGCATTCCCGCGCTCGGGGTGCGAAGCACTTGCGGAACTCATGAAGGAGTTCGCCGCTCGAAACGGCTGATCAGTCTTCGTCGAGGAGATCCGAGGTACGCATCTTGCGCATCCCCTGAACCTGGTCGTAGACCTCACGGAAGAGAATTCTCAAGCGTTCACGCTCTTCAGGAGTGAGCTTGGGATCTCTTCGAGCCGTTGCGATCTCCATCAGAGCACGACGAGCCTGGGCTGGATCGAGCGCTTTCAGATCGGCCTCGGAATAGGCGGGAAGACCCGGTGCCGGAGGCTGAAGACGAACCCCTGAGGTACGGGTGTCGCCGCGACGCATGGAACGAATACGCGACATCGCAGCGTCATACTGCGCGTCCAGACTGGACCGTGTCTGCGGTTCGATGTCGTTGAGAGTTCTGGCCCGCATGATCTGAAGGATCGATGACTGGAGCGAAGCACGATCCATCGATTCGATGTCGCTCATCGAATGACTGGGAATCGTCATCTTCGACGCGCCATGGGACCTGACCCCCAGATCGACGAGACGTTCGTTTTCAGTCGTTCCGGTCACAGTGACGGGAGCCGAGACGGACTCCGGCTGACGTTCATAGACGATCGTCAGCATGCGAGCCTCTTCATCGGTGCCGGGCTTCGTGATGAAGACCTCGCAGGTGATGGTGTTGGTGGTGAGAAAACTGTAGACCTGCCTGAACCGTTGCTGGGTCCCGGTGAAGGCATCCATCTCCTCGCCGACGAGCTGCAACGAGGCGGAATCGGGATCCCAGCTTCCGTGCGGGTCGGTGTAGTACTGTCCCAGCGTGTCGAGCCCCAGAACGAAGTAGGACTCACGCCCCTTTCGACCGTCATAACCGAAAATGTGAAGATTGGAGACGTGCGGCGTTTCGGTCGAAGTCGATTCGAACTGAATGAAACGTCCTCCGAGCAGCTCGCTGCCTCGTGATGTCCCCGTGCCGCGCATGGCCGGCATTCCGGGCATGGTCATCAACATGGAATATTGCCAGGATCCGATCAGGGACCGGATCCGATCATGCTCGGGGAGCGGTTTCGATTCCTCCATGGCGAGCACCATCATCTCATGGAGAGATGGGGCCTCGGAAGTGGCGTCCTGCCGCGCGAAGGCGGAAGCGGTCATGAAGAGAGAGCATGCGAGCACGGTTTGAATCATCGAGGAACCTCCGTTGTACGAGCTTCAGGATACTCGATCACGATCAGGAGGAACCGGGCTCCACGATCGACTCGATCGATTCAATCAGTCCCAGGACCGCGGAGTCGAGCAATCGATACATCAGCTCGAAGCCATCGGCACCGCCGTAGTAGGGATCTGGGACATGATCATGAGCCGGGGTGGCAGCATATGACATCATTGTCCGGACCCTTTCGAGTGGGCACCCCATGTCGACGAGTTCGCGCAGGTTCTCGTCGTCCATGCAGATCAGGATGTCGAAGGTTCTGAAATCAGAACGCTCGACCTTTCTTGCTCGTGAGTGCAAGACGATGCCGTGAAGACCCGCGACTTCGATGCTGCGCGGATCGGGAGGACTCCCCTCGTGCCACCCGCCGGTTCCTGCCGAATCGACCTGGACGAGGTGTTCGAACGAACGACCCTTCAGATGATGCAGGAACAATCCTTCGGCGAGAGGGCTTCGGCAGATGTTCCCCATGCAGATGAAAAGGATCCGATAAATGAAAACACCTCAAAAATATGAACTGCCGGTGACGTGATGGAAAAATTCTGACGAATCGTGGAAGGCTCACAATAAAATCAAAACGTTCAGTGAACAACCTCGAGGCACGAAAGACGATGGGCGGAAGTCCAAAAAAAATTCTTCAGATGACGCCGATTCAACAGGCATACTGGGTCGGGCGCCAGGGTGACATGAAAATGGGTGGTGTCTCATGTCATTCCTGTGAAGAGATCTCCTGCCATGGACATGACATGGTTCGTCTGGAGGAGACATTCAACGAACTGATCAGACGGCACGACATGCTTCGGGCGGTCGTCACGCGTGACGGAATGATCCAGATCCTCGACGAGGTGCCCCACTACGGTTTCCGGCTCGATGACGCCAGACACTTCACCAGCCTTGAAAAATATCACCGCATCGACCACCACCGAAATCGGATGCGGGAGGAAGTTCTGGCAGCGGACTCCTGGCCGCTCTTTCGAGTCAAGGGCGTGCGACTCGCGGAAGACGAGTATCGATTGTTCGTGAGCACGGATGCACTCCTCCTTGATGCAAGCTCTCGTGGCGTGCTCTTCAGGGAATGGCGGGCACTCTACGAGGAACCGCAGAATCCACTTCCGGATTTGAAGAGCTCGATCGAAGAGTACGTCAATGAATCGACCCGACACCCGGATCGTGTGAGGAAGACGGAAGCTGCTCGGGAGTACTGGTCGCAGACCATGACCGACATGCCCGGGAGTCCGAGACTCTTCGCACGCAAACCCGAAACCACCAATGACACTTTCGAACGTCTTGAAGCCGATCTTCCTCGGGATGTCTTCGA
>NYVB01000020.1 GCA_002684315.1 Planctomycetaceae bacterium | reverse complement strand
CGTGCCCTGATCGGGATGATCCATGTTCCGGCACTGCCCGGGACACCGAGGTCGACATCGAGTCTTGATGAGATCATCANNCGTGTCTCCGAGGATGCCGAGANTCTCATCANNTCCGGATTCGATGCCTTGATCATCGAGAACATGCANGATCTCCCCTANCTCAAAAGNGAGGTCGGACCTGAGATCANCNCNTCGATGACNCTGGTNGCCACNACCCTGNGACNNCTGACCGANCGGCCGCTTGGCATNCAGATCCTNGCCGGNGCNAACCNGGCCGCACTCGCNACCGCTCTGGCGGCTGACTGCCAGTTCATACGTGCCGANGGNTTCGCNTTTTCCAGCGTCGCGGACGAAGGACTTCTCGAGACCGCGGATGCCGGTCCCCTGCTCAGATACCGAANGAANATCGGAGCNNAGGNCATNGCGATATTCGCAGACGCCTGCAAGAAACACAGNGCCCATGCGATCACCGCGGACATCTCATTCGATGANCANGTGGAAACACTTGAATTCATGGGAGCGGATGGNGCCATCGTGACCGGGACNGCCACCGGAAAACCGGTCAGANCCGATGATCTGAAGATCGCNTCNGACAGNTGCTCGCTTCCGATTCTCGTCGGNTCGGGNGTCGATCACGAGTCNGTTGCGAGCCTNNTGAACGACGCCGATGCGGTGATCGTGGGCAGTGCGACGAAGCAGCACGGCGACTGGAGGCGACCAGTCGATCCGGAAGCGGCGGCAAGAATCGTGCAGGCCGCCCGCACCACGCATCCCTGAGAGCTACAATGAGGGGATGCTCGTCTGGATCAATGGACAAATCAGTCCTCCCGCCGATGCGAAGATCAGCATCTTCGATCGGGGATTTCTCTACGGAGATGCGGTCTACGAATTGATTCGCTTCTTTCAAGGGTACGGCATCGAAATGGATCGGCACCGAAGCCGATTCGACCGCAGCCTGGAGAAGATCGGAATCACGGGATTCAATCCCGACGACATGGATGCGATCTGTCGCGAGCTTCTGGAAGAACTGGGCACGGGCGACGCGACGGTCTATCTGCAGGTGACACGAGGCGTTCAGATTCCAAGAGCGCACGCACCGGCGGAGGATCTCAAGCCAAACGTGATCGCGATCGCCACCGCGGCCTCACCTCTGGACCGGGCTGCCGGGCCATCGACGGTGCGAACCATCATCCTGCCCGACGAACGACGGGTCAGATGCGACGTCAAGGCGACGAACCTGCTGGTGAACGTCATGGGAACGATCGATGCCGCTCGAGCCGGTGCGGACGAACCGATCTACGTACACGAGGGCATGATCACCGAAACGGCATCGGCCAATGTCTTCATCGTGGAGGGTGATCATGTATTCACGCCCCCTCTGGGAGGGCCCAGATCGATTCTTCCCGGCGTGATGAGGGCTCAAACCCTTGAAATCGCATCGGAACTGGGGCTTCNGTGCATCGAAGAGCAGATCTCGCGAGAGCGTCTCAGCGCCGCTTCCGAGGCGTTCATCACGTCCAGCAGGAGACTGGTCTCCGCCATTACCGAGATTGATGGACATTCCATGAGCGCCGAAGTGCCGGGCCCGGTTACGCTTGCCGTTCATGAGAGGATGCTGGCGCGCATCGAAAGCGCGATTGCGGAACTCTCGACACCCTGACCCTCGATTGAAAGGCTCTTGGAGCATGACCATGCTGGAACTCGTCGCGATATCGGTTGGAAATTCGCGTGTACATGTCGGTCATTTCATCGGTGATGAGATGAACGAGAACGTGGATCTCGTCCATGAGGACATGACTCGGATGGTCGAAGTGGTCTCCAGAATGTGGAAGGCCAGTGAGAAGGCCGAACGCAGAGCGGTCGTGGTCGCGTCCGTGAATGATGAAGTCGCCGGAAGAATCACTTCCATGCTGGAAGATCAGCTCGGAGAAGAGGTCTACATGGTCGGGACGGATCTGCCGATCCCCCTCAAACTCTCTCTCGATCCCGAAGCGATTCCCGGAACCGACAGACTCCTGTGCGCCGCCGCAGCGTGGGAAGTTCTCAAACAGGCATGCATCATCGTCAACGCCGGCACGGCGATCACGATCGATTTCGTCGATGGCAAAGGCGTCTTTCACGGGGGCACGATCGCACCGGGCGTGCAGATGCAGCTTGATTCCATGACCAATGGCACCGAAGCACTCCCCCCCATCGACTTCAAGCGCCCCGAGGGCGAACCCTTCGGCCGGAACACCGCCGATGCGATGCTGCGTGGCGCCTACCACGGAGCACGCGGACTCACCTGGCGCGTCGTCGAGGAATATGCTCGTTCGTACGAGGCATTTCCCCTCGTCATCGCGACGGGTGGTGATGCACAGGTTCTCTACGGAGATGATGAACTGATCAATCGGATCATCGATGATCTCGAGTTGCGCGGGATCGCACTGACTGCGCGTAATGCTCTCATCGAATCAGCCGAACTGGAAGAATGATTCCATCGAACCGTGACCAATTCGAATGCAGGGCGTGGTGGGCCACCGCACCACTTTCCGGGGCGATAGGCATCTGTCATCTGAATGGAGCGATCGATCAGGCGTTCAGCGCACTTGGAATCAAGCCGCTTGAAGTCGGTGCGACCAGACTNGTCGACATCGCGGGAATCGACGAAGGCGTGCTCGCGAGGCCGGGCGGGCATTCCGCCTTGTTGATGCCTCATGGCGGACCGAGGGTGCGGCAACTGATCTCACGACATCTGGAGGATTCAGGCCTGATGTTCATCGATCCCGCCGATTCGGACGTCAGGTCACGCTGGCCGGAAGCGAGGACTCCGATCGAGGCATGCATGCTCGATGCCCTGTCCATCACGGAGAGCCCACGTGCGGTGACACTCCTTCTCGACCAGCCAGGANGACATCGAGATGAGACGCTCGCCCCGAGACACGCGTGGCACTGCGATCCCAGAAGGCATCTCATCACCCCACCTCTGATCGTCATCACAGGTCGCCCGAACGTCGGCAAGAGCACCTTGCTCAACAGACTCGCCGACACGGAAGTGGCGATCACCGCGGACCTGGAAGGAACCACCCGGGATGCCGTTGCCGCGCGACTGGTCATCGATGGGATGGCCTGTGACGTCGTCGATCTTCCAGGCCTGCGCGAAAGCGATGACCCGATCGAACGTAGAGCGATCATGCTCTCGTCAAGGTTTCTGGAGGAGAGCGATCTCCTGATCTCGCTCATCGATCATGAGCGAGGTGTTCCAGAGACACTGAAAAAGACACCTGATCTGGTCGTCCGAAACAAAGCGGATCTCGGCGGTGCGAATCCGCAATCAAGGGTGGATCACGAGATCAGTGCGGTCACGGGTGACGGCATCGAGAGACTGGCGGTGCTGATCAGAAACAGACTCGTTCCAGATGAACTTCTGGAGAACGAAGCGCCATGGTCATTCCATGATGAACTCGAGAGCGGTCGCGATTAGAGACCGACGATCGAGTACCCACTGTCCACATAGATGACCTGCCCGGTGATTCCGGATGAATGCTTGCTCAAAAGCCAGGTCGCGGTCTCACCGACGTCGCCACCGGTGATGTTGCGGTGAAGAGGCGCTTTCTTCTCGACCCAGTCGAGAATCTCTGCGAAACCACCGACCGCCATCGAACTCATCGTCCGAAGAGGACCACCNGAGATCACGTTCATCCTGATGTCGCGGGCACCGAGTTCGAGCGCGAGATATCGATTGGTGGCTTCGAGAGCCGCCTTGGCGACACCCATCACGTTGTAACCGGGCACAGCTTTCTCCGCCCCGTAGTAACTCATCGCGACCATGGAACCACCATCGGTCATGATGTCGGCGGCACGGTTCGCCATCGCGGCGTAGGTGTATGCGGAGATGTCCATCGCCTGAGTGAACACCTCACGCGGGGTGGCCGCGAACTTCCCGACCTGAAGCCAGTCCTTGTCCGCGAACGCGATGGAGTGGACCAGAAAGTCGATCGTTCCGAACTCGCTCTTGATTTCCTGAAAAAGGACATCAAGTTCTTCATCACTGGAGGCATTCAGAGGACGAAGCCATGGAGAGTCGATACCGAGGTTGGAAATCGCCTTGGCGCATCGGCGCTCCATCTTCTCACCGGGCAGATGCGTGAAGAGACATTCAGCCCCTTCGCGGACGAGACTCTCGGCGATCGAATATGCGAAGGATCTGTCATTCGCGATTCCAACGATCAGACCACGCTTACCATCCATCATGCCCATGAAATCTTCTCCATAAAAAGGGCCAGGGTCGCCCGGGTTCGGTCCCGGACAGTGGTAAGGGTATCCGAGATCAGCCTGAGAGGCTCTGAAACGATCATGTATGAGGATTTTCCAACTTCTCAGGAGACCGAGACATCCAGCGATTCTCGCGATACAATGACATTCCGACGCGTGCGTAGCTCAATTGGATAGAGCATCGGTCTTCGGAACCGAGGGTTGGGGGTTCGAGTCCCTCCGCGCGTGCTGAAAAGAAGACCCCGCGGCATCATCACGATGCCGCGGGGTTCTTTCATGTCGGATGAATGCCGTCTGGAAACGAACATCCGGGGAACACGCTGCTTCGATCAGGAGCAAGGACCCCAGAAGGAAAGAACTTCCGTGAGATCGGCGCCGGTCACGAGACCATCACCGTTCAGATCGGCCCCGGAACCGGGAGGTTCCACTGACTGTCCCCAGAACCCGAGAATGATCGACAGGTCCCCCCCATCGACTCTTCCGTTTCCATCGATGTCAGGAGGACACAGATCGATGACTTCGATGTCGTAACGAAATTCAAGAACCGGAGCCGCCCCCGCGTTGTTGTCGAAGTAGGTGAGAGTCGTACCGGGCTTGTAGGCGACGACTGCGATGTACGACTGCTGAGGGTTGGCCTCGAACGGAGCTTTCGGGATTCCGAAGTCGAAACCGGGCAGCGAGGGCCAGGTCACGTTGACATCTTGATCGGGCGAATTGAGCACCTGAAAGAGAAAGGCGGAGGACAGAAANTCATCCTGTGCGAATTCAATCAGAANGACGCCTGTTCCGAANAGNCCNGNCGAGGCGAATCGATCNCCGCTGAACNNGATCGAAANCAGTTCNNCANCGCTCCGGCGTTTCCGGGTACNCGATACAACCAGATTCCCATGGNACGNNACTGAACGCANGCTCCNGCGGAGGTGGTCCCNCAGTTGCTTGTTTGAANGTAGCCCTCTCCGGGCAGAAAGAAGTCCGGNACACAGCANNCGGANGCATAGACCAGNCCGGATTCCCCNTGNACGTGCTCCACGGTGACGATGANATCNTCCGCGANGNCGGNCGCNNNGANAANNGATGATGCGANGAGACNGACNGCAGTGANTGANCTGANTTTCATGGGANCAAGTGTGCNTNGNTTGANNGTCAAATGAAAGACCAAATNNCGAAAGACGGGACAGAAANNNNAAAAGAGTCCTCANTCNGCCCTGCNCGGCNGGGCNNTCANNCNTNGNATNCNGNGGAATCATNTGANAATGCGGTTTGGACCGCACGAATTCGAACGATTTCATCCATGAAGATCTCGACNAGTTCAGGATCGAAATGCTTGCCCGANAGATCCTGNATCTCCNNCAGCACNCGTTCNTCAGGCCANGCNTTCTTGTAGGAACGNGATGATGANAGTGCATCGAAGACNTCGGCGAGNGCCACGATTCTCGCTTCAATGGGAATGTCNTCACCACTGAGNCCNGGTTGTTCGGGAATCTCCGAAGTNCGATNCCGCCAGAGTTCCTCGNTGACTTCTCCCGGATATCCGGANCCNTCCCAGCGNTCGTGATGATGAAGCGCCACCACATGGGACACTTCATCGAACTCGGTCTGGACCTCGGTGGCATGACAGAGAAACGCACCTATCAAGGTATGCCGTTGAACCATCTTGTACTCGTCAGGCTCGAGCGCACCGGGCTTCTTCAATATCGAGTCCGGGATGCCGATCTTTCCGACGTCGTGAAGCATCGCGGCGATGGAGAGCCGGTCACGCTGCCGCGCCATCTCGACGCGACCGAATCCTCGACGATTCGCCCAGGCTTCGAACAGTATTCGTGAGTATCCGGCGACGCGATTGACATGTGCACCGGTCTCCTCCGGATCGTGGGTTTCAGCCATTGCGATCATGCGCATGATCAGGGAACGGGTGAGATTCGCGCGTTCGAGCGCAAGACTCGCCATCGATGCGAAATTACGGATGATCTTGATGTCATCGTTGTCGAACCGCGCCTTGGCTTCACCGGACGAGGTGCTCGGGTTGGCCAGTTGCAGGACTCCGAGAGGATCACCGGTCGGCGTGCTCAGAGGATAGACCAGCATCGCACGGGTTCGGTACCCGGTTCGCTCATCGAATGACGTCAGGAAACGAAAACCCGCATCCTTGGGGATCTGATAGACGTCATCGACGTTGATGTAGTCACCAGTCAGACTGACGCGACCGGAAATCGAATTCGCCGACAGGGGAATTCGAAGCCCGCCAGCGATCGATCCGCTGGAGCGTCCTTTCTCGCTGAGCGCATCATTCTGTCGATAGCGAACCACGAGATCTGCATGATCCCGAGTGAGGATCGCACCCGACTCGGCATGAACCAGTCGTCGCGCTTCGGAAAGAATGTGATCCATGAGGATGTTGAGATCCTGAATCTCACTCAGTTCGACGCCCACTTTTCCGATGGTTTCAAGTCGGGTCCCCTGCAGATCCACCTTGTCTCGCAAGGCATCGACGGACTGACGGAACATGCTGTTGAGTTCCTGCAACTCGGTGTTTCGCGCTCGAAGCTGCTGGGAGACCTGGAGAGTTCGCGAGGAATTCACATCCCGATCCCGGAGTGCGAGAAAACGACGTGCATGCCTGGCCAGCGACGCGAGAAACTCGAGCGGCTCCGGGCAGGTGTCGAAACAATCAGCCGCACCGAGGTCGTAGATGCCCTTTCGGATCGAAG
Source organism: Planctomycetaceae bacterium (assembly GCA_002684315.1). Next base: position 13,255 of record NYVB01000020.1, on the reverse strand, counting down.
GTTCCGCTGGAACGCCTCCTACGACGAACGGAACAACTCCGAGCATCTCGACCAGACCGGGGGTGAGCGATCGCGCGGACTCGGTCCCCTTGAAGAGAAACAGGACCACGCTTGGATTGAAACTGTTGACGGCGGATGACATGCGTGTCTGGTCACCGAGGTGTTCCAGATCGAACTCTGAGGTGAAGTCTTCCGGCAGACAGCCGACAAGATCCTCGAATTGAGGCGTGTCGGAAACGACGAGAACTCGAAGAGTCGAAGCGGAAGAGGAAGACATGTCTTCGATTCTAGACCGAAGAACGCTCTCTGAAAAATTCAGGGGGCCAAAACCCAGTCAGGAGCGTCAGCACGGTCGGACCACCGTCGCATGTCGTCCATCTCCTCGAGGGTCAGGCTGTCCACCGCACCGTCCACGGTCGCCACGATCGAACTTCCTCCCCAGCGTCCGGAGACGTTTCCAAAGGAGGCTGCGTCGTCCTCATCGTATTGATCCTGCCAACGCCGGGATGAGAACGTGGGACTGGAGACTCGAAAATAGCCTTCGGAATTCGATCCTGCTCCACTTCGTGAAGATGCGAAGACGATGAGTTTCGATGGATTCTTGATCGTGCTCAGGCGGTCGGAATGAATTCGTCCGAGCAACTGAGTGAGTGTGGGATTAAAACATCCATCATTCTCATCTCCACCCATCCAGGTGCTGTTGAGGCCGAGAGATGGTGATACCGAGACCGCATAGAGATAATCATCCGGGCTTTGATCACGCATCTGATTGAGAACGGCTTTCTGTTCGTTCACATAGATGACATCGAAATTGTTGTCGAGGTAGGGCGCGAGTCGCAANGGATACCGTCGCCCCGCGACGGGCCAGCCCGATTCGGTCAGCTCGGGAGTGACTTTCACTCCNTCGGGGGTGAAATACGTGAGGTCCGCTTTGTACCCGGGAAGAATTCGCCCGTTGTTGTCGAAGGCATAAGCTGTCCACGCCGTGATCGCCTGTCGAGCACCATTTCGCTCAGTCACTTCGCGTGCCTTGCGCGACACGGAACCGGCGACAGGAATGATGATTCCCATCAACACCGCGATCACCGACAACACCAGCAGAAGTTCCAAGACCGTGAAGCCTTTGGAGGTGCTGGGAACGCTGGAGCCTGATGATGTGTTCAAACGAGTGTGCAGAGGCATAATTTCAAACCAGAGGGTTGGAACTGGTAAAGAATACGGCTTCGATTGAATCAAATGGTGAATTTCAGAGGATAAACTTGAAGTTGAGACTCATTCTCAATAATATGATCTTCTTCTTGAATTTTCTGTTCCACGTAGGAATTCCCGCTCTAGGCTGTAATGAAGTAGCAGTCTCGGGCCTGAAAGTNGTGTTCNAAGCACGCCACGAACAAGGATTGAACCAGTTCCATGAAACGAATTCAGAGATTTCAATTNCTCACTTTGTCGGCACTCGCCGCACTCGCATCGACCGCAGGTTCATCGATTGCCCAGGAGTCGATCGAAATCGACATTCAATCGCCCACGTGGGACCGATGGATGTACCCATTCAATGCGACGCCNGGGTTCCGCCCCGCAGGTTCGACCTTCGGATTCTGGACGGAAAGCGTCGATGATCCGACGGAGAACAGACTTGGACAGATCTTGATCGGCTTTGACACCAGCAACCAACTGGCTCCGGGCCAGACGGCCGGCATGCGAGTCACCTCCGCGATCGTGACTCTGCAGCAGTCAAATGAAGGCGTCGTCTACGATTCGACGACGGATCCCGTGGAATCGATGTTCGACCTCGACAACCCAGATCGCATCGAGGATGTCGACGCTGGACAACCGATCGAGCTCTTCGGACTGAACTACCGAAATGGGTGGACCTCGACGACCTTCCCGGAAAACGGACCATATGGCGACCAGGATGCCCAGACATTGCGAAACGCCTATGCCGCCGCTTTTCGAGATGGTGAATTGACGGACATCGCGAATCAGATCAAAGAGGCCTGGACACCCAGTCCGTTCGCCGTGAGCCAGGTGGACTCATTGAACGAAGGCGTCGTGATACCGATTGACAGTGTTCACACATTCACCATCGACGTCGAAGACGAGAACATTCAGCTGTACCTGCTCGATGGCCTGGAATCGGGAGAACTTGAATTCGCACTGGCATCGATGATCCAGGTTTCAGGCCCCGACGGAACGTTCCCAAACTTCTACCTGAAGGAAAACGCTCTGGTGGAATTCGGAATCACTTCGGCAGCCACCTTGCAGCTCACGCTCGAAGAGGACATCGCAGGGGATCCTTGCGACCTCAACGGAGACGGCAGCGTCGGTGGAGCTGACCTCGCTCAGCTTCTGGCAGTGTGGGGAAGCGACGACGATGCGGCCGACTTCNACGGAGACNATGTCGTCGGAGGTTCGGATCTCGCGGTTCTACTCGGCTGCTGGGACAACTGATCCGCNCTGAGAACATCTTCAAACAGATCACNAGACGGGAATCGTTTGCTNNAGGGCAGACGATTCCTGTTTTTTCAATTCACGAAACCTGAGGTCGATTCCGCGGAAAAGTGATTCCACGAGTCTCTCGCTGCAATTGACGACCTCGGCGATCTCACTCACCGAAAGACCGTGCAGATAACGAAGAATCACGCAATGACGCTCATCGACATCCAGCTCCTCTGCGAATTTTCTGATGAATTTCGACCTGCTTGATACCGACGGTTCCAGAACTCGTTCGATTGTCATGTCGTTTTCCTGAACGGCGATGCCGTGTGTTCGCGGGATGTTCACTCGTCGTCCTTGACTCAGTGACAGACCACCCTGCTGAACACAGTCAAACAGAAGGGCGTTGGAAACGCAAGTGAAGTGAAGGGAAACTCAGCCCGAGACGACCTGGCTCATTCCGAATATCGGGAGCAACATAGCAAGTGCGATGAAACCGACCACCAGCCCCAGGGTCACGATCATCGCGGGTTCGATCAATGAAGTCGCCCGTTTGACGATCGCGTCGAGATCCTCTTCGGTTGCGTCGGCAGTTGTTTCAAGCACCTCCGACAACCGTCCGGATCGCTCCCCCGCCGCAACCATCGCCGCGACACTCGGAGGTACGAGGGATGAGTCCTCGAGCGACGAGGCGAAGCTCCGACCGTCACGGATCGATGCTTCGACTCCATCCCAAAGATCGTGCTGCGATGGACTTGCCGTGGAACCTCGAAGAATCGAAACCGCATCCACGAGATTCACGCCGGCGGAAGTCAGAATCGAAAGAGTCCGGGTCCAACGACTNACGATCGCACCCAGCAGGATCTTTCGCACGACTGGAAGTTTGAATATCAGGGAATCGATCTGCCTGCGAGCTGAATCGGTGCGAGCCCAGAGGGAGGCCGAAGCAAGGACCACGGCCAGGACGGGAAGGTACCAGTACCACTCCCCTCTCAGAAAACCGGAGAACTCGAGCAGGAACCTGGTGGGCGCGGGGAGCAGAGCCGCTTTCGATTCGTAGATCGCGGCGAATCGAGGCAGCACCAGAACGAGCAACGCGATGATGATTCCGAAACCGGCGACAGCCATGAAGGCGGGATAGGTGATGGCCGTCTTGACCTGCCCGCGCACACGTCGATCCTTCTCGAGATGTTCGGCGGCGCGTTTTGTCATGACATCAAGCTGACCGGTCGCCTCCGCGGCTCGAATGAGACTGACGACTGAAAGTGAGAACTGACGGCCGCGCCGGGAAAGAACCGTCGAGAAAGCCTCTCCGGATTCGACTTCGGATTGGATCGCGAGAATGAAGTCACGTCTCTGGGAATCGGTGGACTGTCGGACGATCGCATCGAGAGACTCGGAGATGGAGACTCCCGCGGACAACATCACCGAGAGTTGCCGGAAGAATGCGATGACGTCGTTTCGATTGAAACGAATCGATTCACTGGTCTGAATCACCGGCTCCGATTCACCGGAAGCNCTCTGACGAATCGAAATGACGAAACGTCCTTCCGAGCGCAGGCGAGATGCGACGTCGTTTTCCGAGACGGCGCTCAGCGTGCCCGAGGAGATCGACCCGTCGACATCACGTGCACGCCATGCGTACGTCGATTCCGCCGGGGACTGGCCCGAGAGAAATGTCTGATCAGCAGCGAGCGGCATTCAACACTTCCTCGACGGTGGTCAACCCTTCGATCGCCTTGGCGAAGCCATCTTCACGAAGTGGGACCATGCCCGAATTGATCGCAATCTCTCTCAACTCCGAGATCGAGGCACAACGCCCCACTGCTTCGAGAAAAAGATCGTCAGGGTTCAGAAGTTCGAAGATCCCGAGGCGACCTGAGAATCCGGTCTCACGACATTTCTGACAGCCGGTACCTCGCCAGAGAGACTCCGATGATCCGTTCATCCCGAGGACCGTTCGAATGGTCTCATCCGGGGAATAGGCGGAACGACAATGTGGACAGGTCTTTCGTACCAACCGTTGAGCGAGCACCCCACGAAGAGTGGCTGCGACGAGATAGGGTTCGACCTGGAGATTGATCATGCGTGTGATCGCCCCGCATGCCTCATTGGTGTGCAGCGTCGAATAGACGAGGTGACCGGTCAGTGCGGCCTGAGTGGCGAGTGCGGCGGTTTCGACATCACGGACTTCGCCGACCATCATCACGTCAGGATCCTGACGAAGCATCGATCTGAGGGCGTCGGCGAATCCGAATCCGGCTTTTTCATTCACCTGGAACTGATTGACGCCATCAAGCGTGGATTCGACGGGATCTTCGATGGTCGAGACGTTTCGTTCNGTACGGTCGAGCTGTGACAGTACCGAATACAGCGTCGTCGACTTGCCGGAACCGGTGGGCCCCGTGACGAGGACCACGCCATTCGGATTTTCAATCACCTGTTGCCAACGAACGAGCGTCTCGGCCGACATGCCCAGTCGATCGAGTTCGACGTTCGTGTTGCGCGCATCGATGACTCGGATCACCACTTTTTCACCCCAGCGACCGGGCATCGTCGAGACTCGAAGGTCGATCGGACGACTCTCCATGCGGACATGGATGTCCCCATCCTGTGGGAGACGTCGTTCTGAGATGTCGAGTCCGGCCATGATCTTGATGCGGCTCACGATCGCGGGAGACATCTGATGGGGTGGCGACAGCTTCTCAAAGAGCTTGCCGTCGACTCGGTATCGAACGCGCAGATCGTGATCGCCGGGTTCGACGTGGATGTCGGAAGCACCCTCCTGGACCGCGGTGAAGATCATGTAATTCACGAGCTTGACCACCGGGGAGTGACCGGAGACCTCGCGAAGATCGGAGATCTCCGCGGCTTCGCGTTCGATGACGCTGAAATCGGTTTCAGCGACATCTTCGTAGATGTCGTCGATCACGAAGACGCTGGCGGTTGGTAGATAGCTCTTGATGGAGGCATCGATGTCCGCTCGAGTCGCGACCGCAAGCTGGACTTCACACCCGGAGATCCGACGGATCTCCTCGATCAGATACAGGTTGGCTGGTTCGGCGACCGCGACGGTCAACATTCCACGGACGCGNTAGAGAGGAAGAACGCCGTGCTCTTCGACGAATTCACGCGCGATGCAGTTCACGATCGAAGGGTCGGCGAGTCTTGCCACGCCGCGAACGAAGGGAAGACCATAAGCCTCGGCGACGACTTCCATCACCGCGGCTTCATCGACGAGTCCCTGCTCGACGAGGATTTCACCGATCAGTCTTCCTCGACCGTCTCGTTTCTGAGTGGACAACGCCTCTTCAAGCGCTTCCTTCGTGATGAGACCACGTTCGATGAGAACCTGCCCCAGCGGAACGGGGGCGGCGATCGAACGATCGAAGGAACGGACGTTTCGTGATGCGAATACAGGATCGGTCTTCATGACGTCGGAACCTCCTTACCTGAGTGAACGGGCTGCGCTTTCAACGCTTTCCTCGAGATCGAAACGGCGAACCAGGCGGGTGACGTTCAAGGCCTCGGAAACATTCCCACCGATGCCGACCATCTTGAAACGACCGGAGTTTCTGGTCGATTCGTCGTTGACCCACAGCAGAGATTCAAGACCCACCGAATCGATCACCGCCACACCGGTCATGTCGAGAACGATGTTCCTGATTCCGGATTCGAATCGTTCGGAGACGGTCTTCTTGAAGACCTCGCAACTCTCCTCGAGAAAGTCTCCCGCGAGAGCGACCAATGATGTCACGCCATGATCCTCATGTGAAATCCTCATGCTGCCGCCCGTCCTTCCTGACCAGCCTCGAAGGCATGAAGCGCTCCGTGGATCATCCTGTCGTATTCCGTCAGATCGATGGCGAGAAAGGGAGCCACGAGATCAGGATCGAACTGCGTCCCGCGACAACGATTGATCTCGGAGAGGACCTCGTGCCGTGGCCTGGCGGAACGATAGGTCCGGGTGGAACTCATCGCATCGAAGGCATCGGCGATGGAGACGATGCGTGCGATGAGGGGAATCTCCTCGCCGGAAATCCCGTATGGGTATCCGCGTCCGTCCCAGCGTTCGTGGTGATGCATCACCGCAGGCANTATTCCATCCATCTGGGGGATGTCTCTCAGAATTCGACTGCCGATCTCGGGGTGAGCCTGAATCGCCTTGAATTCATCTTCATCGAGACGCCCCGGCTTGCTGAGAACCTTTTCAGGAACGCCGATCTTGCCGACATCATGAACCAGTCCGGCAAGATGAACCCGCTTGACGAATTCGGCATCGTGCCCGCAATTGATCGCGAGCTCTCGTGCAAGCCATGCCACCCGTTGCGAATGNCCACAGGTGTATCTGTCCTTGGCATCGATGGCCGAGACCATCGCCTGGACGGTTCCCAGGAACATCGAATCAAGATTTTCGTAGAGGGATGCATTGCGAAGAAAGACCGAGACATGCTCGGAAGCCGCACCCAGTAGCTTCATTTCGATGTTCGAGGCCTCTTCACCGTTGGCGGCGTCGTTTCCAGCGAAGAGCACTCCGATCGTTCCACTGTCTCCAGCGATCGGACATGCCACGACATCCGAGGAGAATCCGAATGTCCCCTCGAACCGTGGATCCGATGCAGTGTCGATGATGACGGGGTCGCGTCCTTCGATGGAAAGCGCCAGCCGTTCCCCGACCGTGGAGATCACCGGGTGCTGTCGTCCGAGATCGCCACCGACGACGAACCCATCGAAGCCTTCGGGAAGGTTGATCTTGTCGGTGAGAATCCGTATCGCGATCCATGAGAACGGNAGCGCGGTGTTGAGTTCGTCGGCGACCGTCGAGAGGAAGGCCATCGGACTGGTCGAGACGCTGGTCGAGCCGATCAGGCTGTGATAGAGATGAATCTCCTCGTAGCATTCACTGAGCTGGTTGCCGAGCTCACCGACCGTGTCGGTCCGTTGCGCGGTCTCACCTTCGCTACGTGTGAGCAGACTGATGAATTCGATCGTCCGATCGACTTCAGCGGTCTGAATCAGGTTCATCTCCTCCAGCATGGAGCGGACCAGGATCCTGTCGACCTGCGCCGCCTGACAGAGCATCTCGAAATAAGCGCTTTCGAGAATCTCGTCGGTGACGAAGGTCGCCACGGCCGTGAGCGATTCTCGCCTCGCGGTACGGGAGAAGACCATCATCCAGAGTCCGGGGAGAACTTCGCAGGAGACGGTGGATTCGTTCATGTCGTTCGAGTTCGAACGTGCAAGAAGCTCCTTGACCCGATTTCGTGCGGGAGCGCTCGAGAACAGAAACGCTTCGAGCCAGTCGGCACCNTGGGAGGGCGTCATGACACCATCCGCAGAAACCAGGCGTCTGACGACGCCCATCCGGCGCAGCATCTCGTCGTTGTCGACGATTTGAATCTGCTTCGTGGTGGACTTCATGAGCACTCGCTCCGAGATGTGCCGGCATCCACCAGACCCTCGACGAGGGACAGTATTTCACGGGGACTGAAGGGCTTGCTCTGAACCGATTTCACGTTCGAAAGCGTGGCGATGCACTCGTCCATCGCCCAGCCACGTGCCGTCAGAATCAGGACTGGGATGGATGCCGTTGCGGGATNATCAAGCATCGCACCAGCGAGTTCGATGCCGTTCATGAAGGGCATCTGCATGTCCGTGACGACGACATCGGGGAGATGTCCGCGCACGAGATCCAACGCCTCTTCTCCATCAGTGGCTTCAATGACATCGTGCCCCGCGTTGCGGAACTTCAAGGCCAGGACCTGAACGATGTGACTTTCATCATCGGCGACCAGTATCAGACTCATTGTCGCCTCCAATCACTTATGCGGCGCGAGCGCCTGCGAATCCAATGGGAACCGAGAACCAGAATCTCGAGCCTTCCCCTACCCTTGAATCGACACCTATGCGGCCTTGATGAACTGATTCCACAATGTTTCTGCACAAGTTCAGTCCAAGGCCGGTTCCCTTGGCCATTCGTTCGTAGCTGGTGACGCGAAAGAACTTNTCAAACACNCTTTCCTGCACGTCAGAGGGGATTCCCAGTCCGGTATCGGTTATCGAGACCACGACGGTTCTTTCNAGNGGATCGGTGTCGATCGCGATGGAGACCCGTCCACCCTCCGGGGTGTACTTGATGGCGTTGGAAGCGAGGTTTTCGACGACCTGCTCGAGCATCGCGGCATCACCCTCGACGCTCAGATCGACAGGCGCCGGTGACGTGGAGAGAGAGATGTTCTTCTCGGACGCTGCGGGACCGAGTCGATGGAGGACACGTTCCGAAATATCCCCGAGATCCGTTCGCTCGAGCACGGGACGAACCATCCCAGCCTCGATCTTGCTGATGTTCAACATGTTGTCGACCAGTGCCGACAGACGATCCGTGTCCTGGAGCATCGAGCGAAGGACCTTCGTTCGGTCGTCCTCATCCGTGATCTCGTCATCGACCAGCATCTCGAGATACGCGCGAATGGAGGCCATCGGAGTGCGAAGCTCATGACTGGCCTTGGAAACGAAGTCAGACTTCATTCGAGAGACTCGATTCTCACGCGTGAGGTCGAGAAGTGCCAATACGAAAGGACCCTCTTCCGATTCTCCAAGAGAGAGGATGCTGGCCTTGAACTGACGGACGGAATCCTCACCATCCTGCTTCGCGTCGTATTCGCAGTCGAAGAGTCGTCCGTGGAGCGCCCCTTCTGAAAGTCCATCCATGAGCTGCTCACGCAGCGTGGAGTGTTCGAGCATCTGAACGATGCCGGTTCCTGTCGGGCTTTCGTGACATCTGAAGAGCGTGTCGGAGGCGGCGTTGGTCAGTCTGATGGTTCCCATGCGGTCGAAGACGACGACGGGACCCTCGAGCATGCTCAAGACCTCGAGAATCTCCTCGGAACGCGCGATGGCGACCTGACGAGAAGCGGTGTCCTCGCGGCTTCTGGCGTGCATCGCGACGATTCGATCCTGCAGATCGAGAAATCTGACCGATTCGACCTCGTTCACCCGAGCATCATTCTCGATGGTGTCTTCGATCCGAGCGATGAGTTCATTGGAGACTCGGGTGCAGGTGCGGACCGTCATCACGTAGATGATGAGGGCGCCGACGACCGACGCTCCCAGCAGAGCCGCCACTCCGGTGAGATCGAATCCGAAGATTCCAGTGGCCAGTCCACCCAGCATGGTGGCACATGCCGATGACATCGCGATCAAGATCAGATTGTCCCAGGTGAATCGCCTCGCCATCGTTGCCGCCTGCGCTTTCTGCTCACTCCGGGATGAAGTCGAGTGATCCGGTCGCGATCGTTTCAACGTACGAGCGGGTCTTCGGATCATCGGGTGAGCGCTTCAGAACATCCTTGAAAGCATCACGAGCAGCCATCTTGTCACCCCGGATCATCTCGACATGGGCGACTGCGAGCGAAGGAATGGGCTCATCGGATGGTGCGACGTGGCTGGCCTTCGTGAACCAGACCTGGGCCGCTTCGAGCTTGTTCGCTTCGAGATAGACGATGCCTTTGTAGAAGTAGCCCTCGAACCGATCGGGCGCGATCGAGATGAGACGTCCACCACAGGTGTCGAGGCGTCCGAAGTCCCCGATCTGATGGGCCATGTCCCCGTATTCGATCCATGCATCCACGTTTTCAGGTTCGATCCTGAGGAGTTGGACATAGGAGCTTCTCGCATCACGCGGTGATCCCATCGCCTTGTAGCAACGGGCACGCAGTTCGAACAACCAGCCCGGGACCGACTCGGCGAGGATGGTCTCCAACGTGTCGAGATTGCGAAGACACTCACGGTATTCCTTGTGATCGAGTTGCGCTCTTGCGAGGTCGGCGAGGATGATTTCGTCCTCACCACCGATCAGATACGCCTGACCGAGATGCTCGATCGCCAACTCGCCGTTCTTCTCGAGCACGGCGATCGTTCCCAGAAGATGGTGCATCGCAGCGTTGTTCTCGAAGTAACCAAGTTTGGGGATGAGCAATTCCCGGGCCATCTGGTAACGCTTCATGTCGACGAGCACTTCACCCGCCGCAAGCAGGTAATGCACGCTTTGAACACTGTTGGGATCGACGTTCCAGGCGGACATGTAGGCATCCAGAGCCTGTTCATCCCTGCTCCATCTCTGGTAGACCACGCCTCGAAGATAATGTGCATCGGGGATGGAAGGATCGAGAGTCAGCGCCTGGCCGATCAGCTTGTCCGAAGACTCCAGTCGCCCCTGTTCGAGACAGATGCGTGCCATCAGCATGTAGGCCGAAGGGTCCTGGGGTGTTCGAAGACGTGCCTGCTCCGCGTACTTCATAGCCTGATCGAACATTCCGGTGGTGTAGGCACGATAGGCCTGTTCCAGTTCAAGTCGCGCGGCATGTCCGGCCACTCTCTTCTGGGACTCGATGCGGTTCTTGACCCCATGAGCTCCGGGGGTGGTGGAACATGATGCGAGCGCGAGCAGGCCGAGTGTTCCGAGTGTCAGGATGATTCGCTTCATTGGGGTCACGTTCATTCTCCAGGAGGGGGCAAGGAAAAAGTGTCGGGTCATTCGACTTCAGCGGTGGCCATTTCGGTCTGAATCCGGATGTCCTCGGCCAGGAGGGAGATCCACCAATCGGTGAGCTTCGTTCGATATCTGGTCTCGGTGAAGAGATTCAGAATGTCGGCGTCGTTCATCTCCTCCGCGACCACGACGGTCGTCGAATCGGTCACGCCGGGCGAAGCGGCATCGGACTCGACGACATCGGAGGACTCAGCGGGGACCTGGGCGACGACCGCTGCTTCAGCGGGTTTCGCGGGCTCGGACGCCACGGGCGCCACGGATCCGGCATCCGGGGACGGTGAGTCCATGACCACGGGAAGACCGTCATCATCCAAGGACCCATCCGTGGTCTCGGCCACATCCGTTTCCACATCCCGATCGGGCATGACGAACGAAAGTGGATCGGAATGTGTGAGTGGTTGATCATCTTCATCGGAATCAATCGAGTTTCGGATCATTCGATCGAAGATGCTGGTCAGGACATCGCCGTTTTCACTGTAGATCGAACGTTCACCGAGAAGCTGGTAACGCATGTTGACCATCTCCGGCTGGTTCGGATCATTGCGAAGCGAACGGTTGATGTAGGAGATCGCACGATTGGTCTCGCCATTTCCAAGAGCCACGTGGGCATCGTGGTTCAAGTTCGATGCGATCTTCTCACGCGACCAGGGAAGCAGGCCTTCACGAACTCCGACCTGGACGTTTCTGACGAGGTTGTCGGCCTCGTCGGATGCCGCGGTCATGACTTCTTCCTTGATCACGGTCGGAGTCACGAGGAAGATGATTTCCTGACGTGTGACTTCGTCATCCTGGCCCTGGAAGGCCGCTCCGAGAACCGGAACATCACCCAGTCCGGGGACGCTGCGTCGGTTGGTGACGGCCTTGTCCTTGAACAATCCACCGAGAACGATCGTCTCGCCGTCACGAACTCGGACGTTCGTGGTGATCTCATGGGTCGATTCGTCGGGGACTTCCGTGTACCCGGGACTGAGCGGGTTGCCGATCTTTCGAATCGTGTACTCGCTCACGCTCGGGAACAGCTCGAGACGGATTGAACCGTCGCGACTGATGAATGGACGCAGAATCAGATTGATACCGGTGTCCAGATACTGCACGGATTGAGTCGATGCGGTCTCGGTCTGAGTCGTTGAAAGATACGCGACACGCTCACCCACGAGGACCTGCGCTCGCTGTCTGTTCAAGGCGAGAATCTTGGGTCGGGCGAGGATCATGGTGTCGGAGACTTCGTCCAGAAGACGCATGAAGACGCCGACGTTTTCATTCAGGACGCCGAGTTTGAATCCACCACGTTCCGTGGTCGCACCGACGGTGGACTGGATCGCGAGGTCGTTGGAGGTGGGCACGGTGCCACCGGGCGTCGGGTTGTTCTGATTCTGAAGCCAGCTGACCGGATTCAGAGGGTTGAGCAGATCGGTGAAAGATCCCTTCAGCAGGACGCTGACGTCCATGCCCCAGGCGTAGTCACCAGTTGCTTCGGTGACGAGAATCGTGGATTCGACCATCACCTGCTTGGGAGGCGTGTCCACGTCTTTCAGAAGCGTTTCGATCGCCTCGAGGTTGTCCTTGTAGTCACGAACGACGAGTACGGGCTCATGCGCCCATGAATCACCACCTGCGTCGGTCTGGCCGGGAGCGAATCCCATCTGAACCTCACCGAGTCGTGACATGTTTCCGTTGTCGGAAAGAAGTGGCTTCGCCAGAGCTTCGGCATCGGCCGGTGAGATGTGATCCAGATAGAAGACCCTGTCTTCCATCACTCTGTTGGCGTTCTCACGCTGAAGCTTCTCTTCACAGGTCATCACGTAGATGAAATTTCCCTGCTCGTCGTAGCAGAGGCTCGCGATGTGAAGGATGCTTTCGAGCGCTTCATAGAAGGTGACGTCGAAGAGATTCGCAGTCACGGAAACACTGCCCACCCGCTTGCTGGTGATGATGTTTCTTCGGCTCTGAATGGCAAGCATGTTCAAGACCTGAGGGAGGGGCACATCCTCGACGGCGATTTCGAAGGTTCCGAATTCGTCGATGACCTCCTCGCCCGACGCCTGCTTCTCCTCGGGCAGTTGACCATCCTGATCGCCCGCCTGGGACTGACCGAAAGCCATCGGGGTCATGAAGAGAAAGGACATCGCGATCAATACGCGAAGTCGGGTCATGAAAGTGTTTGAAGGTTGGTTCATCATCGATTGGCGCTCCTCGTTGCCAGAGGTGATCACTGAGCCCTGGAGTAAGACGGCTCGTGTACCGCCGTGCCTGACGTGGCGGTTACCGGCG
>NYVB01000140.1:3707-7358 GCA_002684315.1 Planctomycetaceae bacterium | reverse complement strand
GATTCTCGACCGAGGCAAGAAGATGTTCGAAGTCTCGACGATCGAACCTCCCTCTGTGGAGATGGCGGAAACGAACGAAGACGACGCGGATCAGGAAGGCGAAGACGTCGAAGAGGCGTCCGATGAGAAGACCTCCTGGCGTGCACGCAACGTCCGTTTCACTGAAGACTCGATCGCAGGAACACTGGACGGCAAGGCCTTCGACCTGGAGGGCACACTTCGTTTCGATCTGATTCTCGTGAACGATCAGTTCACCGGCATCGCGAAGACCGAGACTGGAGAGACCATCCACTTCATGATCGACACCATCGAGGCGGAGCCGATCCAGACGGCGGATGACGAGGGTGAGGAGTCCGAAGAGGACCAGGAACAATCGGAAGAGGCCGAAATTGAATTCGCACGACTCCCGGTTCCATTGGGAGCCTTCGGAAGACTGGAACAACCAGAGATGGAAACCGTCCTCTTCAGAAAGGGACGAATCTGGACCTCCGCGGATGCAGGCATTCTTGATGACGCCGATCTTCTGATCTCGGAGGGACGCATCGTGGCCGTGGGTCGTGATCTGGAAGCCCCGGAAGGCGCACGCATCTTCGAACTCGAGGGACGTGAAGTCACCGCCGGCCTGATCGACTGTCATTCCCACACCGGGATCGATGGCGGCGTGAACGAGGGTGGACAGAACAACACCGCCGAGGTTCGAATCGGTGACGTCCTCAATCCCGACGACATCAACTGGTACCGACAGCTTGCGGGTGGTCTGACCGCAGCCCACCAGCTGCACGGCTCCGCCAACCCGATTGGTGGACAGAACGCGGTCGTCAAGCTTCGATGGGGTGCACCCGCCGAGGCCATGCACCTCGAGGGAGCGAAGCCGGGAATCAAGTTCGCGCTGGGTGAGAACGTGGTGCGACCGAGCAATCGGTACCCGGACACACGCATGGGCGTCGCGGCGTTCTTCGAGAACGCGTTCATGGCGGCCTCGGAATACCGGGATGCGATGGAACGATACGACGCACTGCCCGCCGATGAACGCGCACGAACGATGCCACCCCGACGGGATCTCGAGCTCGACACGTTGGTCGAGATTCTCGAAGGAGATCGCATCATCCACTGCCACAGCTATCGCCAGGATGAGATTCTGATGTTGCTGAGAACCGCCGAACGATGGGGATTCACCATCGGAACGCTGCAACACATTCTCGAAGGCTACAAGGTCGCGGACGAGATCGCGGCACACGGTGCCGGTGCGAGCAGCTTCAGCGACTGGTGGGCGTACAAGGTGGAAGTGATGGATGCGATTCCCTACAACGGCGCGCTGATGACCGACATGGGCGTGCTCGTGAGCTTCAACAGTGATTCGAACGAACTCGCCCGTCGCATGAACACGGAGGCCTCCAAGGCGGTTCGATACGGAAACGTCGAGCCTCATGAAGCCTGGAAATTCGTCACGATCAATCCTGCGAAGCAGCTTCGCATCGATGACCGGACCGGTTCGATCGAAGTCGGCAAGGATGCGGACATCGTCGTCTGGAGCGGCGACCCGTTGAGCACGTTCACCCGCTGTGAACAGACGTGGGTCGACGGTCGACGCTACTTCGACATGGATGAAGATCAGATCGCGGCCGGGAAGACCCGATCGGATCGCGCTGAAATCCTGTCCGGCCTGGTCGAGGAGAAGACCCGCAAGGCGTCGACCACGAAGGGTGGAATGATGGATGGCAAGGATCCGGTCTCCGGAACCTGGGATGTGGTCACGATGACCCAACGCATGGGTGAGATGCCGATGACGGTGGCACTTGAGATGTCGGAGGGTGGTTCCGTGACCGGAGTCGCGGATCTCTCGATGATGGAGATGGAGGGTGACCTGAGCGGTAGTTTCGATGCCGCCAAATCGACTCTGTCACTCGAGCTCACCATCCAGGGGCAGATGATTTCCGAGCTGACCCTGGAGATCTCGGGGAATTCCATGACCGGAAAGGCCGAGTCCGCATTCATGCCCGATGGTCCGGCGGCCACGGTCACCGGAAAGAAGACGAGCAGTCCCCAGGTCGAAGACCCGGTCCTGACATCGGGACGAGGTGGCCTTCTGGCACGCATGCGGTATGCCGGAGAGGAACGACTCTATGAGATCATTCGAAGTGGCTACGACCCCGCCGAGATGAAGGCCGGTGATTGTGGTTGCGGAATCAACAACGGCACACGAGATGCCATTGCGCAGGAGGCTGGACGATNAACATCCGAAACANGACGAAGATCACGACCCTGTGTGCGACCATGATTGGGTTGCAATTCGTGACGATGGCTTCTGGCCAGTCCAGAGAGATCACCGCACCCGCACAACAGGCGCCGATGGCGATCGTGAACACGACGCTTCACAATCCACCCGTCAATCACGATGGTTCGGACGAGGTCATCATTGAAGATGCCTGGATTCTTTTCGACGAAGGCAGGATCACNGGCATTGGAAGCGGTCCACTCGAGAATCTGGACGGGTACGAAGTCTTCGACGCCTCCGGCCTGCACGTGTATCCGGGACTGATCGCGGGACCGACTCAGCTCGGCCTGCTGGAAACCGAACAGGTCCGTGCGACCGATGACCGGTCGGAACTGGACAACGAACACCCGGAGATTCAGGCGTGGGTCTCGATCAATCCGGACAGCGACCTGATCACGGTCACCAGAAGCGCGGGAATCATGACGGCACTGGTCTTTCCCGGTGGNGGAACGATCTCGGGACAGCCTTCCGCGATTCGTCTGGATGGATGGACGACCGAGGATCTTGCCATCGAGGAATCACTCGGGGTCATCGTGAAATGGCCCCTGATCCATTCGGTGAGCTCCAGATTCAGTCGGCGTTCGAATTCCGATCAGAGCGGCAGGGCACGCGAGAGACTCAAGAAGATCGACACCTANTTCGAAGATGCCGAAGCCTGGCTTGCCGCCAGAGAGACCGACCCGACGATTCCCTTCAACGCACGCTTCGCGGCACTCTCCGGTGTGATCGCAGGCGAGGCACCCCTGTTCGTCGACGCGTCACGTGCCAGTCAGATCGAAAGTGCCGTGGCCTGGTCCAAGAGGCGCGGGTACGACATCGTGATCGTGGGTGGCACCGCCTCCGCGGAATGCGCACCGCTTCTGGCACGCCATGAAATCCCGGTGATGATCAAGGGAATGCATCGACTTCCGATGACCCGTCACGCGGATCATGATGCGATCTACCGCACGCCGGAGAAACTCCGCAAGGCAGGCGTCCTCTTCTCGATCGGNAACGGAAGCGGTGAGCCACAGCACGAACGGAATCTGGCCCACCAGGCGGGTACCGCCGGGGCCTACGGACTTCCAGCGGGCGCGGCGCTCAGATCGATCACCCTGTCTCCCGCGGAAATCGCGGGGATCGACGACCGACTGGGCTCCATCGAAGAGGGGAAATCAGCCACGTTGATCATCACCACCGGAAACCCGATGGAGATCACTTCTGATGTTCTGGTTTCCTTCATCGATGGACGACGGATCGATCTTTCGAACAGACAAAGCAGTCTGCTCAACAAGTACCGGGAGAGGTACCGACAGATGGGCCTGATCGAGTGAGGGTCACCGACCGCGACGCANNGTGATNCCANCGTNGAGNTCGGGNGCACCTTCNAGNGTCGC
>NYVB01000140.1:0-3702 GCA_002684315.1 Planctomycetaceae bacterium | reverse complement strand
CNCGAATNCGNATCGCGGTGCTCGNCANNGGCGNNTCNTCCCANTCGGGNNTNANNNNGAANCGNTACGTCGAAGAGACGTGNTCCCAGTNCNNCTGNTTGACCNNGGGATCNCTCAGNTCGAAATTNATNCTCNGACTCCGCTGGACTTNNTCGGGACCGGNNGGATCGATTTCGATNCTGANGAGAGCCNGGNTATTTCGNNGGGTCTCCNTCCTGATCNAGNAANTCGANNCGNAGAGNNAGAATCTCTTCNTCATNCTGGACCATGAANCGNGACAGNCCATGNANNTCCATGCTNGTNGGAACCCANGGCCAGGCACCGGTGGCGATCTTCACTTCACGNGGACCGCANCCGGTCTGAAGGNTNGCGNNCATCGANAGCACGAGNNCNAGNATCGATTTCGGCGCGAAGATGACGTTGGCGAAGGAGGTCGGCATGTCACAAGCGTACGGTCTGAAACGAAGGCTGTCGCCCCGAGGAGTGACATTCAATTGCTCAACGAACTCTCGAGGGCGCAGGACAAGACCCATATTCCACTGCCGGTTCACTGAGGGTACACTGACTTCTCATGACGGAAGAACCAGGAAAGAGAGCCATGAAACGAAATCTCATCAGCTGCGCACTGACTTTTCTATTCCTTTCAGCAGGATGCAATCAGCAGGAGGCCACACGGAGCGGTGGTGAGCCCAACCAACCCCAGGTCACGATGAACGAGGGTGACGCCACAATGGCGCCCAAGCCCTCCGTGATGCTCGGAGTCAACATGGTTCCAAGTGGACCGATCATGCAGAAGCACCTTGGTGTGAACGGCAACGAGTCCACGATGATCATCGCGGTGGCGGACGACACCCCGGCATCCAGGGCGGGACTTGAACTCTGGGATGTGATCGTCAGCGTGAACGGCTCGAGTCAGGCCTCTCCGGCCGCCTTGCGGACCACCCTCAGAGCTTCCAATCCTGGAGACGTGGTCGATCTGGAAGTTCTCAGAGGAACACAGACCACCACGATCGAGGTGACGCTGATCGAAGCGGAACATGAGAGAATGATCCCTCTTCCGGTCGGCACGGACGGAACCTGATCGAATGTCGATCGATTGGGACTCAGATCGCTTCGATGAGCGTGAGCTGATCGAGGTTGAGAGTCACCACTTCGAGCGTGTCCAGGCGAAGCTCGAGCCGATCGAGCCAGAGCCGATCATCCTTGGAATGAGCGAACCAGGATCCGGTCTTGGCTTGTCGATATCGAAGAACCTCTCCCTCGACCGCGTTGACCCATGATTCATCGTGGGCGTTTGAGATCTGGTGGGAGACACGGACCCGGGTACCCGGGGCGAAAGCTGGTAGTTCGACGCTCATGGAATTGAGTATAGCTCACGGGAACACGGACGCATCAATGATCCTGTGAGTACCTCAACTTCGAGGTTGAAACGGAGTGCTGGGCCCCACGGCGACCCTTGCCACCCCTGATGCCCACTTCGAGTTGAAATGAGACCTGACAAGATCGTCGACTGCCCGGTGGGAAAGCTCATCGATCTCTCGAGCGACCTGAGAGAGTGTTCGTGGAGTGCCACGATCATGGAAATCCGCGGCGATCGCGGCCGCACGGGCGGCCATGCTTTCACCGTGCATCATCAAGCGGGTCTTGAGGCCCACCATCACATTGTCGAATTCATCCTGGGTGATGCCCCCCGAGCCGAATCGATCGATTTCCTCGTAGATGCTCTCGATCGTTCGTGACACCCGTTCCGGTGTGGTGCCAGCTCCGATGGTGCAGAGGCTGCCAGATCGTCTTCTCAGATAGCCCGCGTGAACGTCGTAACAGAGACCCTGCTGTTCACGAACGTGATCGAACAGTCGGGAGGAACTCCCACCACCGAGGATCCTGGTCGCCACGAGAAATGGCAGTTCGTCTGATGAACAGAGAGGTGGTGCATCGAATGCCATCTCGACATGAACCTGGGAACCGGACTGTTCGACATGCTCGTCGCCCCCGATCCTGGGTCGGGACTCCGGCATTTCCTTGGAACCACCGGACCATTCCGACAGTCGTCTCTCGAGAATGTCCGCGGCGACGTCGAAATCGATGCCGCCGGCGAGAGCGATGATCGAGCCCTCGGGAAGGCAACGGGTACGCCATGCCGTACGGACGTCTTCGATGGTCGCGGATTCAAGGGCCTGGCTTGAACCGTACGCACTTCGATTGAAGGGAGCGGGAAGGGCGAGGTGATTCAATCTGATGGAGGCGAGCTCGGGTGGTTGATCGACGAGACCTTGAATGGATTGCAGACAGAGACTTCGAACGGGATCAAGGCCGTCTTCCGGCATCAGGGGATCAAGCACCATGTCGGCGAGTAGCTCGAGTGTCGAAGGCAGTTCCTCGTTGCGAAGCGATGCAGAGAGCCTGGTCGAGGTGTCATGGACCGAGATGTTTCTGATGACACCGAGTCGATCGAGGCCGTCGTTGAATTCTCTTGAATCGAGACCACCGGCACCCCGCTCGAGCATGCCGGCACAGAGAACGGCAAGGCCGTCTGCATCGTCACCATCCGGATCATCCATCGTCCCGGTGGGAACCCACCAGGAGATGGCCGCGCTCTTGACGGAAGGATTCGATTCCACCAGCAGGCGCACACCACAGGAGAGTCGACGATCTTCAATCACTGAAACGTCGGGTGAGTCTTTTGAAATCGTCATGGGTGGTTCACTTCTGAATTGAGTGTTGTGAAAGGAGACGCTTGAAGAACCTCTGACAGGGAGGTGCGGAGTGAAATCAAGCAATGCACTTGTAGCGTGATGGAGCCTGTAATTGACAAAAAAGTTACTCGAAGAGTTCAACTGGGCGTTTTTTTTTAAAAATTTTTCCGCCACCCTCGATGGACCATTTGGTGGCTCGTTTCAGTCTGAGTGAATTGCAAAATCGGATGTCGTGAAGAAGTGAAACGCGACACGCATAGGTAACGAACCGTCATGTCGTGGAAAAACGAATGCGGAACAGGACGTCGATCGTTTCAATTCGCGTCTGACGCACGTGTTTTCGTAGGTCGCTTGTTTTCATGCGTTTACGAGGTACCTGGAATCGCCCGAAAAGCGATGTCGCAAGCACGGAAACCATTTCGAACTGTTGAAAGGTGCCGAAAGAGGCACCGCGAATCAGTCCGCGAAACCTTTCAACGAACGCGGTCTCACAAAGATCAATCGAAACATGATGCATGGGATCGGAATTGAAAAACAGGCGGATCACAACGAGGATTTGAGTGTGAAGCGCTCTGTTTTCACTGAAGCAACTTTTATTCCCATTCCGATAAAGGTACAACTCGTCAGACTGGTGCCGTCGACGCGCCGACGCACCGCAATCCTGATCAGGAAATTGTAAGTCTCCGACAATGCGCGACGAAAGGGTTCAGAATGGCGAAGAAAAAGGCCACTCGTAAAAAGGCTGCGCGTAAGAAAGTGACACGCAAGAAGGTAGCCAAGAAGACCACTCGCAAGAAGGTCGCTAAGAAGAAGACTGCCAAGAAGGCCACTCGCAAGAAGGCAGCGAAGAAGAAGACTGCCAAGAAGGCGACACGCAAGAAGGCAGCCAAGAAGAAGACCGCTAAGAAGGCCACTCGCAAGAAGGCCACCAAGAAGAAGACTGCCAAGAAGGCCACTCGCAAGAAGGCAGCCACGAAGAAGACTGCCAAGAAGGCCACTCGCAAGA
>NYVB01000139.1 GCA_002684315.1 Planctomycetaceae bacterium | reverse complement strand
AGATGAGGTCGTTCAATCGAGGTGATGAATGGAATCCTTTTCTCAAACGAAGGAACTTCCGTGCACGTTTCATCCGTGAGACACGCAGGTACCAATGGCTCATCTTATACAAATGGGTTGAATGGGGAGTGATTCGGAGCCAAGAAGTTTCACCATCCTAGGCATGAAAAAAGCCCCCCGGTCTTCCGGGGGGCTGAATTCGCTCGACATGGGGATCGGGAATGCACCAAAAGGCCTCAGGGCGCGATGCCCCAATTGGCCAGGACTCCGGCAAGATCCGCACCGTCGACACTCAAGTCGCCATTCACATCCCCGATGCAACCGGATCCCAGGCAGCCCCAGTCCGAAAGCAGGGTCGCGAGATCCTGGCCATCGATGAGGCCATCACCATTCAGATCGTAGGGGCTGGTCTCAGGCTCCGCCTCGCAGCTTCCATAGCCGAAGCTGTCGATTGCGGCTTCGATCACCGAACCGTCTCCATCGTCACAGACGATCCACCTGATGTAGACCTGATAGGACGGCGTTGCGACAAAATCCGACACTCTGATCTCGTTGACGATCCAGCCACCGACGGACTCCGAGTCATTCGGACCAGCCTGGTCCAGAGGCATCCAGGTCTGACCAAGGTCACCGGAGATTTCCATGGTCATCACATCAAGTCCCGGAGCCGCTCCGAAGCTGTTGTCGTACCATTGCGCCCACCGGGCGTACGTGTCCTCATCGGCCACGATGCGCTGAGAACGAAGAATGGTGCAGCCCCCATCGACATCGGTGTTGCCTGTGGCGGCTCCGGTCAGGAAGCATTGCCCTGAACCAACGAAGTCGTAGGCAGGATCCCCACGGTCATTCGAGGTGTCAGGCGTCCCGATCTGCCAGAGCCCGGCATCACCCGATGTCACATCACCAGAGACCGACCATGTCAACTGGGAATTCGGTGACTCGAAATCAACGAGACCGTAGCCAACCTCGACATCGACGATATCACCGGTGAAGAGTGACCCCTCCTCGATTCGCGCGCTCAATTGAAGTGTGGCGTTTGACGGGCAAGTCACTTCGGGGACGGTCACCTGAAACACGGTTGCGGAGACTTCCTGCATCGAAAGCTGGTAACTCTCTTCGGATGTCTCGATTGCAAGAGAGACCGTTGAGGGATCAAGCGTGAAACCAGTCGCCGACACATTCGCCCTGAGAACCTCACCCGTGACGATTCTCTCTGGCAAGCCATTCACGAAGCTGAATGTGACCTGAGCGTTCACGAGGAGATTGACGAAGCCAGTGTCGGTGTTTCCCAGCGTATCCGTCACCGTGTACGTGAAACTGTCGAAACCAGAATAACCGGAGACCGGAACATATCGGAGACGATCGGGGATGGTGCTGGTCGCTGGGACGAGCTCGAGTGATCCACCTTGCAGAGTGGTGCTGGGAAACTGGCTCAACGACAGTGAACCACAGCTGAGATTCTGATCGTTCGCAAGAATGTTCAGAGTCGCGCCGGCGAAGCCGACGGAGATTTCATCATCCGCAGCTTGAGCCCCCTCACCTCCACCGATGTAACTGCAGGGGACGGTTTCAATATGGTCGATGATGACGGCTTCGACGCGAGGATGGAACACCATTCTCATGTTGGCCAATCCACCCGGGCAGAGATGGCAGTAACTCATGATCGTCCCGTCGGAATTATCACAATCACCGTTGCCACAGCCGTCGATCGGGGGGTTGTAGGATTCATGAGTGTGGCCTGAACCGAAGTTATGCCCGAGTTCATGGGAAAACACCATGATGTCCCAGTTTGAACCACTGTTGTCGACCACGGGGTAGGGAAACGAACCGTTGAGGTTCGCACTCACTGCATATGCAGAGCTTCCGCCACAGAGGCCGTTCAGGTAGGCGATGCCACCACCGAGGGAACGCCCGGAAAGGAAGTGCGCAAGATCCCGGGAGACGCTTCCCATGTTCGACTGCCAGTAGCTCACGAACTCGTTCAATTGGGATGAGGTGTTGCTGGATGTCCATGGGTCATCGAACGACCAGAGTCGAATGTAGTCCACTTCGAGATTGACGTTGAACTGAGGTTCGTAGATCGAAGTCGTCGCGGTCACGAGCAGAGAGGCATAGGCGTTCGCCGCGCTTTCGCTTCCACCGAACAGTGAATCGAGAAATTCATTGTCGGTCTCAAGGGCAAGTCCGACTTTCCTGCATGGAAGAGACCCCGCGAGAAATCCGCCCATTTCATCATGGGCACCACCGGGAAGCGCACCTTCAGGTTCTATGAGAGTGCATTCCAGCGGAAGAAGTGCGAGTGAATCCTCGGGAATCTCGGTGACGTCGAAGACGATCGTCGGCTTGCCTTCTCCAACTCGACCGCTTGAAATCATGAAGGTTCGATCACCACGCCGAACATATCCCATCGTTCCCATGTCGCCTTTGGAAATCAGAGCGTAGTCTTCCGGACTTCCCGCGATGTGCCCGGCAAGGACCACCAGGTCGGGGGCGAGCAGCTCGACTTCCTCGACACTTCCGCCTGCGCCCTCACGCATCACCACGAAACGCGACTCAGCCGTGATGGATGTGACGTCATGCAGCATGAGATCAACGTTCATGTCCTCACCAAGAGGAAAATCCAGCAAGCGGACATCTAGTCCGGTTCTTCTCGACTCTCGAGAGATTTGATCAAGTCGTTCTCGGTCGATCTGAATCGTGGACGCACCAAATGCCTTCCAAGGAGATGGGGCTTCGGTACGAGTCACGACATCTCGTGCGGTCATCGTGTTGGGCAACAGAGTCTCGCTGTCGGAGCCTTGTACTGATCCACAGGACAGGGCAAGACCGGCAAGCAGGGTGACGGAGTGAAATCTCATGTATGGCTCCAGTGATGCCAGAGGACGAAGATTCGCCGGACCGACTCAGGGCTGAAAATGTTCATTGAGGTCGAGGGACCTGCACAGGTGGGGATGGGGCTTGACACATGAAAAATGACGCATGAATCATCATTATTTGTACGCGACAGACCACGGGTCGTCAGCCGCAATCCATTCAATTGAAGGACATTCAGGAGAAAACGAACTGTTTGTTGCTCGATAACGATGATTTGAGTGCCCAGAAGCGATCCGAGCCAACCGACAGCACCCCTGCAGGAGACACTCACAGGGGCGGAATTTGATCCAGCAGAGCGACGGAAATGGCTCCGTGCAGGCCGACGAGAATGGCCTCGGCGGCATCATGGCGCAGCGCTCCCTTGGGGCGAGGTGCCCCACTCCATTCGATCACGGAGCGAGCCATTCTGACCGCCTCCTTCTTCGCTTTTTCCCCGGTGAGCTGCTGACGAGGGAGCATCAGAGTCTTGCGCCAGTCGGAGGCGTGGACCTGCCTGAAATCAATGCCAAGGTGCGCGCATCGTTTTTCCCAGACAGTCGCGATATCTCCCCCACCTTCAAGCCAGAGCCAGCCCAGAGGCGGCGCTTCCTTGAGAATGGTCCCCACGCCCCGCCTGAGTTCAGCGAGCGAGCCGAAATGTTTCGAACGGTAGGACACCAGACGCCCATCAGGGCCGAAGACGGCAAGTCCGGTCCTCAGCCCCATGTCGACGGCGAGGAGATGTCTCTCACCGGCAGGTGGGCGCACCGGAACGATTTGAGAGATTGGCTTGTCCCGACGAGCCTTCTTGTCTTCTTTGCGTGTCCAGTTCACAGTCTCATGCTACGCCAGTGACGCACTCAAGTTGAGAATGGCCCTCGAAAAAATGGGTCAGCGACCTGCAGCACCTTCACGTGCCTGCTTGACCTGCCTGGCGACCTGTCGTCGCTTGGACTCTTGAAGGATCTTCTTTCGAACACGAATCGCATCGGGCGTGATCTCCACCAGCTCGTCATCCTGGATGTACTCGAGCGCGGATTCCAGCGACAGCTTTCGTGATGCCTTGAGAACGACCGTGGCCTCCTTGGTCGCTTCTCGCATGTTGGAGAAGGCCTTCGACTTGACGATGTTCACATCAAGGTCGTTGTCACGTGCGTTTTCACCGACCACCTGGCCGGCATAGATGACTTCACCCGGCTCGACCATCAGGATCCCACGTTGACTGAGGTTCAACATCGAGAAGGTCGTTGCCTGCCCGGGCATGGTGGCGATCATCACCCCATTGGGACGGCGATAGGCGGTCGTTCGACTTGGCGCATGTTCGTGATACGCATGAAACATCACGGCTTCACCAGCGGTGGCGGTCAACATCTGACTGCGCATTCCAATGAGCCCACGGGCGGGGATCTCACTGACGATGTGCATCCTGTCACCACGAGTGTCCACCTGTTTCACCTCGCCGCCACGAGAACCCAGAAGCTCCATCGCGGAGCCCATGTGGTCCTGATCGACATCGATGGTCAGCAACTCGATGGGCTCGCACAGGACGTCGTCGACCATCTTCTCGATGACCTGGGGACGACCGACGGTCAGTTCGTACCCTTCACGTCGCATGTTCTCGATGAGGATGCCCAAGTGGAGGAGTCCGCGACCCGACACTCTGAATTCCTCGGCGCTGTCGCCTGCTTCCACACGCAAGGCGAGATTGCTTCGAAGCTCACGCTGAAGTCTGTCAGAAATCTGGCGAGAAGTCACGTACTTCCCTACTCTGCCCGCATTGGGTGAATCATTGATGCGAAAGAGCATGTGCAGCGTCGGCTCATCCACGGCGATGCGTGGAATTGCGACGGGCTCATCGGGGCAGGCGACCGTGTCGCCGATCTCGAAGTCACCGAGACCTTCGATCGCGCACAGATCACCCGCGCTCACGGTCTCGGTCTGAGCCTTCCCGAGATCCTTGAATCGAAAGACCTTCTGAGCCTTTGCCGTCCTGTTTCCACCAGCATGACACATGGTCACGGTCTGGCCCGCGGTGAGCGAACCGGCGTAGAGACGACCGATCGCGATCCGTCCGGCATAGGAGGAATAATCCTGACTGGCCACCAGCATCTGCAGGGGGGCATCCTTGTCGCCAGTGGGTGCGGGCAACCGATCGAGCACTGCATCGAGAAGGGGAAGCATGTCACCCTCTTGCACGTCCACTTCGTTGGAGGTCCAGCCATTGCGGCCGGAAGCATAGATCACCGAGAAATCAAGATGCTTGTCCTTCGCTCCCAGCGCGACCAGAAGATCGAACACCTCGTCGACGACTTCGTCGGGTCGAGCATTCGGCCGATCACATTTGTTGATGACCACGATCAGGGGATGATCAAGTTCGAGTGCCTTGCTGAGCACGAACCTGGTCTGGGGCATCGGTCCTTCGAATGCATCGACGAGCAGAAGCACTCCGTCAGCCATCTTNAGAACCCGCTCGACTTCACCGCCGAAATCGGCGTGACCGGGCGTGTCGATGATGTTGATGCGAAAGACGCCGGAATGGGCGCTCTCCGCCGGAGGACTCCAGGTGACCGCGCAGTTCTTGGACGTGATGGTGATCCCCCGCTCTTTTTCAAGAGGATCGGAATCAAGGACACAGTCGGATTCATCACGGTCGAGGGTCATCGACCCGCAGTAGTCGAGCAAAGAGTCGACGAGGGTCGTCTTGCCATGGTCGACATGCGCGATGATTGCGACGTTACGGAGATTTGGATCGGCGATCGTGGTGGTTGATTCTGACATAAGTCAGGAAGGGTACACGTGATGAGGTTGACGTGCAGCAGTCCAGCGAAGGGTTCTTGGGTTCAATCGCCTTTTCGGATGGTCATATGATCGAATAATCGGTTCTGGAGGTCGTAAGCGAAGAATTCGAGGGTTCGACCGTTGAGACGAATCATGCAGTAATGATGGCCAGTTCGGACGGTGTTGTTGAAATCGGGCCGTGTCGGACCCGGGGCCTCGAGGCCTCCACCACCTCCTCCCGTGATGGTGTAGACGACTCCCCCGTCATCCACGACGCGGCCTCCACTGATCGGCCACGTCCGCTCGTAACTGTGAATGTGTCCATTCAGGACGAGGTCGACTCCATGCCGATCGTACAGGTCCGTCAAGGGCCTGATCCGAAGATCTCCCCGCCTGCCCTGNCCCTTCCAGGTATCACCGTAATCGTTTTCATCGGATGAATATGGTGGGTGATGGTGGACCACGAATTTCCACCGTGCGTCGGACTCCGCAAGCACGGAGTCCAACCAGAGAAACTGTTCGGAACCCGGGGCGACGGTTCGATTCGTATCGATCATGAAGAAGTCGGCATCACCCTGACTGAATCTGTAGAAGTACTCGGGTTGAGGAAGCGAAAAGTATCGGTAGTAATGCCGGGCATCCTGTTCATGATTACCGAGAACCGGATACATCGCGATGCGAGACAGGAGTCCGTTCATGCCGGGAAAGAATTCATCGGTCCAATCACCCTTGAGAGATCCGGTACCAGTGAGATCACCCGGATGAATCAGAAAACCAGGTCGTTGATCCCAGATGTGAGTCGCCAACCGAGCACAAACCTCCGGATTGTCCTGAGTGTCGCTCAACAAGGCGAAGGTCACGGGAACACCACGGGGAGCGGCAGTCTGAAAGCTCAGAACATCGCTGGTCAATGATCGCCCGAGATCATCCACTAGATCCACTTGGTAGAAATAAGCGGCATCAGGAGCAAGGTCATCCATGAGGATTTCAGCCAGCATCGTCGGTTCCGTCACGTTCACGGCTCGACCGAATTCGGAGTCGGAACCGAACTGAACGGTTCCTGTCACGGGACGAGTGGTCTCGAAGATGAGTCCCATGGATTCAACGGTGGGAAATTGAAGGACAGGCGCGACCACCCAGTCGATCTCATCAGAAATCGGTCCACTGGCTGGAACATGGGCTGGCAGACCCGCAAGGTCCTGATTTGCTGTGAATCTCTCGAACACCCA
Source organism: Planctomycetaceae bacterium (assembly GCA_002684315.1). The sequence continues at coordinate 31,574 of NYVB01000139.1, read as the reverse complement.
TTTCGAGTCAGCCGCGAGGTCGTACACGCGAACATCATGAAGCCGACCAACGTGGCGATTGAATTCATTCGAATCCCGGTATGCACCCAGACTGACCATCGCGGAGTCAGGGTAGAGAATGGCTCCCGACTGAAGGGTGGTTCTGGCTTCCTCACGTCCATTGACGTAGAGGATCGCGTTCTGTCCATCGTACGTCGCGACGACGTGGTACATCTTTCCACATTCGTACCTGGTGTTCCCCTTCAGGTACGTCATCAGGCCATCCCCGTCATCTGCACCCAGGGTGGAAAGACCGAAATAGAAGTGATTCTGGTCGTAACCGAGCACCCAGCCCTTTTCGAGTGAGTCATTGTCAACCAGGCATCCGATGACACCGCCCCACGCCTGCGGTTCATCGACGGCGACCCAGGCCGACAACGTGATGGATTCGACAGGAAGAGATGCCTCAAGCGACTCGTGGGATTTGGAGATGAGTACGACCGATGAGGAATCGAAAATGCATCCTCCACCCTTCTCAATCGGCGCGAAGCTCAAGCCGACGGCACCGGAGACATCGGGACCGAATCTGGACTTGAGAGTGTCCTTCACAAGATCTCGCTGGTCGAGAGGATAGGCGAGCACGGGATCAGGTCCGTCATGTGAGACGACACCCAGTGCGAGTGCGACGAGTGGGATGAAGAATGTCATAAAAACAGCATACGATCTTTCAACACCAGAACAATGAATCAAGCGGGAAGATCGCGAGTCGAATCACATCACATCGATTCAGGGAAGGCGCTTGATCACAACCATGGTCACATCGTCGGCAGGCCGAGAACTGCCGCGGAACTCGTCGAGGGCCTCGATGACTCTTTTGATGATGGTCTCCGAATCAAGTGCGCTCGAGGCACGAAGGACATCCTTCAGGCGATCCTTGCCGAACAATTCCTTGTTGGCGTTGGCGGTCTCCCAGACACCATCCGTCGCCGTGAAGATGATCTCGTCACCACCGGGAAGCATGAGTTCGTACTGCTCGTAGGACTCCTCGGCCAGGATGGCAAGCGGGACTCCTCCACCAAATGGTTCATTGAAGGTGTCCGCGCTCGGAGAGTAGATGATGGGCGGATCGTGACCTGCACTGGACCAATCCATGTGGGAACCATCTGCGGCAAGTCGCATCATCAACATCGTCATGAATCGACCACTGGGCACATCGCCGTAAAGCGTGGAATTCACTCTTTCAAGGAGGGTTCCAAGAGAACCGTTTTCAGTGAGACAGGTACGAAGAGCCGTGCGGGCAGCTGCCATGATCAGAGCGGCACCGATGCCATGTCCGGTGACATCTCCGAGTGCAATGGTGATGGCACNTTCTTCATCCTCGTCGCCGGAGTCCGAATGGAGAGGAAAATCGAAGTAATCGCCACCAGTCTCATCTGAGAACACGCAGGAGCCGGCGATATCCAGCCGTTGCGTGGATGGGAATGTCTGTGGAAGGAGATTCTGCTGGACTTCCATGGCGACGGCCAATGCCGTTCGCATTTCGAGTCTTTCACGCAGCCCGCGTGTCATCCGATCCAGCGCAGCACTCAATTGCGTGAACTCAAGTCCTCCGCGTGAGCTGAAATGTGCATCAAGACCACCGGATGCGATCTCCGAAGCGGAACGCTTGAGGGAGATGATCGGCTTGGTGATGGACCGAGCGATCATGACCGCGATGATTCCCGAGAACAGAAGGACGATGAGCGAGGAAGAAACCAGGCGGTCACGAATGAGATCGACGCCGGCTAGGATGTCGGATTCGGGAAGCACCGTGACAAGAGTCCAATCCGGACCATCCTCGAGCTTGAGATGCTCGGAATCGACCTGGTAGATCTCCCCATCGGTGCCGGTGAAGGTTGAATGAAGGAACCCCTGATCGTCGAGGAAGATTCCGGGCCCGTCGAGAGAGACGGCCGCCATCTTGACCTCCATGTCGGACGACTCCCGCGCGAGGACGCCGGTGGTCGCCGCCGAATCATCCTGAACGCTGTTCGCTGCGATCAGCATTCCCTTGTTGTCCATGATGAACACGCGACCGTTGGGACTCACCTTGATCTGTTCGAGCTGGCGAGAAAGATCGTTGACGGTGAACCCGACATCGATGATGCCGAGGAGGGATCCGTCGGGTGATTCGACACGAAGACATCTACCGCTTCCGACGATTCCCTCCTTGAGAGAATTGGCCCAGAGATAGAGAGGGGTCCACCCCACTCCGTTGGACTTCATGGCGGCGACATGCCACGGACGTTTGGTCGGTTCATAGCGAAAACGACTTATCTCCTCGGGAAGTTTCCGACCTTCCGCATCAAGCGCCCACTCGACGCAGTACCCNTCGTGTGAATTGAAATATTCATAGAGATGAAGCGAGCCATCGGCAACACGTTCGACCCAGACGAGTTCGTCACGGCTGTTGCAGACGAGAATCGCGCTCACACCGGTCCAGGCTCGAAGCTGTGACGCGAGAAACGGAACCTGCTTGAGGATGTCCTCCTCCGAGTCGATCTTCAGCGCGCCATCAGTCAGCTGGCGGGCGTTGAAATCACCGATTCGTGTCGGTGCGTCCAGTGATGAGAGCACGTATTGACGCATTCGTTCGGTGGCCTGATCGGTGAGCCGCAACATCAATTCCGAACTGGTCTCCCGGGTTCCACGCAGGGCGAGAAAGCCGATCAAGATGAACACACCCATGACGAGCAGCAGGGTCAGGATGGGATAGGAGACGGCGACGGAAAATCTGGAGAACAGTCTCATGAAGATGCTTTCAATGATCTGGGCAGGTCGAGATTTGAGAACCGCGGCGACACGGTCCACAGTGTACCCCGTTGAAGGCACCGCACATCGGATGCTTCATTTCAGGGCACCGAGAGGAGAGAGCCAGCCTCTCGACGCCAGACTGGATGGAAGGAACATCATCCGTCTTACCGGGTGCAGCCGGGACATCGCTGGAAATGCCTCCTGGCAATGAAAAGAGCCCCGTGCGGAGAATGCACGGGGCTCTTCATTATGAGTGGAGTTTCAGAAGCTTCAGACGGACCAGCTTCCGAGGACCGTGGCGACATCCTGGCCATCGACCTTGTTGTCACCGTTGAGGTCGCCGGCGCAGTCGGGCCCGGTGCATCCCCAGGTGGCGAGAACCACTGCGAGATCCTGGCCGTTNACGACCTGGTCACAGTTGAGGTCACCCACGAGATCGCAGGAGGGACCGTCCTCACAGACGAATCGACCGATCTTGAAGTTGTCGACGCCTGCTTCGACCACGGAACCGGGATCGCTGTCAGACGCGGTGAAACGAATCTGGAATCCAGAGCCAACGGTCACGAAATCACCCACGGTGAACTGGAGTGTCGTCCAGCCGGTCTGGGCACTGTCACCATTGGAGATGGTCGCGACAGTCGTCCATGAGCCACCGGAATTTCCCGAGACATCGACGATGAAGAGGTCATCGTATTCCGTGTTGTTGGCGGAGGTGTTGTCGTACCACCAATCGACTGAGACCTGATCATCAGCTGAAGGCGCGTAGATNGCGGAGATGAGCTGAGTCTGACCACCATCGATGTCGAATTCACATCCGAAGGTCGAGTTTCCGTTGCCGGTGACCCAGCAGGATCCGCTGCCATCCGAGTCGGAACCCGGCGCGCTGCAATCACCTACGGAGATCGAGTCGGTGGAGGGCACTCCACGATCCCAACCACCAGCAGTTGCCGTGGTGGAAGTCGTCCATCCAGCGTTGGAGTTGAAGTCGGACTGAACGACAAGCTGCTCTTCACCAACGACGAATGCGTACGGGGATGAACTGCCTCCGATGGGCAGAGTCGCAGTACCGGTNTGAGCGCCTGTGAACTGGAGGTAGAACTGAGGATTGTCATCGCACTCGGCGACAGGCAGCGTGGCTCGATAGCCGTTTGCACTGCCCGAGATTGGTGAGACACCGACGGGGAGCCAGGGGCCCGAGCCGGGTCGATAGAAGACGCTGATGTTGGAGACCGAGTCATCTCGGGGATCGATGGTGAAGTCGAACCCGAAGGAGTCTCCGGAAAGAACATTGCTGGGAACACTGGTCACCAGATTTGCGATCGGCGCTCTGAAGAGGTTCTCCATCGCAGCCGCCGCGTCAAGAACGCCACCGGTGGCGACGACTCCACTCATGGAGGAAGTCGGTCGAGCTGAACCGAGAATCGCATCGATGACGTCGCTCGCGGGCGCGTCACCAAGAACGGAGGAGACGAGACCAGCGACACCTGCGACGTGTGGCGTCGCCATTGAGGTCCCGCTGAATTCGGAGTAGCCCCCTGGCACCGAACTGAGAATGTTGACTCCGGGCGCTGCGATGTCGACGGAGTCGACACCATACTGGCTGAACCCTGCAAGATTTTCATTGGAATCGACAGCAGCGACTGAGATGATGTTCGGGAGGTCATAGGCTGCGGGATAGCTGGCGCCCTGGAACCCACCATTGCCTGCGGCTGCACAGAACACGTGACCGCAGTTGGACCCAGCGGCTTGGATGATGTCGTAGAAGGCCTGTGCGTAACCGCCGCCTCCGTAGCTGTTGTTGGAGACGCGGGCACCCATGTCGCATGCGTACTCGACTGAGGCGTAGATCGCTGATGTGGACAAGGACTGGTTGCCGACACGAAGAGCGATCAGGTCGCACTCCCAGTTGATGCCGGTGACTCCGATCCCGTTGTCGCTGACAGCTCCAACAGTGCCTCCGGTGTGGGTACCGTGACCATTCTGATCGTCGGGATTGTTGTCGTTGTCGTAGAAATCCCAACCACTGATGTCGTCGGCCAGTCCGTTACCGTCTTCATCGATGCCATTGGCCGAAGTGCCTTCCGCTGGATTTCGGAACAAATTGCCGACCAGGTCAGGGTGGTCCATGTCCATGCCACTGTCGATGATGGCGATGCGGTTCGTGGAGACGCCTGTGGTCGTATCCCATGCTTCAGATGCATTGATCGCAGCGAGACCGTACATCGAGCTGTAGTTCGGNTCATTCGGTGTCTCGAAGGTCTCCATCAAATAAGCCGGTTCTGCATACATGAGAATGTCNCTTCGATCCTTGATCATTTCAAAGGCGTCACGAGCGGACCCTTCGAGTTTGATGCAATACAGATCGCTGACTGATTTGTAGGCGTACTTGGTTTCACCGGTGACCAGGCCGAACAAAGCTTGGCGTTCTTCGAGTGAGACCTCTGGTCGGAACCGAACGATGAGTTCATTTTCGACGTGGGGGAAATCGAAGCCGTTTTTCTGCGGGAGAATCGAATTCGGCTCAGCACCGATCAGATCAGTTCCCGGCTCAATGCTTTGCTCGAGATTGGCTGAAACGAGTGAAGTCGACGCGATGCCAAGCAAGATGGCCGCTGTCGTGATCATGGGGTAGGACATGTAAATGTCTCCTTAGAGTGGAACGTGGGGTTTCCTGAATCTAGCAAAGGCTCGATAAATCCCGAAACGCGAGTCTGAAAGAAAGACGAACGAAGCTACGAAATCTCAAGCGCACAAATAACTATAAACGTTCGTTGACAGTCAGGCGTGATAAAAATCAAATTTTGAGGATTTCCAACAGTCGCAATCAGCCAAGCTTGGCGGATGACAGACAAGCTGAAATCGACTGAAGGGAGCTGTGCACTTCGAAACCAGTGAAGCGCTCAACAACAGGCCCGACCAGGGCTCGGCCGCCTATGAAGAATGCAATTCCTGAGTCCACGCAATCCTGACCGAGCCTCAACAGATCATCGACCTGATCGTGCTCTTCGATGAAATGGCTGACTGACACCCAGACGAGATCGGGCATCGCATCAGAAGCTCTGTTCGAGAGATCCCAGCGAATCGAATCGGTCGGCGTGTTCGCGCCAAGATTGACGGCACGCCCCCCAAGCTCCTCGATCACACCCGAGACAAGCAAGGTGGGCAACATATAGACATCACCACCAATAGCCCCTCCCAAAGCCTGAAAACGCGGCTCCTCGGTTCTGGCAAGGCCCCGCATTCGCTCGATCACTTGAAGGCAGACCTGGGTGGCGCAATGCTCCCTGAGAATTCCCTCAGACGTATGTGGAACGTGCCCAAGTGCTTCCAGGACAGGGCGAATTTCCTCGTCACCGATCTCGGCGATCGATGCACCACTCAGAAAACGGGAGATCAAGAACGACTCGGCTTCATCACTTGCGCCACGCTGGAACATCTCCAGAAGAGAATCATCGCGATCGAGATCTGCATCAGTGGTCGAAAAATCAAGGGGGAGACCGATGGCGGATGGGCTCTGGATCGGGATCGATCGCTCACGGATGAAGCGGATCGCTTCATGGATCCGAATCCTACGATGGCCACCACCAGTTCTCGTAAAACTAAGGAGGCCGTTATCCGCCCAACGCTTGAGGGAGGATTCACTCATGCCTATGGCAGAGGCCATGTCACGAGGGGAAACAGTTCTGTTGGCATCAAGTGATTTCATACCTTCATAGTAGGCCCAATATGCGCCCGGGATTGAATTTCTGGACGTTTTGCATGTTTTGACTGATTTGGACACTATTCAACTTGCAGAGGTGCGTGAAGTGGATTAAATTGAACGTTATGAACGTTTTCCTTGTTTCCGACACGAGTTTGAATCCAAACAAGGACACCCCTGCCACACGTTGTGCGTACGGGAGCACCCATTAGCGGGTGCAGAAGATGATCGATGGAGGCTCAATGCAGTCACTCCCCAATTCTCCATCGACCGATTATCAGGGGGGCGCGTTCAGGCGCCCCCCTGTTTTTTTATGATTGAAAGAACCATGAAGACATTGATCTGGTTTCGCGATGATCTCAGGACAAAAGATCACCCCGCTCTTCGAAAAGCCATCGAGCACGGCACAGAGGGAACGGCAGCGGTGTTCATTGCCACCCCCGAGTCCTGGAATGAGCACCGGATGGGTGCTCCCCGAGTGTCTTTCATCCTTGCCACGCTCAAATCGTTGCAGACAGACCTTGAGGCCATCGGCATCCCACTGGTCTTTCGAACGGTGTCATGCCACTCGGATGCCCCACGAATCATCGAGGAACTGGTCAGACAGCACGGAATCAATGAAGTCCACGCGGGCCTTGAATACGGTGTCGACGAGATTGCACGAGATCGCGCCGTCTCGAAAATTCTGAATCCACTGAACGCGACGCTGCTGCTCTCGGACACGCAGACGATTCTTCCGGTCTATGAGATTCGAAACAAGGCAGGGCTTCCCTACAAGGTCTTCACTCCATTCCGGCGTGCCTGGGAGGAGAAATATCTTGCATCACTCCAACCGGATGACACGCCGCTTTCACAGGCGACCCCTCTGGACCTTGAAAAGACGACGCTGCCGCAACGAATCGATGGCTTCCAGGATTGGAATACACATGAACTCTGGCCGGCGGGCCAGGCTGCGGCCCACTCCAGGCTGACCGGCTTCATCGAAAAAGACGGAGCCTCAGGCTACAAGGACAAGAGAGATCGCCCGGACATGGAAGGGACCAGTTCACTCTCGCCCTGGCTCGCGGTTGGCGCGATTTCACCAACCCGTTGCCTTGCCACCATCGCATCCATCCATGGACCGGACATCACGAGCTGGCCGGAGGGACCGAGGTGCTGGCAGAGCGAGCTTGTCTGGAGAGAGTTCTACAGATACGTCATGGCCTCTTTTCCTCAAGTGTCGCGAAATCAACCAATGCAGCAGTGGACCACGGACATTCAATGGCGAGACGCTCCTGAAGACCTTGCGGCATGGAAGGAAGGGCGCACCGGAATCGACATCGTCGACGCAGGGATGATGCAGCTCAAACACACGGGGTGGATGCATAATCGAGTGAGAATGATCGTCGCCATGTTCCTGTGCAAGAATCTGCTCATCGACTGGCGAGAAGGAGAAGCGCATTTCAGCAGATCCCTCATCGACTACGACTTCGCGAGCAACAATGGAGGCTGGCAATGGGCCGCTTCGACAGGCACTGACGCAGCTCCGTACTTTCGAATCTTCAACGCGGAGACTCAAGGTGTGAGATTCGATCCAGATGGGACCTATCGACGACACTGGCTGGGGGACAGAGTCCTCGGAAGCGTCACCCCCATCGTCGACCTCAAGACAAGCCGAGTCCGCGCGATAGAGACGTTCAAAGCCGCACAGGCCGAGTGGCGGGAATCCGACGAAGCCTGATCGAATCGGTTCTCACGAGGCCGCCTGGCAGACCAGAAATCGAATCATTGTTGAGACTGAGACGTATTCTGCACCCAGCGACAACCGACCCACAACGCCACGAAGTACATGCCAAGGATTGGAATGATCACACCTCCGTTGGCTCGCCACGTTTCACGAGGCCCCATGATGAATGTCTCGGACACGGTCTCCAAAGGAAGCACCATCGCAAGCGCGCAGAAGATCGTTGCCAGCAACAGAGGCAGGCGATGAACCGAACCGCGCTTCACGACGAGAAACTGTGCGGACAGAATCATCAAAGGGACCAGAATCGCAAGGTGCCTCATCTTGGTCTGTGGCGCAAACGCAAGGACAGCGACCAGAAGCCCGATCCACTCGAGAGCGATGAGTCCCTGAAAACGTGCTGAGGTCCGCCCCCGCTCGCCGCCACGCTCGTGAAAAAGAGAAACACCGGTCAGCAGATAGATCGACCAACCGATGCCAAGACAGAGGACGGCCGAGACTCCGATCATCAAATAGGTCCCGCCCGAGCCCCACTCCAGCACATTCGACCAACGAGCGAACGTGCTGGACAAGGACACGCTGTCCACCCAATCGAGTGGAAGGACCATGGGCCCAGCATCAGCGGGCGGCTCGCCACCGAACAAGAGGACGAGACTCGAGAATGACTCGGTGAGATACGCCAGATTCACATCCCAGCCGAGTACGAATGCGCCAAAGAAGGCCACTCCGATCGAGCCCAGAATGAATCCGAACAACGTGCTCCACCATCCCCGAATGATGATCAATGGCACGAAAATGACGGTCTGGTACTTGATGTTGGCAACCAGCCCAAGCACGACTCCTGCAAGAAACGGATGCCTGCGAAGGAGCGCGAGACTTCCAATGATTCCCATGAGAACGAGATAATCAACCTGCCCCTGGTCTATTTCAGCCTTGATTCGAGGCAGTGAGAGGAGTGTGGCGATCAGAATGATGACCGGCAGCGTCGCGAGATCCTGCGCACCATCAAATCGAGTCATGATCTCGCGCGCACCGATCCAGAGACATCCTAAAAGCAGAATCATGCTGATCACGGTCCAGACCGCGGCAGCCACTTCGAGTGGAAGCAGTGTCAATGGGATGAACAGAATGGCGAGGAAGGGCGGATAGATGTACGTCAGAGGGGAATCGGGATTCCACGCGGCAAACATGTCCTGCCCCGTGCGTAAGGCCATCGAAGCGTCGTAATAGATACGAAAATCCATGTCGGCGTTCTTGAAAAAGTTCAATGCCTGAAAAAGACACATCATCCCCAGCAGGACGAATGTCGAGACCCAGCAGAAACGAGCCAATCCAAGAGGTTCACCCGGCGTGCGATTCATCTGAATGCCTGCATTCCGGTCATTCGGCGCCCAAGGACGAGTCGATGGATGTCCCGGGTTCCTTCATACGTGGCGACACTTTCAAGATTGATGAGATGACGGATCGGACAGTGGTCGAGAAGAATACCGACACCACCAAGCAAATCACGCCCCAAGGCGGCGACCCTCCGGGCATTGTCCACGTTTGAATACTTGGCCAGACTGATCTGGTCCGAAATGTTTCCACCCATGGCTTTGAGTTCCGAAAGCCGATCAACAAGCACGTGAGAATGAGTTGTGAGGGTCAACATCTCGGCAAGCTTGTCTTGAACCAGCTGGAAGCCGGCCAAAGGCTTTTCAAATGATTCTCTGACGAGAACGTAGTCGCGTACCTCACGCAAACATGCCTCGGAAGCACCGACCATTCCCCATGCGATGCCGTAACGGGCTTCGTTGAGACATGCCAATGGACCCGACAATCCCGATGGTGAATTCTCCATCAACGCATCAGCTGGAAGCGAGATCTGATCAAAGGAGAGTTCGGAAGTCCGTGCACACCTCAGGGACAACTTGCCGGGCATCAGCCGTGACTCGAACCCTGGAAGGCTTGTATCAACAAGAAATCCTCGAATCGAGGAAGGGTCGCCCGCAACAGTCTTTGCCCAGACGACCGCGACATCGGCAATGTCACCATTGCCGATCCACTTCTTTCGTCCGTTCAGAATCCATCCCGACCCATCCCGAGTGGCCAGAGTTTCCATACCACCTGGGTTCGATCCATACTCCGGTTCGGAAAGAGCGAAACATCCGAGCTTTTCACCAGACCGCATTTCAGAAAGCCAGGCATTCTTCTGGGCCTGAGTTCCGAAGAAGGAGATGGCGTTCATCGCAAGGGAACTTTGAACGGAGGCGAAGGTACGCAATCCGCTGTCGCCTCGCTCCAGCTCCCGCATGATCACACCAGTCGCTCGGGGCGACAACGCTTCACCACCGTATCCCTCGAGACCGGAACCGAAGACCCCCAGCGAACCAAGTTCAGGGGCGATGCTTCGCGGAAGATCTCCTGACTCCCAGTATTCGGTGACACGTGGCATGAATTTCTGGGCGACCCAGTTCGCCACGTTGTCACGGAGATCCAGCTCTTTGGGAGTCAGCTTCGAATCAAGATGGTAGAAATCTCTGATGGAATCTTCTGAGAGGGTCATGAGAGCATGATATCCGACCCTTGAGGGCTTCGACATCCAGACGTGGGTCTGTTATTTTTGGAGTCACTTGAGGAACTCTGGATGTCCCACATCATCAAAATCGTGACCAAGATTCTTGTGATCATCGCACTCATCGTTGCGATCGGGTTTGGTGGTCGGTATTTCGGTGAGATGATCCCTGAATTCGAAAACTGGGTGACGAGTATTGGAATCTGGGGGCCGTTCGTCTTCATCGTTCTCTTCATCATCCTGACAGGATTCCAACTTCCTGAATCAGTGCTGGCGGTGGCCGCAGGAGTGGCTTTCGGACTGGGCAAGGGATTCGCACTCGTGGTCCTCGTCAATTTTCTGGGTGCGATCGTCTGGTTCTGGATCGCTCGCTGGTTCCTCAGAAAATTCGTGACCAGATTTCTCCGAAAGCACCCGAAGCTTTCAGCGATCGAACAAGCGACCACGGATGAAGGCTTCAAATTGATGGTCCTTTTGAGACTGGGACCATTCAGCTATGGATTCCTGAACCTGGCACTCGGAGCCAGCGATTCCAAGTTCAAGCCATATCTCTTTTCGTTGGCCGGAGTGATACCGGGCAACTTCGCAACCGTCTACTTTGGCAGCATGGCGGCACATGTCGCCAAACGAGCGGCACATGCCGACAACCTCTCCGACGCGCACTTCGCGATCATGGGCTTTGGATTCGCAGTGACAGTGACCGTGGTCATCATCGTGGCCCATGTCGCTCGCCATGCCCTGAAAGCCTACGAATCGTGCACGCCCTCGAATCCGACGCCGTGACGCAGACGTCGAGGTGACTGTGCATCTCCCGCTCAGGATCAGTTCGTTCTTGTCGGTACTTCCACAGCAGGCCCTTTTTCAGCAGGACCTTTGCTGCCGGTCGATTCAGGATCCGCAGTCGAATCAGGATCCGGACTCGCATCAGCGGTGAGCAACCACTCGAGAGAGCCCTTGAGATGAGCTCGAAACTTCGGCTCACGATAGGACTCTTTCGTATGCCCCCCACCGGTATACAACGCACGGCCGCCCTCGTATTCATGACACCATGCGATCGGATGGTCCCCATTCATGCCTCCACCGGAAAAGCTGTCCTCATCGAGACTCGCGAGCACTGTCACGTCATCTCGGGGGCTCAGGGTGTACGTGTACCACTCGTCAGTGCGATTCCAGAGCCCGGGCAACATGCGCGTCGACGGGTGGTCCTTGATTTCGATGTTGATTCGTGCCGGCTGAATGGCGGGATGTGACTTGAAATACGCCCCGACGAGGCCTTTATAGAATTCCCACTCATACTCGGTATCAGCTGCCGCGTGAACACCGAGCCACGCCCCCCCGTTTCGAATGTAGGACTCGAAAGCCGCTTCCTCGACTGCATTCAGAATGTCTCCAGTCGTATTGAGGAATATCACGACTCGCACGGAAGACAGGTTCTTGGAATTGAAGACGGAAGCATCTTCAGTGGCGATGATCTTGAGCCCCAGTTCGGCACCAAGCTCACGGAAGCACATGATTCCTTCAGCAATCGAGTCATGACGAAAGCCAGCGGTCTTGCTGAAGATCAGCATCGAGTCGGCTGCCGCAACCGAGGATGACCCGGTGTCCTGTCGCAGGTGCTTGAAAGGGGACGCTCCCTCCGCCATGGAACAAGCAGGAAAAAGAACGCAAAGCAAGGCAATCAGGGAGCGGTGGAACATTGGGGGATTCCGAGGAGTGGAAAAATGGAGGACTGGGACATGTCGCACATTCAATGAGTCAGGGCGTGGAACGGTTCGCCACAGGATTCCAATCGTCTGAATCGGAAGTCAGGCCAGCCTGCTTCGGCGATGGTGGATACCACTTCGCAACGGCCTGAATCGCGCGAGCGAGCTCGGACTGAACAGATGGCTCGAGAGACTGAGCCGCCTTCATCGCGGCGATGCTCACCAGATGATGCGAACCGAGTCTCATGACATACTCGTCGTATCCGTCAGCTCCGACTTCGACCGGCTTGATTCGTTGTGTCATGAAATACCAGGCATTCACATGCTGAATGTTCTTGGAGTGCTCTTCCTTGACACCCACCCAGCGGGAGATCGTATTCAGACTGGCAGCATCGATGCGCTCAGCGAGAATCGTGATTTGAGCGGAGGCCTTGCGGATGGTTTCCGCATCCAGAAGCATTCTCTGGATTTCAGCATGGTCGTCGTAGATACCACAGGGAATCTCGCAATGGCCGAGTGATGCTGAGGCCAGAAGTGAGGCGGTGGAATGATTCGGCCCGTTTTTCGAGGCGACGGTCCCTGATGCGTGGAGGGAAAAGCCCAATAGACCGAGGCACGTGAGGGCGGCGAAGAGGGTCTTGAGAGTGAACATGAATGGAACTCCGTGAGTGGTTGATATGCCATGGTATCCATGAATCCTCACGCGGATTCAGAAAGAAATGGAGGAAAGAGCTAGGATCAGGAACGAGACAGGAGCAGATGACCAATGACGCAACATGAAGTCAACATCCTCCCCATAGACCTTGGTTACATGGGACAAAAAGAAGCGGCAGGAGCGTTTCTCGTCACTCAGGGTGAGACAAGATGCCTGGTCGAATCCGGACCGGCAGCCTGCCTGGAACGGCTCATGGCAGGCCTTGAATCAGCCGGAGTCTCGGCCCACGACCTGAATGGCCTCATTCTGACCCACATCCACCTCGATCATGCCGGAGCAAGCGGTTACCTGACAAGTGATCACTGCCATGCCCATGTGCACCCAAGAGGTGTCAGGCATCTCATTGATCCGGAACGACTGAATGCCAGTGCACTTCGAGTCTTCGGCGCGCAGCTTGAATCCGAACTGGGGGTCATGAAATCAAACCAATCCCAGAGAGTGAAGGAGGTCAGTGACGGAACGTCGGTCTCCATCGGCAGCCTCACCTTCAAGGCTCTCGAGACCCCGGGACATGCAAAGCACCACCACGCCTGGATTTTGAAAGATGGGGAGAAATCACACGTGTTCTGCGGTGACGCCGCAGGGATGCGAATACCCGGGACCGATTTCCCCACGATCCCCATGGTCCCTCCGGAATTCGACCTCGAGGCTTGGGAGCAGAGCCTGGAAGCAATTCAGTCGACCGGTGCCGAATCACTTTGGCTCACACATTACGGGCGTGCGACGATCGAATCAGGGTTTCTCGACTCAGTGAGAATCGAATTGAATGCGGAAGTGGACTTCCTCAAGGATATGATCACGAAGAACGGAGCACATCTTCCTGAAGAGCATCGTGCATGGCATCAGAATCGCGCACGAGCGTATGGAGTCTCGTACGAGACACTTGCCGCATACTGCCAGCCCGGTTTCTACCGAGCCAATTACGATGGTGTCTCACGCTGGCTGTCGCAATGATCGGTCATGGAGATGATGTCGCAGAGATGCCGAAAGGAGCCGGGTGAATCAACCGCATCACATCACGCCGCCCAGAAGAGTGGCCCTTTTGATGGACCATGGTTTCGCATACAACCGACTTGCCTTGCGAGGCATTTACGAGCACTTGGTGGGACATGCCAATTGGATCGTCCACCAGGCGAATCCTGAACCCCGCAACCTTCCTGCATTGCGTGAGTGGGCCCCGGATGGCGTGATCGGACACATCACGGATCCAGAGTTCGCCGAAGGACTCGTCGCATGGGGCGGCCCGGTGGTCAGCACCACGAGCGCATTGGGCACCGACATCTTTCCAGTGGTCGACGTGGATCATTTCGCAGCCGGCAGACTTGCTGCGGAACACTTCCTCGAACACGGTCACATCTCATTCGCTTTTTTTGGGTCATCAACCACCGGATTCAGCATTGAACGAGAACACGGTTTTCGAGAACGCATCGAATCCGCCGGGTACACGGTCCTCTCGTGCCATGCGGATCCCCTGCTCAGCAGGCACCGGGATGAAAGCTGGATTCGAACCGAGGAGGAGATCGAGCGCTGGCTTCTGCAGTTGCCACGCCCCTGCGCGATTTTCGTGTCCAATGATGTCTCGGCGAGAACGGTGACGAATGCCGCCAATCAACTCGGACTTCGCATCCCCGAGGAGCTCTCGATTCTTTCCGTGGACAATGATGAATTCGAATGCCTGTTCACGACACCCACACTTTCGAGCATCGAGGTTCCAGCCGTCCAGATCGGACGTGCCGCCGCTCGCATCCTGCAACAGATACTCGAGGGAGAAGTCACTGAAAGCGGAACGCTCCTCCCCCCCGTCCAGGTCATCGAACGTCAGTCGACCGATCTCGTCGCCACAAAGGACCATGCGGTCGTGAAGGCGGTCTCATACATTCGCGCCAATCTGACCGAGCAGATCTCGGTTGATGACATCGCGGATGCGTCTCAGTGCTCGCGGCGCACCTTGGAAAGAAGATTCCGCGAGGCCTTGGACCGGACGGTCCATGATGAACTCATGCGCCAGCGACTGGCACGAGCTCGAAGGCTGCTTCAGGAAACGGACATGCCTCTTGAAAAGCTTGCGAGACAATCAGGCTTCACCGACTCAAGACGATTGGGTCTGGTGTTCAAGAAGAGATTCGCCACGACACCCGCAGCCTTCAGACGTTCTCTTCACTGATCAGGAACCGGCGGGGAGTTCGACACCGAGCGCTTCGAGCTGAGCCTCGATCTGTGGGGCCCAACCACGGTTGGCGGCAGGTGAGGCTGGACTTGGATGAAGGATACTGTCAATTTCCAGTGACTCGTCATCCAAGGCGATTCGAGCTCGCTTGCAGGCATAACCACCAATCCCAATCACTCGGCGAGGCTTCAGCACCTCGACGATCCCGCGAAGCGCTGCGTCACAGGCTTCCTCAAGCGAGCGCCGTTCCTCGATTGGAAGCTTGTCGGGAGTTCGATTGCGCCCAGTGTCCTCGAGAAAGGCCAGCGGGCACCAGTTCCAGACGAAGAATCGCTCGAAGAACGCATCTGGCCCCTGAAATCTCGCATCAACCCACTCCCAGAACCTCCGACCACTGACCTCGCTGCGCGAACACGCGAAACCAGTCACAGGACGCTTGGGATGCTCGATCTCGGGCTTGTGGATCACTTCGTCGATACCCAGAAAATCACGTACATGAGCGACTTCGCCAAATGGTATGCCAGTCTGCGCCATCCCCCATGGTCCTGGATTCATCCCAAGAAAAAGCGCGTCAATGCCCACTCGTGCATATCGCTCCACGTACCTGTCGACCGCCGAGGAGGCGTAGGAAAGAGGGGCGTAGACATGTGTTACGGGGGACGAAAACGTCAATGATTCGGTGCTGCTACGAAGGACTCGTATGACTTCTTGGAGTGACATGCCCACAGGATCCGACGTATAGGTTGGAAACGCAACCCCACAGCAGGTCGTTCAGACAACGAGCCACCACAGAGGTCAGTCATCATGGATACAGCCACACTTTACATTTCAACGCTGGTGACGCTCATCGCGATCATGGATCCGATCGGAGCAGTGGGCATTTTCATCGGCATCACCCCGGGTGAGACGGAGAAGCATCGCCGAAGACAAGCTGCCCTCGGATGTCTGTGGGCACTTTGCTTCCTTCTCGTGTTCTTTTCCGTAGGAAATCACATTCTGGATTTCTTCGGAATCACCTTGGACGCGGTGCAGGTCGGGGGAGGCCTGATCCTGCTCAAGATCGCTTTCGATCAACTCTCGACGACAGGACTGACCAGACATTCCGCACCAGAGGACGCGGCGAGTCGAATGCAGCAGGATGTCTCCATCTTTCCGCTCGCCATGCCGCTCCTGGCCGGTCCCGGGGCACTGACTCTCATGATCACCGAAGCGGGACATGGGCAGGCGTCCTCGTTCTCCGGATGGCTTGCCGTCGGTGGCGCGGCACTGACGGCTCTTCTGGTGGTGTGGCTCACACTCGACCGCTCGGCACTGATTCATCGAATGCTGGGAGCGAATGGTGTCGGGGCGATCACCAGACTGATGGGTTTCATCCTTGCATGCATTGCCGCCCAGATGACGATCATTGGGGTCACCGGAATCGTGTCATCGCTGCCCTGAACCAGGAGAGCCAGATTGGGCAGAGAAGGCAATGGGCGCCCTGTCGAGCACACATGACCCCACGTGACATGGTCACGGGGAAACATGAAGTTCGGACATGGAAAAAGGGGGTGCTCAGTTCGAGCAAGTGCCCCAGGCACCAATGAGAATGCTGAGGTCGGCCCCATTGACCAGACCGTCGCCATCTTGATCGGCGGAAGTGAATTCATTGTGCCACTCAGCCAGCAGCATCGCCAGATCCTGCCCGTCGACCTGACTGTTTCCAGTGAGATCAGAAAGACAGCTGCTTCCGGCTTCGAAAGCCATCAGCTCGCCAGTACTGGTCGAAACGGCCCAGACATTGGAATGCTGGTCGTAATCGAAGTCACTCACGACTTCAGCTTCTTTCAGTTCTTCCGGGGTCATGGCCACGACGGTGCGATCGGCGGGAATGTTCCACGCGGAGATGAGTGGGACCATGTTCGAATCCCTACCAAGCACGAGCAGTTCGGTTTCCGAATCCATCCATGCAACCTTGTCGATGCCTCCGGGTGCAAGCACTCGTTCGCCGACCAGGGTTCCGTCGCTGACCTGCCAGACAAGTCCGAGTCCATTCTGACCAGACTCTTCACCGGAAGCCGTCAGAGAATCGGTGCCACCGCCCACGTAGGTGCATCCGGGAGAGATCGAAATCGTCGTGATGTCCATGTCACCTTGATCGGTGGTGAAGATGGTCAACAGCGTCGCGGTATCCCAGAGTTCGATGACACCACTTTTTCCAGAAGCCCCGACAACGCCGCCGGTCGAGTCGATGGCGACATCGAGAAGCTCTCCTTCGAAAAGGAATGCTCGGATGACCTGCCCCGTCTTGGCATCGATGAGACGAACGTATGAATCGGCTCCACCGACCACGAGAAGGCTTCCACTTTCGTCGAAAGCGACACGACCTCCGGGCTGATCGAAACCGATCGGCAACGCCGTGATCATGTCGATCAGACGAGTCTTGTGGAATCCGTCATTCGAGAGATAGCCGACTGCAAGGCGACCTGCCTGCTGACTCCACGCGAGATCGATGGGAGCGATTGCGGGAACGGTCGCGAGCGTCAGACCATCGGAGAGCTCACCAGTCCCGGAGTTATGAACACTTGCAATCAAGGAACCGTTTCCCACATCCCAACATGTTGCGAAGGTGTTGCCGTTGACGGATGCCGAGATGTTGGTCGGTGTCCCGAGGAAGTCATATGTCCACTTGGAAGAGGGACTGTGAAACTCCTCGACATCAGCAAAAGCAGGTGAGGCAACGAGTGCCGCGAACAATGTACAGAGAGTTGTGTGATTCATACTGTTCCACCTATTTGAATGACAATCGATGTCAGTCAGACGTTCAGATCCGGGAAGTCCTGGGCCGGCGATGACGATATTGACATGAAGTTGACCTTCAGACATATCGAAGTTGATGCTTTAGGGTATCCTGTTTTACAGCCATGGGGAACTGTGAAACACACAATCAGGGACGAAGATACACGGACAGAGGCGTAAAAACGCGCCAGAAGCTCGTGGACGCCCTTCTGGAAATCGTTTCCAGTGATGGACTTCAGAGTGCTTCCGTCCGTGCCATCACCCGGCGGGCAGGATGCAATGAAGCGATCCTCTACCAGCACTTCAAGAACAAGGACCAGATGCTTCGGGATGTTTTCGCGGAAATCATGACCTCGATGGCCGAGGACAAGAACGATCTGGTCAAGGAGCATCCCCAGCTCGTTGATGCCATCCAGCGGTGGGTAGAAACGACATACAGCTTCTACGACGAACACCCTGATGCATTCGCCTATGTCCTGCTTGCATCGCCGCCCGTGGTACGAAGCCCCAGCCCGCTGTACGGAAGAATGACGAAGCTCTTCGCCGAACTCCTCGATCAGACCGAACCTCCTAAGGGGATGTGCCTCTCACGAGACCCGCTTTCACTCAACATGTTTCGCGGCCTGCTTCTGGGAGTGCCCAGAGCGATCCACTTCGGATCACTGAACGGACCGGCGCTGCAGTATTCCGGAAAGACGTCAAGTGCGATTCTCAGACTGCTTCTCGTTTCAGCTGACAAGGTCACGATCACCAAATGATGAGCCGAGAAGATCAGACGGAAGAAGATCGTGAATTCGATCTGGTGGTCATCGGCAGCGGACCTGCTGGTCAAAGAGCTGCCGTGCAGGCAGCCAAACTCGGCAAGAGGGTCGGTATTGTCGAAAGAATGCCATCGCTTGGCGGCGTGTGCATTCTCACGGGCACGGTTCCATCGAAGACGTTTCGCGAGGCGGTCATCACCATCGGTGGCGCTGGGGCGTTTCATCCGGGAAGAAAGACGACTCATCGACCCGCCATGTCACAAGTCCTTGAAAAAGTGAGCAGTGTCCTGCTTGCGGAATCCGGAGTGGTCAAGCAGCAACTTCAAAGAAATGGCGTCGAGCTCATCAGGGGGACCGGGCGCTTCAAGGATGCACACGTTCTGGAAACACGTTCACTGCGAACGGTCCGTCAGATTCGCTCGAAACGATTCTTGATCGCCGTGGGCACCAGGCCAGCCGCACCCCAGGACGTTCCCGTTGACGGTCGGATCATCATGACATCCGACGAGATACTCGCACTTGAGACCGTCCCCGAATCGATGGTGGTCGTAGGCGGTGGCGTCATCGGCATCGAGTACGCCTCATTCTTCGCACGCCTCGGCGTGAAAGTCACCGTGATTGATCGGCATGACAAACCCATCAGCTTCATAGACACCGAGATCGTCGACGAACTGATGTCCCAGATGAGAGACGAAGGCGTGACCTTTCTCATGAACGACGGGGTGGCCTCCATCAAGACGCACCACACCCCGAAACCGCACGCTGAACTGACGCTCAATTCCGGAAAAAAGATCGACAGCGAGACCGTTCTGTATTCAATCGGCAGAATCGCTGCCACAGACACGCTCGACCTTGACAGCGTCGGGGTGGAATACGACGAACGTGGGCGCTTGAGCGTCGACTCCGATTATCGAACGAACGTGCCGCACATCTACGCAGCCGGCGATGTGATCGGTTTCCCCGCACTCGCTGCCACAAGCAGCGAACAGGGCAGGATCGCGACATGCAGGATGTTTGGCATCCAAGCCGCCAAGATGGGAACCCACTACCCCTACGGCATCTATTCGATACCTGAAATATCGATGGTGGGAAAGACGGAAGAGGAACTGACTTCCTCTGGTACGGATTTCGTCGTCGGGATAGCCCGATACAAGGAGATCGCCCGAGGCCAGATTCTTGGAGACGAGACCGGGCTTTTCAAGATGCTCTTTCATCGTGAAAGCAAGGAACTTCTTGGGGTGCATTGCATCGGAACAGGTGCGACAGAACTGGTGCATGTGGGACAGGCGGCACTCAAACTAGGTGGTGGCCTCTCCTACTTTCTAGAGACGGTCTTCAATTATCCGACTCTGGCGGAGTGCTACAAGGTCGCGGCATACGATGCCGCGAACAAGATCGGATACCTGCCCGAATCAGAACGAATCGAGCCGTGAGCATCGAAGCGCGAAGCCTGATGGCGACGGTGCATGATCACGCAGAGTCCTCATTTTATCCCCGACGGGCCACCGCCTTCGAGGTACTTGGCGCGAATGGCATCCTCGATGTCGATGTCGCAGACGTTCGCGATCGTGAACAACCATGCAAGAACGTCGGCGAACTCCAGTGCGAGTTCTTGATCATTCCCTTTTCCGCGTTCTCGATCGGCCAAAGCCGAAGCCAGTTCACCGAACTCTTCCGTCAACCAGAGAAACGTGCCGGGAACACCACGCGAGGAATCGGACTCGAAATATCGTTCATGAATGAGACGCTGAAATTCTGATATCTGCATGCCATGACGGTATCAGGACGTCCATGCCACTGCATGGAGGACCTGCTCGAAACCGGGACTCGAAAGTCATTCGAACAGATGATGGATTCTTGAAATCCCCCATGAACTCGACGCAAGAGAGCCGGGCACGTATCGTGCACCCCCTCTCACAACAAGAAGGAGTCAAGAGATGAATACCACCAAGACTACGGCAGCCATCTGCCTCGCCGCAGCAACGCTGATCACCACGATCGGATGCACTCCCCCTGCGGCCTACCGTGGCCCAGTTCTTCCATCGGATCAGACCGCCACGCTTCGAATCAATCCTCCGATGGCGAACATCGGCGTTGAACTCGTCGCCGTCAATGATTTTCCGTTTCTGGCCGAGGAGGGCGCAAGCCTCAAGGCAGGCAGGAACACACTCCATCTCAATGTCTGGCCGACCACTCAGTCGAACATGCAGATCACCGACCCGGCGTTTGCGACCATGTATTCGAGAGAAGACACCGAATACACTCGCAAAGTCACGATCACGTTCGATGCTGAGCCCTCGATGACCTATGGAATCAACGGCGATTTCGACATGGGCTATTCACCAGAGACTGCAAGCTACCAAGTGGAGATCTTCGTTCTGGGAACTCGCGAGATCGTCGCTCGGACATCGACTCGGGACAACTCGGCTGCAGCAAACGATGTCGTCGATCGCATTCGAGAAAATTCGAATGAAGATTGGTCCTTGAAAGCCGACCCGGCCTCCTGAAGCAAGAACGCCCCAGAGTCCGCTCGTGCATTCACGCACCGATCACAAGAAGATGTCTGCACAAACGAACTTCAAGCCCCAACTGGTGCTCACTTTTCTGGCAAGCCTCGCCACGGCGGTGATGTGGTGCGGCCTTGGTTTCGTCGCGAAACATGGGTACGGTTTTCCGGAGTGGTTGACATTTCTTCTTTTCGCGGCGAGCGGCATGGTGTACTGCCTTGGCGCCCTGCTGGCACATGGGACGCTGGAAAGACTCAAAGGCCGCGTCTCACCTCGCAGCGTTCTCGCAATCGCGCTGATCGCCCAGGGCGGCATTTCAACGCTCATTGGATTCATTGACGGTCCGTGGGTGCTGTGGTTCGTCTCGTTCGGGGTCAGTGTGTGTTCGGCGTTCGTCTGGCCGATCGTAGAAAGCTACATGAGCTCGGGCACGACCGGGGCCAGAATGAGAACCCGCATAGGCTGGTGGAACATCTGCTGGATGAGCGGCACCGCCATCGGACTCGTCGGCATGACTCCGTTTCTTCAGGCGGACTCGGCACGGTGGGCCATCGTGTTGCTCGGCCCGGCGAGCATCATCGCTGCCACGATGCTCTTCTGGTACCGAGAGGAGCCGATGATTCTCGATCATGGAAGGCAGGAAAAGAACGCCATTGGCCCGAACTACCGCCCAATGCTTTCGAGCTGCCGAGTCATGATGCCCCTGAGTTACGTACTCATCGGTGCGGTAGGACCGATCATGCCCTACCGGCTGAGCGACCTCGGGGTCTCACTCTTCTGGGAGACCCCGCTCACCTCGATCTGGTTGTTCGTCCGTGTCATGGCAGTGGCACTCATGTGGCGAATGAGCACCTGGCATGGGCGATGGGGTTCACTTGTCATCGGAGGCGCTTCCATGGCCGTCGGGTTCGTGTTGATCACCGTCGGCCCCTCGACATCGACGGTCGTACTGGGCCTCGCCCTGCTTGGAGCAGGCCAGGGGATCACCTACTACTCCGCCATCTACTACGCACTTGCTCTTGGAGACGGAGATGTCGAATCCGCCGGCAAGCACGAGGCACTGATTGGGGCAGGCTATGGATTCGGACCAATGATCGCACTCTGCGGACTGGCACTTGGAGGAGGAGTCGCCATCGGCTGGTCCGTGATCGCGGTGACAGGAATGGCATCGTGGCCGGCCATTCGTCCGTGGAGAACGTCGAGGAAACGGTCGACTCAGTCGAGATGACCCAATTCGAATCGAAGGGCGTCTTCCAATTCCGGAAAATCGAAGCGGAACCCCAGTGACTCGAGTTTCTCCGGGACGGCGAAGACTCCCTGCAGAAGCGCTTCTTCACCCATCTGTCCGAACAGTGTTCTGGCCACGAATGCAGGCAGAGGCGCAACCGTCGGGCGACGCAACACGCGCCCCATGGCTTTCATGAACCCACGGTTGTCCACCACGTCGGGTGCGACACAGTTGATCGGCCCGGAATATCGATCATCGACGATCGCATGTGCGATGACGCCGACAAGATCATCAAGGGCTATCCAGCTCATCCCCTGACGCCCATGACCCACGGGCCCTGCGAGCCCCAGCGAAACCGGACGGCGCAGTTTGGCGACCGCACCTCCTGCGTACGCGACCACGACTCCGATACGGAGATTCGCGACACGAGCCCCGGCCTCGCGGGCAGGCACTGCAGCGGCTTCCCAATCGACGCATGTACTGGCAAGAAAGGAATCGCCGGGGGAGGTGCTTTCGTTGCAACGTCCTTCAGGCCTGTCTCCGTACAGTCCGGTGGCCGAGGCACAAATGAAGGCTGGTTTTTCTCCTGAGAGCTTCGCAATCGAATTTGCCAGCAATGAAGTCGAGTCAACGCGACTTTGACGAATGACCTTCTTTCTCTTGGCGGTCCAACGCTTGTCCGCGATTCCTGCACCTGAGAGATTCACGACAGCTCCCACGCCCTCGAACGCGCTGAGATCGATCTCACCTCGCGCCGGATCCCAGAAGAACTCACCCTTCGCAGAATCAGGTGTGCGCCGGACAAGCCGGACGACTTCGCATCCGGCAACCTGGAGAAGTGTTCTCAAGGAACTGCCGACCAATCCCGAGGCCCCTGTCAACAGAACCTTTTTCTGAATCCATCCGGTTTCCCGCAGCCGAGCCACATCCTGCCCGGTCCGGCGATGCCGCCAACTGAAAGTCTTCACCAGCGCGCGCTCGACGACACGCTCGCCGATGTTGCTGATTGGCGGAGGGTGCGGCAGTTCGAATTCCAAAGAATCCGTGAGACGACAAAGACCTGAGTCATCCTGCGAAAGCCGGTGTTCATGACGCCACATTTTGAATGGCCCGCTCACCTGATCGTCCACGAAGGAAACCCCGGGGTTGACCTCTTCGATGCGGGAGACCCACTTCTTGCGGCCTAAGGGGGGCACTGGAACACGAAGAGTCACAATGGCACCGTCCTCGAGGCGTGGCGGTATCTCAAGGACCTCCACGCCGGCCCATGCTGGGACGAGCCGCAGAAGTGCCGATGACTGAAAGTGCCAGCGGGCGACATCTTCCAATGAGGAATCGAGGGTTCCTGAGCGTGTGTAGAGGGGCATGACAGAACGTTAGCAGTTCGGCAGCGACCCGGCCGGGCGTTACACTTATTTTCATATGAACGCCTCAATGAATTCAATCGAAGACGATCGTCCTGCACTCGATTTCACGACGATCATCGAAAACCGAATAGAGCAAGCGATCTCCTGCACCCTGGAGATGCGAGAGCACCTGAGCACTTTCCAGAGCATGGCATCCAACATTCATGAGCGGTTCCAGAATGGTGGCAAACTGATGACCTGCGGCAATGGAGGCTCAGCTGCCGAGGCTCTTCATCTGGCGGAGGAACTCACCGGGAGATTTGCGCGCAATCGCCCTCCGCTGCCCGCACTCTGCCTGAACGCCGACCCTACAGCGCTCACCTGCATCAGCAATGATTTCGGATTTGATCATGTGTTTTCGCGCCAGTGTGAAGCCCTCGGTGCCCGCGAAGACATCCTGATGGTCTTTTCCACTTCGGGAAACAGTCCGAACATCGTTCAAGTACTCCAATTAGCGAGAGAAAAAGGCATCATGACGATGGGACTCCTAGGATTCGATGGAGGAAATGCGGAATCACTGTGTGATATCTCGTTTCTATCTCCGGGAACCGACTCCGCCACGATTCAGGAATGCCACCAGATAGCGATGCATGCGATCTGCAACTGTTTCGAACCCACTCATGAAAACACGGATCAAAGAAATGACTGACTCTCCCGAGACTCGAGCCCCGACAACACATCCAGGAGGATCGCTGGCAGGAACGGTTCTGTGCAGAATCGTTGTTCCGTGCTGGCTGCTTGCCGGAGCCATCTTCAAGTTGATGGAACTGGATTGGAAACTCCTTCCACCCCCAGTTCGAAGTGTGAGTGGCATGGTCGGAGACCTGCTTGGACGTGATCCGGAGATGTGGCTTGATTTCACGATGCGCTTCATCATCGGCAGTGAGATCGCACTTGCAATCATCATGATGGCCAGCGCTCGACTGGCACGTCCGGTCGCGATCTTCGTGCTCTCATTGTTCGTCTTGATTCTCACGATCGTCCTGGGGCAGGGCTACGACTCCAAAGTCGGCATTTCCAGTCTCTTCTCCGGAGATTGCGGGTGTTTCGGCAGCGCAGGCCCCCCTCCGATCATCATGCTGGGAATCGATGGCGTCCTGCTGGTATTGGCACTCATCCTTCGCCCGACCCGTCCTTCATCAAGCTCGCTCCACCCGGGACTCATCGGCCTTTGCATACTTGGATTCGTGCCGGCCTTCGCCATTCCGGAACGGCAGCTTGAAAACAGCAGCGGAGCATCTGAAACGCTCACCGCTCTGGATGAGAACGGCTGGCTGCTACCACCGACAACCCTCAAGGCCAACTACTTTCCACAGTTCAAGGACTGGCTAGGGACACCGATCAAGGATCAGGAACTGGCCCAACTCCTCCCCCGCCCTCTGCCTCCGGGAGTCACTGAGGGAGAACAGCTCCTCATCTTCTACAGAGGTGACTGTGATCACTGCCAGGAGATGTTCCTGACCTACTTCTCGGCCCCCGATCTGGACATACCTGTACTTGCGATTGACGTCATGGATTACGACGTCTCAGGCTCGCTCGAGTTCTATTGCGATGCTTGCGATGTCACCGAACTTCCGAACGGGCCCAGCTATCTCATTCAGACTCCGGTCGTGGTCAGACTGAAGGACGGTTTGGTCACATGCGTGGGTGACGGCACGAATAGTGATGAGGAAATCGAATTCTGCATCTATGGTGAATGACATGAAGATACTGACACTGAGAATCCTGCTTCCGATGCTCCTGCTGGTGATCGCCGCATCCCAACTGCAGATCGGTGGAAACGCACTGCCAATCTGGATTTCAACGCTTTCCCTGAAGAATGATTTCAATCCAGCCACGACACTGAAGTTTCTGATCGCAGTCGAACTCTGTCTTTCCGTGCTTCTCTTCTTCTTCGGTCACAAACTCACCCGACTGGCCCAGGCCATTCTGTGCATCGTCGCTTTCGTGGCTCTCGCCGAATGCTCGGCCGGAGTGAAGCGAGGGGAAGTCACCTCGATCGTCACATCATCGATCATCGCGATGATCTCGCTGACGCTTCTGTGCCTGGCATCTGGCTCCAAGAGAGAACGGACCGACGCCGACGATCTGAAATCTGAAAGAAACACCAACGGTATCGCCGTGTTTGCATGCATGATTCTCTGCTTCGTGGCGATTGCGGTGCCACTCAACCGTTCGTTGGCTCCGCGGACCATCTCCGACGGTGCCATCATGTCACGCGACACACCCGCTGCGAACAGCGGAAGTCGAATCATCGAGATGAACCCGATGCAGTGGGTCGGACGGCCTCTCATCGAGACCCCGATCGGCCAGTTCACGCCTGATGCCCTCGGGCAACTCGGTGAAAAAGGCGTCCTGATTCTCTACAACCCGAGATGCGGAACGTGTCATGACATGTTCGACGTGCATTTCAGCGAGGGTTCCGACCTGCCTCTGGTCGCCATAGATGTCCCCCCAACGGAAGAGGCGATCGTTCTTGAAAGTGAATACGACGACGAAGTCGATTGTCCGACCTGCATCTTCATGTCACTACCACAGGGGCCGCTGTGGCTCGTGGGCGTGCCCTACGTCATGACGGTGGAGAATGGCGTGATCACTTGTGTCGCCATGGACGGCCCGGGGGAATGTCTTTGACGGCCGTTCGACTGCCTCAGTCCGAACCGATGAGATGAATCACCAGAGACTTCCCGCGAAGTTGCACAACCAGCTCGGCAGCACACTCGAACGACCTCGGTCTCTGTACCTGGTCACCGACAGCACGTGCGATGTCCTCGAACAAGGATGATGCCAGGCGGTCTCGCAGGTCATGACCCCGGCTGCATGCGTATCTCAGAATCCATTTCCTGACGAGCGCAGCGATGAAACCGGGATCATCATTGTCAATCGTCGACAGATCGAGATGCTCGTCCGGGACCTTTGAAAGAATTCCCGAGAGTTCACGCTCCAGTGAGTCGGCAGCCACGGACAGACGATCGATTGCGGCAGAGGCACGGCACGAAGCGCCCGGCCAGCGCTCTTCAAGGGGAGGAAGCACCGAATCACGCAAGGATCCACGCATGGTCGTGAGATCCTCGTTGCTCGGGTCGTCGAAGAATTCAAGGTCGAGAGAGTGACAGAAGTCTCTGAGTTCAAGACGGGAAACGCCAAGAAAAGGCCGAACGAGTGTGACGGAATCCATCTGGCGGCACCATCGAGGGTTTGACAGAGCCTCTGTTCCAACACCGCGGCACAGACCATGGATGATGGTCTCGAACCGATCCTCGGCATGATGGGCGCAGGCAACGTGAGAACATCCGAGTTCGGACGCCACATCATGCAATGCGGCGTACCTGAGTCTTCTGGCTGTCGCCGAGAGATCGGCCAGATCTGGATTCATGTCAAGCGACATGGTTCTCACATCCACGCCGATTCGAGAGGCGAGTCGACGCACCTGCTCTGCCTGCCTTGATGATTCAGAGCGAAGCCCATGGTCGACGTGCATGAGCACCGGCGAGGTGATCCTGGGATGACGTCTGCGGGCGAGAGCTGCCATGAGCACGGAGAGCGCCGTGGAATCGGCTCCCCCGCTGCATCCGATGAGAAGCGAAGAGTCGCTCGAAAACATGCAACGTTCGAAGAGTGCACGCTCGAGGGTGGCAGCCAGAGGATGCCGACCGGCTGTGAGCATCATTCCGGAATCGAATGCTGACTCCGTGTCTCTCGAGATGTCTGCGTTGGTCGACTCAGTCAACTTGAATACCATCTTCTTGCCGGGGCAGAATGGTGACGGTGGCTTCGACTCGACCATTGCCGGGAATCGACACGACCCAATCGATCGTTTCAGTTTTCTTCAGGAGATCGTAGGCGATGCCGACACCGGCCTTGAATAACGGAATCTCCAATCCATTGACGAATTCCGGAGCCAGTTCGCGGAGTGACAGCAAATGCTCCGCGAGTTTTCTGGAGTTGATTCTTCCAACGTGTGAAGCCGACACGCACTGAGTCGTGGCCGGAAGCTCCTGGAAGAATCCTGAAAGCTGGGAAGTGAGGCTGGGACATGTTGCATACAGTTCCCAGTCGGTGGCCCCTTTGGTACGGCACCAATTGATGCTGATGTCCTTCAGAAACGGGTGCCCAGCCATGACAGGATCGAACATGGCCCTTGCGTAGATGGTGCGTGGACCAGACTTGGGAAGTTCGTTCAACTTCGGCAAATGCTGCAGACCAGCCTTTGATCCCAACCTGTTTCGCAAGGAATTGAGTGCTGCAAGAACGGAGATATCCTGGCGCCTCAGGGTCGACCCGGGTCCATCCGATTCAATTGCGACTGCCAGGGTGGGGACAGTAGTCTCATCTCCCGAAGTCATTTCTCCAAGAACGACCATGCGACGAGACCATCGTTCGTCGGAACGTTCGGAATCAACGACGTAGGGAAAGAGTTCCTCGAGAAATCCTGCACCTGGAAGCACCTGACTGTCCGGCAGCTCGACGAAGACGCCGATGAGATTCTTCGGCATTTTATCGAGAACGGAAAGGTCGAGAAGACGCTCGCAGCAAGGCTTTCGAGGCATGCCGTCACGAGTCCAACCGGAATATTCGAGCTGCACTCCCTGATCCAAAGGACGCATGGAGACACGGGAGGCTCCCGGTCGTCCGAACCAGAGACCGGTTCCAAAATCATCATTCCTGAACGTGACCTGCAAGGGCGCGTCGGAGGTGGCCCATGGAAGCGACTCAGAACCGGATCCGATCATGGCAAGTGCCTGCGTGCGCAAGGAACCGGGAGGCTCGGAGGCGAGCAGCATCCCACTCCCGGAACGAGCCACTGAGACGTTGATCCTTGGGATGACCAGTCGATCGACTTTTCTCACGGGTCTCAATTCGGACATGAGACCGGCAATCCCATCCGGTCCAATGGGAACCCATGCGATCCATTCGAGCTCGTTTTCAGAACCAGGTTTTCGGAGGCCCACCACGGAGCGTTTGAAGATTCGCGAGGAGACTCGCGGGTCGTCCAGAAGAGCTCTCAACTGGTCTGAGCCACCCGGTTTCATGCCGACCAGGGTCTCAAGAAGAATCGGCATCAGGGTCTTGGAGCCGACGAAATCGACCACTCCAGCGGCAGCGTTGAACTCGATCAAGCAATCACAATCATTCACGGGAAAACCACTGGGCACATCCCTGTCGAGGGGATGCCCGAATGGCACAAGCGACAGAATGACGAGGACAAACCATGACACAGAAGATCTCCACAACAGAGATTAGACGTTTCAACCCTGCTGGTCGAACCAATGAGTGGAAATAGGGATGCGATTCAGGAGGATGTCAGGGAGGCCGAAGCATCACCAAAGTATCCGGGAAGGAGTATCGGGCCTTCAAGGGGCGGAGCATCCAGAACCTCGTCAGTGGACAGTCCCGTCACTGGTATCTCACCAGCCTCTGCCGCTGAAAGCGAGCTGTCGAATCTTTGAAAAACAGCCTGAAGCGCAGAGAGAGCGTTCGCTGTAGAACCCTGGGATCCAGTTGAATCCTCTGCAGTGATGACATCTTGAGCCTCGGGAACCTGAGAAAACCGGCGTTCAAGAAGAGCCGAACCCAGAATCACCAGAACGAGACAGGAAAAGACCCCGAATCTCTTCACTCGATAGCGCCCGCGTGCGCGCCTGATTGACTGGGGGCTTCCATCAATACCTGAAAAGCCAAGACTACCCATGACTTCTGCAGTGACATCCGATGTCACTGAAGATTTGAAGGTCTCGCCGGAATGCGTTCCAGGGTATTTCATGCGACGTCACTCATGATGTCTTCAACTCGGGCCATCACTGAATCACTGGAGGACATCCAATCACGCATTCGACGACGAGCACGGTGCAAGTGACTTTTGATCGTCCCCTCGGGCATGCCAAGAAGGTCGGCCACCTGATGGACGGTCTTTCCCTTGTGATGATAGAGAATGACGATCTCTCGCTGATGAGGTGTGAGAGTCTCCATCGCCCCATCCAGAATTTCAGCCGCGAACTCACGATCGTAGGCATCGGTGGTCTCAGCTGAATGTTCCATGACGCTGGAAGAGGCGGCATCAAGCCAGTCACCTGCATTCAAAGGACGCTTTTTCTGAAGACTGTTCAACAGAAGCCGACGTGCAATCGTGAACAACCATGTGCTGAACCGGTAGCGCTCGTCGAATCGATCGATGTTCTTGAGAACGCGGATGAAAGCGTCTTGAACGGCATCCTCGACGAGCTCGGTCTGATTGGATGTTCGAAGGAGAAAACGATAAAGGCGTTCCTGATGTGATTCGATGAGCTGGGCGAAAGCTGCGGGATCCCCCTGCTTGGCTTGGCGAATCACCTGGATTTCATCGGCATGGTCCATGATTCAGGAGGCCTTTCAATTCGGGCACTGGCAGTCAGGACGCTCCTGGCACCTTTCAACGTCTCAGAGTCAGAAGTATGTACGGGTCACAACGAACGAAGGTGGCGGATATTTCCGCCACCTTCGTAGTTTTTTGGTGAATTATCGAGTCTTGGAGGTGCTGAAAGGACTCAGGCCGCGTTTCGGCTTCTTCCGACGGTGCGCTGATCCTCAGTGGCCCGTCGTTCGGGTTCCTGCTCGAGACGCGTGAGCAACTCGGATGGGGTCGTCGCCCAGAGATCGGCTCCGATTTCTTCAGCAAGGCCGGGTGCTCGGTTGAACACGCCCCCACCGACGACGAACTGAGTCTGATTGCATGCGCCGATTTCCTTGATGGTATCGATCAACTGACGGATGTCAGGGCAGTCGGAAGGTGCTGCCGCGAACATGAGCAGGACGTCAGGATGCTGCTTGCCGACTTCAGCCAGGATTTCATCGTTGGCCACGCCGCCACCTGCGAAGTACACGTCGTACCCGCCAGCTTCAGCGAGATCCGCGACGATCTGAGCGGACAGCTCGTCACCCTCGGTTGGCCCGCAGAACATGCAGATCTTTCGTCCGTTTCGATCTCTCTGTGTGTAGTTCGCCTGAGCCTGGTCCACGAAGGAACGAAGAAGTCGCGTTGCGTAGCGATGTGCGATCGTGGTGATCTGATCGTTCCTGAAGAGCGTCTCGGTCATTTCCATCAAGGGCCAATACAGTTCGGTGGTCATGTCTTCCGGCGAAACGCCTGAGTCGATGACTTCGCTGACGATCGCACGAGCTGAATCACGCTCTCCCGAGATCAGAAGCTGAAAGAGTTTTTCGATGACGATTTCCTGATTGAACATTCCGTAGCTCCAAAGACTCGCGTGTCAGAGGCCTGGCTTCACCCGCCGGCGTTTGACACTAATCATGTAAGACTGGACGGATCCTCCGTCGGTTTTTGAAAGAGCACCATCCGTGGGCCCTGCCGAGAGACAAGTCATCGGCAGCAAAACGCATTCAATCTCAGTTGGGGTAAATGTGACCTCTTGTCGTATTATGGGACGACGCAAGGGTTTTATTGGACAACGTGAGAGTAAAGACAGGCCTCAGCGACTCAGGGCGGAGCTTTGGGGACTCCTGATCAACCCGCATCAGCGAGATAAGCCACACAGACGCCAAATGTCATCGGAATTTGTCTGA
>NYVB01000138.1 GCA_002684315.1 Planctomycetaceae bacterium | reverse complement strand
CTGGGGTGCCTTCAGCGGGTCGATGTCACGAATGCGAATGGAGAAGCGGTTCCCCTCGAGGTGCCCTCTGCGAAGCTTGTTCGTGTGACGATCTGACCAGAGAAGATTGAGTCCCTCGATGTCCAGATCGAGTGACTGTCGTTCCGAGCCGGGGAGATGGACGGAGACGAGCTGGCGGGTCACCGCATTACGGTCCTTCATCCCGGCGAATCCGATGTCCCGGTCGCCGACCTTGAAGTGCTGCCGAAGGTGACGGATCATCTCCGAGTGCGCGATACCCTCCTTCTGAAGGAAAAGGTAGAGATGGTCTCCACGACCACTCGGCTGATAGAGCGGGAGTTCCTCGACGAGAAAGTCTTCATTTCGAAGCTTGATGCGCCCGCTCAGGTCGGGTGTTGAAAGCAGCCGACGTTGAGGAAGAGGATCAAGTGCCTTCTTAGGATCCGTCGTGGAAAACAAGCATCACTCTCCGGTCTCGAAATCGTCATTCTCGACGAAAGGATCGCCGACACCCTCGTCATCCATCGTTCCGAGAAGGGAATCATCGGCGGACGCCTCTTCGATCACGTGGTCGGAGACGAAGATGGGGACGTTGTTGGCGACGCCGAGTGCGATGGCATCGGAGGGTCTGGAATCGATTCGAATCTCCTGCTCATCGTGAGTGATCACGAGAGCGGCGAAGAAGGTGCCGGACTGAAGATCGTTGATCTCGATCCTTTCGAAACGACCACCCAGCGTGGTCAGAATCGAGGAAAGCAGATCGTGGGTCTGGGGGCGAGCGATGTCGATGCCTTTGAGCCTGCGTTCGATGGCGAAGGCCTCGGGAAGACCGATGACGATCGGAAAGCGTCGATCCCCCTCAAGCTCGGTGAGCTCGATGATCTGGATGTCACTCATCTCACGGATGTAGATGCGCGAAAGCTCAACTTGAACGGACATGCGGTCTCTCCTGGTGAAAGTGCCGAGGGAGACAATGGTAACTGGCAAACGTGTGTTGGGGACGAAGTGATCGAGCTTTCGTGGTGCCACTCACGGTGTGGACCATTGCGAGAGAAGCGTCACAAGATCGGCTCCATCCACGAATCCGCTGTCATCGAAATCCGCATCACAGGAAGCGCAGGCACCCCAGCGGGTGAGAAACATGGTGAGATCACCGCCATTGACCTCGCCGTCCTGATTCAGATCCGCGGAGGGGGATGAAGAATCAAGCTGCTCGAGAGCCGCCTGGGCGTCCAGACAGCCCCATCCGGTGAAGGAATCGAATCCCAGGAGGCTGATGTCCCGGGCGGAGCCGACGATGATCTCTCGAAGCTCGAGCGAAGTCAGAGACGGGTCGTTGGCGAGGAGCAGCGAGGCAAGTCCGGAAACGTGCGGAGCCGCGAAACTGGTTCCCGAGGAGCTGTTGTACCCACCACCCAGCCAGGTGGAGGTCACGTTCGCGCCGGGAGCCACCAGATCGAGTTCGGGGCCGAACGAACTGGAGGACCAACGAACGTCGGTGTTGGTCATCGCGCCGACGGCGATGGTTTCCGGCCACTTGCCGGGATAGGTCACGGAACTTCCACTGTTGCCGGAGGCTGCCACGACAAGCACATCGTTTTCCACGGCGTAGAGGATGGCATCGTGGAGATATTCAGTAGGAGCGGAAAACTGAAGGCTCATGTTGATGATGCGTGCACCCTGGTTGACCGCCCAGACGAGGCCGTCGGCGGTATCCACCTGAGACACGGAGCACGGCCCCGAAACGATGACGGGCAGAATCTGAGCGGTCCAGTTGAGTCCGGCAAGGCCGGAGCCGTTGTTGCCGGCGGCGGCGATGATGCCGGCCACACGCGTTCCATGACCACCACAGACATCTCCGGTCTCACTGGAACCGTTGGTGGCGTTGAGACCGGGCAGAATTCTTGAAGCGAATTCAGGATGCTGATAGGTGCCGCTGTCGAGCGTCGCGACGATGATGGGTACCTCGCCCGAACTGATCTCCCAGGCCCCGACCGCACGAATGTCGGCTCCGGGCAGTCCGGAAGAGCCTTGAACGGACTGGCCGGTGTTGAGCATGTTCCATTGCAGGTCGAAATCGGGATCATCCGGTCCACCAGATCCGGCGAAGGAACCGATCACATCGCTTTCAGCGATCAGGACTCCGGGCATCGCACGAAGAGCCTCGAGCGCAGGGCCAGGCGCAACGCCGTCGGAGAGCGTCAGGCGGATCCAACGGTCGAGCCCGAGACGTGTCGCGGAGAGAGTTCTGGAGACCTCGGGAATGTGGGACGGTGCTGCGAAACCGATCAGGTCGGCGGGAAAGAAGGTTCGTACGCCATTGGAATCCGTGAGAACCCAGCGATCCCTGGAATCCACGCCAGCCTCCATGGGGCGGACGGTCTTGATCATCAGCGCGAGTGGTGACCCGTCACGGGGAGCGGCATCCGGGGACACAGTGATGGCCAATAACGTGATCAGAGCTGTGACTGAGAACATGGTCGTCTCTCCTGGAAACCTCCCGGAAACTCGGGCAGGGTGATTGGTCGATCTCCGAACTATAGGCCGGCTTCGCACGCAAGCTCCATTTGATACGCAACACAAGGAGAAGTGATCGCGATGAAAACGGAACAACTGGTACATGGCGCTCTGCGTGGGTCCAGGATCGTTGCGAGAGACTCATTGGGACCATATAATCAGCACTTCATCCATGATTCCGGATGAACGGATGAGAACCATACCCCCAGCTTGAATCCTCGGATATTCAGAAAAGGAACACCATGTCCAACCAGAACCACCTGTTCACCTCCGAAAGCGTTTCCGTTGGCCACCCCGACAAGCTGGCAGACCAGATCTCGGATTCGATTCTCGACGAAATGCTCGCCGTTGATCCGGATGCACGAGTCGCCTGCGAGACCATGGTGACGACAGGACTCTGCGTGGTGGCAGGCGAGATCACCTGCAAGGACTATGTCGAGATCAAGGACGTGGTTCGAAGAACTGTTCTTGAAACCGGATACGACGCTTCGGAAAAGGGCATGGATGGAAACAGTTGCGCCGTTCTGGTCAGCATCGATGAACAGTCACCCGAAATCTCCATGGGCGTGAGCGAGGGTGAAGGTGCGCACGAAGAACAAGGTGCCGGTGATCAGGGTCTGATGTTCGGTTTCGCATGCCGTGAGACGGAGTCACTGATGCCACTTCCCGTCGATCTGTCACACCGACTCGTCGAACGTCAGAAGGAAGTCCGGGAAGCGAATCTCATCGAGCATCTGCGACCGGATGCGAAGAGCCAGGTCACGGTGCAGTACGAAGGCCATCACCCCAAGCATGTTCACACCGTGGTGCTGAGCACCCAGCATGGCCCGGAATGGACCAATGATCAGGATGGTCTGCGTGAGCAGATCATCACGCACATCATCAAACCCGTCCTCGGCGATCTCTACCACGACGACATCATCGTCCACACGAACCCGACCGGCAGCTTCGAACGAGGCGGACCCCACGGAGACTGCGGGCTCACCGGACGAAAGATCATCGTCGACACCTACGGTGGAACCGGACGACATGGCGGAGGAGCCTTCAGCGGCAAGGATCCTTCGAAGGTCGATCGCAGCGCGGCCTACATGGCACGCTACATCGCGAAGAATCTGGTGGCGGCGGAACTCTGCGACCGTTGCGAAGTCCAGCTCAGCTACGCGATCGGAGTGGCCGAGCCGACCTCAGTCTGCGTGGACACCTTCGGAACCGAACACATCGATCCCGACTGCTTTGAAACGCTGATCAGAGACCACTTCAGACTCACGCCCAAGGGGATCATCGAATCCCTCGATCTCAAACGTCCGATCTACCGGGTGACCGCGGCACACGGACACTTCGGACGAACTCCGGGCGAGGGTGCGGAAGGCAGCTTCAGCTGGGAGAAGACGGACGTCGCTGCAGCATTGAAGGCCGCGGCAGGCAGTTGCAACGCAGTTTCCTGAGTACGGTCGTGAGCACGTCACCTGATCCGAAAAAAATGACACCACGCTCGATCGTCTTTCAAAGGCTTGCTCGACAGTCGGTCCGCTTTCCGGATCTGGCGATCGAGTCGAAGGGCCATGAGACGAAGGCGCTGGACGAGCGTGATCGCGCGTTCGCGAGGGCACTCGAGTTGGGAACGATCGCTCGTTGGCGGTCGCTTCAACACCTGCTCGAGTCCTGCCTGAAGCGCTCATGGGGAAACATCGACCCGGCGGTGCGGGGCGTTCTGCTGGCGGGCGCGGCACAGATCCTGCTGATGGAAGCCGTCCCTGATCATGCCGCCGTGGACGAAGCGGTCAACTGGACCAAGAAGAGATCGAATGCCGGAGCAGGAGGATTCGTCAACGGGGTCCTTCGCTCGATCATCCGACTTCGAGGCGAACGCCTCGACAGGAACGACGAAAGAGCCCGCGAGTGGTGGCTGCACCGCGACATCTTCCCACTCGAGAACGGTGAGGCATGGGTCCTCACAAAAGCCGTCTTTCCCGAGGAACCGACGGTCAGGCTTGGAGTCCAGGCATCTCTGGGTGACGATCTGATCCTGAGCTGGATTGGAACGGTGGGCTGGGAGACGACCTTGGTCCGTGCCGCACACTGCCTGAGCCGTGCACCGATCAACGTCATCGAAAAGGATGGCACCAACGCGGTATGGGAAGGCTCACACCGGGCTCTGGCGGAACACCTCCGCGAAGACGATCGCCGACGCATACAGGACCGGGTTTCCGCGATGTCGGTGAATCTGACGGGCGGACTCACCCCGGAGGTGATCGTCGACTTCTGCGCAGGGCGTGGCACCAAGACACACCAACTCCATCGTCTGCATCCCAACTCCCGGATTCTGGCCAGCGACCCGCACGATGGCAGAAGGGCCGAACTTCACGAGGCGTTCGATCACGTCGAGAACGTGGAAATCGTCGAACCCAGACGATTCGGCGACGTGCTCGGCAAGGTCGACCTGCTGGTGCTGGACGTCCCCTGCTCGAACAGCGGTGTTCTTCCGAGGCGCTCGCAGGCACGTTATCGCTTCAACACGGAACGCCTGAAATCGCTCGTTGCCCTTCAGAAGACGATCGTCGAGGAATCATTGCCTCTCCTGCGGGAAGGTGCGCACGTCCTTTACGCCACCTGCAGCCTGGAAAAAGCCGAGAATGAGAAGCAGGTCGATTGGATCACGCGACGCTTCGACGCTGAAGTGGTCAGATCCAGAGCGATCGAACCCGCCGGTCTTCCGGGAGACGAACCTTCGACCTACACCGATGGAGGGTTTCACGCCCTGCTCACTCGAGACTCCGCNCGGTTGAGAGATGATGATTTTTCGCTACATTCCAATGAANNNAACACCTCTCANGAAANTCCTGAGAATTCAAAGGCATGACAACGGCTCAGTTCAATNACGGTTTCATTCAGGCCTCTCAAGATGGCATGATCGTTCTCAATCTCAGNCAGAAGAACTGGATCATCGGNAGTGGNGTGACANNNGANGAGGATCANGACTGGCGAGTNAACACCTCGACCGATGAAGAGACGATGTTCTCGCATCACATGGTCGCCGAGCTGAGAAAGAANCTNGAAAAACTCAATGAAGACACGGANCTGGTCGAACTGGTGCAGAANGCCGCNNGGTCACACGGNGANTTGCTGATCATGACTCCNCAGGACGCNAGACTCAGACANGANGTCTTCGGNATGGCNGCNGAAACCTTCGANAAGAAACTNGGCGCGAATCTTCGAAGCTTCACGAGCATGAAGGTCTACGTGAANCANCANCCNTCCGANAGTCGNTTCTGCGTCAGNAAATTCAAGGGNAAGAACANGATCCAGGTCATCGTCAACCTGAGCGAGATGGCCTACCGNTTCTTCCGCTTCCATGGCAGAGACCACGAGGACATCGACATCGATTCAATGATGCCGAGAGGATGGCAGGATGAACCCGAGAAGCGCTATGAGCAGGTGTGTTCCGAAGTCCGCATGTTCGACATGAACTACTTCCGGAGAATCAAGGAAGCCTGTGAAGACGGTACGATCTACCTTCTGCTCCCACTCGGTCCACAACGCAGAGTCGCGACGATGAACGCGTTCAAAGAGATTCTGGGCAAGATCCCCGGTGGTGCGATCGACCTCGATGCGGCGGAAGTCCGCAGAATCTACCCGGGCGCCGGGCGCATCGGAAAGATCAACTGAGCGACCATCGAGTTCTTTCGATCAATCGCAGGGTTGTCCCCAGAAACCGAGCAGGATCGTGAGATCCGCACCAGTCACGATTCCATCTCCATCGAGGTCCGCAGTCGTTGACTTGCCGCCCCATGAGCCGAGGAGCAGAGTCAGATCGGCTCCTCCGATGATGAGATCACCATCAAGATCACCGGTGCAGCCTGGGCCGCCGCCCTCGGCGACCAGAACGAACTGGTCACCATCGATGAGTGAGAAATCGACCAGGTTGGTCTGACCGGGGTTCTCTCCGCCACCAAGTCCGCCAAGAACCTGGTTGGACATGAAGTCGTGTTCGGAACTGGTGATGAAGGCGCAGACCTTGATTTCCCGCCCGCTCTCGAATCCACTCAGAAGCGACAGAGGAATCGAGACTTCCAGACCGGTTGAGACGCCCGATCCATCGGAGATCTCGGTGCCGGAATCGACACCCGATACGTTTGAGTTGTTCAGCGCGACCTGGATGCCGTTCAAGCTTTGGATCAGACCACCTTCGACGACCGCATTTCCGAGGAAGGTGCCCACACCCCCACCATCGGTCAGAATCTGAGCCAGAGAGGCATTCATTCCGATGGTGGTATCACCACCGCAATCGGCGGAGAACCAGAGGTCGGGTGTGAAGTCGGCGTCGAACCGGAGTCCGTTGTCCGAACCATCATCGCCCATGACGTTGAGACCGTTGAAGTTGGTTCCCGGGTTGTCACCGCGAAGTCTGTTCTGACCTCCGGCGGTGTAATCGAGGAAGATGTGGAGCTTGTTGTAATTGGACTCGAGGTTGCCGGCGACGAGAATGTTGATCCGGTCGTCATCGATGAAACCGAAGAGGGCATCGAGTTCGGAACCGTCGCAGAGAGCCTGCAGTCCGAGAGAGGCATCACCGAATCCGGTCTGCGTGTCCTGCACGGCCAGCGGAGCGCCGTAGGAACCATCGGCGACACCATCCATGACGACGCTTGGAATCGATGGTTCGCCGCCACCGCCGTTGCAGTCATCACATCCGCAGTCATAGGTGTTGTCATCGCCGTCGAACGCCACGAATTGACAGCCGGGCATCGCCCTGAAGTCGACGAGGCGCGTCTCTCCGAGATTGTCGGAAGGTGCTTCGAGGGGTCCAAGGATCTGGTTGGAGGTGAAGGTGTGACTGCTGTTGTTGATCATGGCGCAGAGACGCATTCCGCTGCCCGCGACATAGCCGGGAGCGACCCCCGCAAGCGGGATCAGAATCTCGATGCCGGTCGTGACGCCGTCCGCGACGTCGGGTGGNGCGGCTCCCGAACCACCGGACACTCCTGCGATGTTCGAATTGTCGACGGCCAGCTCGATNCCGGTGTCACTGAGTATTCCGCCGAACCCATTGGGGTTGTCGATGCTGCTGCCNAGATAGANNCCCACGCCTCCNCCATCGGTNAGGATCTGCGCGGCGTTNGCGTANATGGCGGGNTTCNCNCCCTTGCCNTCNACTCCCATGCCGACCGTGATGTAGAAGTCGGCCGTGAATCCGTCATCGAATCTCATGCCGGGCGCTCCGCTGATGACACTGCCACCCATGGCGTTGAGTCCGTTGAAGTCGACATCGGGATTGTCGATCCGAAGTACGTTCTGACCAACTGATTCATCGAAGTCGAG
The DNA here is from genome assembly GCA_002684315.1 of Planctomycetaceae bacterium. The sequence continues at coordinate 11,153 of NYVB01000138.1, read as the reverse complement.
GAACAGTTCGAACTTGTTGTAATTCGTTTCCAGATTGCCGGGAATGAAGATGTACAGGAGGCCATCGGAGACGGTGGCGTAGACGCCGCACAACTCCGAGCCGTTCGAATTGAACGGATCCGGATCGTCGTTGTCGCCGAACTCAGTACTCACGAACTGCTGCTGCATGAGAGGAAGCACGGGGTCGTCCACCTGAGTCGTGCCGTCGATGGAGGAAAGCTGTGCTGCCGCNAATGACGNGANGGAGATCGAGGCAAGCGTGGNNAAAAGCAGACAACGGTGCANGTGNGACATCTTGAATCTCCAGAAACGGTTTCCGATCGGCCAAGCAACCTGGNTGCGACTCCAACACTCGGAGTGGCGAGCTGTAGACCTTGTTCACAGCGAATCAGGGACATTCAAGCTAAACAAGGAGAAGGCGGGCATCAAGCGGGAAATGATGATTTGCAACCAATCCTGAAAGGAACCGAAAGCAAAGCGGGTCAATAAGCGAAATGAGGCGGTCCGATTCGATTCATTCTTGGGGCTGAGGCAGGGGAATGAAGAGGTTTGCATGGCGATTCAGCCTCCGGAGGGGTATTCTGAACCTATGAGAATGAAACTGAACACCCTGCTTGCCTCATGCGCCGTGGGCGTATTGGCATGCGATGCCATCAGCGCACAAGAAGGCCCCTCCGAGATCGAGGGGATCGGTGCCTATCCATATCAAATCGGCTCCACCAGAGGTGTGAGTTTCCGAGTGTGGGCGCCCAACGCCGTCGAAGTGCATGTCCTGGGATCATTCAACTTCTGGAACACCGAAAGCCACCCTCTCTTTCCTGAGAGCGACGGCTACTGGTCGGTACAGGTCCCCTTCGCACTTGCTGGAAGCCAGTACAAGTTCCGCCTGAATACCGCAGACGGGATCCTCGAGCGCAACGACGCGCGAGCCTTCGACGTGACCAACTCGGTGGGCAATTCAGTGGTCTACGATCTGGACGCCTACGAATGGCAGAACACAGACTTTCAAAGACCTGATTTCGATGANCTGGTCATCTACGAGATGCACCTTGGAACATTTGGAACGNTTCCCGGNCANNNCGNAGTGGGAACCCTCGAACAGGCGACTCTCTATCTCGACTACCTCGAGGATCTGGGAGTCAANGCGATCGANNTGATGCCGTTCCATGANTTTCCGGGAGAGATCTCNTGGGGCTACAACCCCGCGCACATCTTCACNGTGGAATCAGCNTACGGNACTCCGGANGAGCTGAAANANTTCATNGATGAAGCACACGNNCGAGGNATCGCGGTGCTCGCNGATCTCGTGTTCAGTCACATCGGNCCCAANGACATGGACATCTGGCAGTATGACGGTGCCGGTCCGGATGGNCGTGGTGGAATCTATTTCTACGATGATGANCGNGCCAACACNCCGTGGGGAGACACGCGTCCCGATTTCACCGANNCCAACGTGCGNCAATGGATCAGAGACAANGTGACNCACTGGCTTGGTGAATTCCGCATGGACGGCATCCGCATGGATGGNACCAAGTACNTCAGGATGACGGATCCACCGAANGGTGAANTNNCCGAGGGATGGTCCATTCTTCAGGACATCAACAATGATGTGAACGCTCAATTTCCCGGCCGGATCATGATCGCGGAGGATCTCGATGCCAATCCATGGCTGACACGCACGATCGGTGCTGGTGGTGCCGGATTCGACAGCCAATGGGACTCGAGGTTCTATTATCCGATCAGACAAGCCGTGGAGACCCCGAACGATTGGGATCGCTCGATGTATGCGGTACGCGATGCGATCGGATTCAATTACAACGGCGACCCGACGCAAAGAGTCNTCTACACCGAAAGCCACGANGAGGTCGCCAACGGACGGGCACGTGTTCCGGAGGAGATCGATCCCGGAAACGCCACCAGCTACTACGCGAAGAAACGATCGACGCTCGCAGCGGGCGTGGTCTTCTCGACACCGGGGATTCCCATGATCTTCCAGGGCCAGGAATTTCTCGAGGACGAGTACTTCCGAGACGAAGTACCACTCGATTGGGATCGTCTCGAGACGTTCTCGGGTATCAGGGACCTCTACGCACGTCTGATCGAACTTCGAAGAAATCTCACCGGATCCAGCAAGGGTCTCAAAGGCTTCGGATTGAACGTCCATCATCTCAATGACTCCGCGAAGGTGATCGCGTATCACCGCTGGTATGACGGCGGTATCGGTGACGACGTCGTGGTCCTCGCCAATTTCTCCAACACGACCTGGAGCAACTACCGGATCGGGATGCCGAGATCAGGTGCCTGGCACTGCCTCTTCAACAGCGACGATGAGGCATTCGACGAGTCATTCGGCGGATACGGATCCGATGTCGTGCTGACGCAGAACCTCGACCGGGATGGCATGCAGGACAGTGCCGTCATCCAGGTGGCCCCCTACTCGATCATGATCTTCTCTCAGTCCGATGACTCGGAACCCAAAGAGGAATTGGTCGGTGATTACAACGGCGACGGTCTGGTGACCGGGTTCGATCTGTCGCTTCTTCTGGCAACCTGGGGGACCTCGAGCACGCTGTACGATCTCGACGGTGACGGGATCATTTCCGGAACGGACCTCGCAAGGCTCCTCTCGAACTGGTCGCAGGGTGACGGCTGAGACGAGGTCCGGTCGAGCAGAACGATTCCTGACGGGTTAGTATGACGCCCCTCAAGCAAGGTGGCTGATCATGAGTTCTTCACGTGCATTATCGATACTGGATTTCCTGACCCCTGAATCGGTGATGGTTCCTCTTGAAGTCGAGGGCAAGAGAGATTCCATCGACGTACTCGTCGACCGACTCGCTGAGAAGACCAATCTTCCTGATCCAGAAGAGATGAAGCGCGTGGTCTGGGAGAGAGAAGTCCAGAGATCGACGGGAATCGGCCAGGGACTGGCTATTCCACATGGCAAGAGCCAGTACCTCAAGAACCTGACCATGGCGATCGGAATCATTCCCNAGGGCATCGANTTCGATTCGATAGATCAGAAGCCGGTGANGATGATCGCACTGCTCCTGTCTCCATCNGACAGGATCGCGGACCACATCCAGGCTCTGGGAAGAATAAGCCGACTGATGAACGACGAATCTTTTCGAGCTCAGGCCTATGCGGCACAGAATCCAGAAGATCTCTACGAACAGATCCGGGTCGCCTGCGCCTGAGACGACCGCTCTTCGAATCGAGGGTTTCAGATGAGCCATGATGCCAAGAAGAATCCGAACATGATCGATCAGGACGACATCACCGTGCTGATCGATGAGGCGAGAATCGCCGCAAGAGTCGAGGAACTTGCCAACCGGATNGAAAGCGACCTGGGTCCGCTCGAAGGCGAGATCACGCTGGTCCCGATCATGACGGGATCGATGCTCTTCGTGTCCGATCTGATCAGGCGATTGAAGCTGCCACTCCGCATCGCGCCGGTCACCGTGCAGAGTTACCCGGGGACGGCCACGACCAGTCGTGGAGCCCACCTCCAGACGCCCATTCCGGAAGTCCTCAGGGACTCACATGTGGTTCTCGTGGATGACATCCTTGATTCGGGTGGCACGCTTTCGATGCTTCGCCGGCTTGTGGAGGCGGTCGAACCAAGATCGATTCGAGCCTGCGTCCTTCTGGACAAGCAGGTCGAACGCTCCCATGAAGTGAGATGTGAATATGCAGGATTCGAAATCGCCGATGAGTTCGTCGTGGGGTACGGTCTCGACCACGACGGGCTCTACAGGAATCTTCCATTCATCGGCACTTTGCAGGAACTGAACGATGGCTGAACGAAAGACAAGCGGCAAGGATGCCTGCCTGGCAGAGGTCACCACGGAACATGGTGACGCCTCCGTGATCTCCGCGAGTGTCGAGGAGCTCCTTCAGGACGGAGAGATCGTTCTCCTGGTCGCACGACCGAGCCCATGGTTCGTGCTCATCGATGGTGGGTGGGCGTATCTTCTGATGATCACCGTCGCACTCTTCTTCGCGTGGCTGGGACATCAGGTCTGGGCGCCGGTCAACGTCCCCGAGACACAGGTCTTCCCTGCACTTGCCGCCGGGCTCACCATCAGAGTGGTCTGGAAGCTGCTGGACTGGGCCAATCGGATCTACGTGCTGACGGACAGACGAATCGTGGTCAGACGCGGTGTCTTTCAATTCTCGATGATCGAAGCACCCCTGAACAGGATCCAGCATTCGGCCATCTTCACGAAGGTCGTCGAACGGATCCTCGGCATGGGAACCGTCGGTTTCGCCACCGCCGGCAGTGGAACCTTCGAAGTGGTCTGGGAGATGGTCCCGGGTCCGCTGAACGTGCATCGAACGGTGAACGAAGCCATCGAGCGCTACGGCCGTGGCGGTTCAGGAACCTGAGCCGGAATCATCCGTTCGAAGAAGTTGATCGACCGAACTCATGCCGTCGAAACGAACGCTGTCGGCGTCGATCACCAGACATGTCGATCGAAAGAAGATCGGATCCAATTCGATGACCAGAAGGTCGTCACCCACGGAGCCGAAGAGAACACTGGTGGTCCCCTCGACGAGGCGCGGCTTCATCAGACCGTTGTGGATTCCAAGGGTGATGGAAGCACCGAAAAGAATCAGAACCGATCCGATGAGCGCGATCCCACGAGTGGCGAACTGCAACTCACGGAAGAGTGGCAGCCGAAACGAGAATATCAGCCAGGGGATCATGGCACAGATGAGAAAGGCATCGACGCCGCAGATCATGATGAAGGCGTCGNACCAGGAGACGTATCGATCGAAAAGCGGTGACACACCCTGGAGAATATCGGCCCGCCAGGGTCCGGCCAGCCAGATCACGGCACCGATGTAGAACAGGGACGAGAAGAGCGAACCAGCCAGGGCAAGCCCCTGGACCTGTGGACGCAGTGCCGGCCCACCGGGCACACGCGGTCGGNCGATCACGAGCAATGCTGCAGGTGTTCCGATCAACATGAAACCCAGCACCGGAAGGAGGATCTGCTGATTGCCGACACGGGTGATGATGTCCGGGAGGGCGCGAACCATCTCGAATCCGGAGACCAGGAAATCACTCCAGCCGAGACTTCGGTTTGGAAGGCCGAATGACGGCTCGAAGCCGAGTCGGATGCCGATCAGACCGATCACCGCGACCAGAAGCAGAACGATCACCAGGATCGATACGATCAGACCGCCGAGACGGAGGAAGTCACCAAGTGGATCAGGCGCCTGCGCGGCTCGCACGGGGCGGGAGATGTACCGGACCTGCGGTTCGTTGGACGCAGTGCGGGACACGGTCTGAAGAGGGTTGCCTTGAGATGAATTCGACTTGGAAGACATGACTCTCCTTGCACTGCGAGTCTTCAGGACTCGAAAGATTCGGACCATGGCAGCGAACGACGGGGATCGTCAAGTCGCTGCCCGATCTCGGAGAGGGTGGACTGGTCCTCTTCTGAAAGAGATTTCGGCCCAACCACGGAAACCACAGCAAGAAAATCACCAGAGACACCCTTGGCGTCCGTGATNCCCTTGCCGCTCATCCTCAGCTTGACACCGCTTCCGGTACCTGGAGGAATCCGAAGCGTCGCGGACCCCGCCAGCAGAGGCAGCTCGACCGTGACTCCCAGCGCCGATTCCGTGATCGAGATCGGNACGTCCATCATGAGATCGAGACCGTCACGGCGGTACCAGGGATGCGGTCCCACCTTGAGTTTCAGTCGAATGTCACCGTCCGGGCCACCGGCTGATCCACTACCACCCTTGCCGCGAACTCGAAGCGTGGCTCCATTCTGTACACCGGCAGGAATGCGAACCTCGATCTTTTCCTCACCACCATCATGAGCGGTGAGCCGAAGAGTCTCGGAACCACCTCGNGCAGCCACGAGGAACGTGATGTCGAGTTGGTGTCGAAGATCGGATCCTCGGCGAGGAGGTGCCTGTCGAGCACGCCGGCCCTGACCGGAGAACCCACCGGGATCGAAGCCCCCGCCGGCCCTGCCTCCACCGGCGCCCTTGAAGAAGTCGCCAAAGACGCTTTCAAAGGTCTCGGGATCGACATCGGACCAGGGGGCCCCACCTCCCTGCGGACCGGGCTGGCCGGCTGCCGAACCCGAGTGGCCGAAGCGGTCGTACTGAGCCCGTTTCTCTGAATCGGAGAGGACGTCATAGGCTTCCTGGACTTCGGAAAATCGGGAAGAGGCGTCTTCGGCTTTGTTGACATCGGGATGAAGCTTCCTGACGAGGCGCCGGTGCGCCTGTCGAAGTTCATCTTGCGAGGCATCTTTGGAAATGCCAAGAATTTCGTAGTAGTCTCGATTACTCATGATGGGTGTCCTTGAAGCCGATGAAGGCCTCGAGGGACACAGAATATACGATCCTGTGGACCAACAAGATCGTCAGTTTGATGAATCTGATCCAGAAGTGCAGACTANGATGAATGGCCATGACTCCTTCAGAACAGCCCGTAGAGATCAATCTTCCCCAGCTGGGGGGGAAATCCGAAGGAAAGATCGCCACCAGCCGTAATTCGAAGCTTCGTTTCACCGTTTTGATCATCATCCAGGTGCTGATCATCGCCCACATCGTGCAATGGCTGATCACGGGAACCACGATCACACCCATCGAACCCTCGGAATCGATGGAGACCGTCAAATACGGGGTGATCACCGTCGGATTCATCTTCTTCGTCGTCACGCTCGCCTCGACGGCCGTTCTCGGGAGATGGTTCTGTGGCTGGGGGTGCCATGTGGTCCTTCTCCAGGATGCGAGTGCGAAATTCCTGCAACGCATCGGAATCAGACCACGACCGTTCCGTTCAAGAGTCCTGATGTTCATGCCNCTGGCATTGGCGATGTACATGTTCCTCTGGCCGCTCTTCGATCGATTCGTGGTGGCACCGATGCTGGGACGCGGTGGAAACTGGCCTGGATTCTCGACGCACCTGACCACATCTGANTTCTGGGGCACGTTTCCCGGATGGATCGTCGGGATCCCCTTTCTGTTGATCTGCGGATTCTTCACCGTCTATTTCCTGGGCATGAAAGGCTACTGCACCTATGGATGCCCCTATGGGGGATTCTTCGCACCGCTCGATCAGCTTGCGATCGGACGCATCAAGGTCAACGACAACTGCGAGCAATGCGGACATTGCACCGCGGTCTGCACCAGCAATGTGAGGGTGCATGAGGAGGTGCGTGATTTCGGAATGGTGATCGACCAGGGCTGCATGAAGTGCATGGACTGCGTCAGCGTCTGCCCGATGGATGCACTCTCGTTCGGCATCGCGAAGCCCGCGATCAAGAAGGTCGTGCCTGAAGGTCGCAAGGAACGGAGCTGGGACCTCACCCGGAACGAGGACATCGTGTTCGGAGTGATCACGGTGATCACGTTTCTCTCGGTCTATCAACTGTATGGCCTGGTTCCGCTGCTCTTCGCAAGTGGCCTGACCGCACTGATGATGTTCTTCCTGTTCAAAGCATGGAGTTGCTTCAAGCGTACCGATGTCAAGATTCACAACTGGCAGCTCAAGCGAGCGGGTCGGGTGACCGGAAAAGGAAAGGTCTNCCTGCTGGGGTCGATCATTCTGTGCGCATTCATCGTCCATTCGGCCAGTGTTCGTTCTCTCATGGCCTATGCCGATTATCACGACATGAAGATCACCAGCACCGCTTCGATGGTGTTCTCGACGGACCCGGTGATCCCGGACACGCCGATACTGGAACACGCTCGAAAGGCGCGCGCGGCCTATCAGGCCGCTTCATGGATCGGNGATGGAGGGATCGCTCTGCTGCCGATGCTTCAGCCGGAGATCGACAATCGAATCGCATGGCTCTACTCGGTTGAGAATCGACGTGATGAAGCCGCGGATTTTCTTCGTGAAAGCATGCGAAAGTACGGGATGTCGCCCGAGAAGATCGCGGGACTCGCACGGATCCTCCGGTCGCAGAGCAAGTCTCTGGAAGCCAGTGAGACCTATCTGCGAGGCATCAACGAATACCCCGCGAATTTCCAGATCATGGACGAATACGTGATCTGGCTCGAAGGCGAAGGCAGACCCTGGGAAGCGATCACCTTGCTGCGAGAGGGAATCGCCAACTCGGAGGAATCCGTCCCTGCCTGGCTTGCTCTCGAGGGATTCGAACCCGAAAAAGTCGACGAGATCAGCGTACTCCTCACGGAGAGACCCGAAATCCTGGCCATGATCAGACGACTTTCCGTGCTGCTCATGAACAATGCCGAGACACCCTTCGACCTTGCCGAGGGCGTTCGGCTCACCGAGCGTACTCTGGACGTCGCCCCGGAGAACCCCTTCGCGTATCGAGCCCTTGCCCTGGGGTACGTGCTGCAGGATAGAAACGACAAGGGCATCGAAGCCTTGTACCGATCGTTCGAGCTCGAACCCAATGAGCCGACCATCCGTCAGCAGCTCGTGGAGATTCTCAACGCGGAAGGACGTGTTCGAGAGGCCGAAGCGGTTTCAAGAGGCGAGATGCCGGAATCAAGATCGCAATGAAGGCGATTCAGCCCTGCAGCATCTCGAGGAGCTTCGCCTGAACCGCCTTGGCGTCCGCGGATCCTCTGGCTGATTTCATGACGTGACCGGTGAGACGACCAAGGGCGGCGACCTTGCCGCCACGAACGTCATCCGCGGCCTGTTCGTTGGCCTCGATCGCCGAGGCGCACCATGCTTCAAGCTGGGAGTCGTCGAGCACGACGAGAAGGCCTCCCTGTTCGGCGACCTCGCGGGCGGTGCCTTCGGAGGTCTCGAGGAGTGCCAGCAAGGCATCGATCGACTGAGCGCCCAGTTCATTCAATCGACGCAACTCCAGCACTCCGGCGAGCTGTTCGGGACTTGTTCCAAGGCGTGATGGCGGAAGCCCTGCCTCGTTGGAACGTTTGGCGACCTGATTGAGAATCAATTTCGAGACCGCGGAACAGTCTCCGGCACTGGCTGATTCCATGGCGACTTGCTCGAAGTAGGTGGCGGTATCGGGTTCCTCGAGCAGCGCATCGGCNTCCGCAGCACGTAATCCGAGAGTCTCGACGTAGCGAGCCCGCTTGGCTGCAGGGAGCTCGGTGAGTCTCGCACGAACCGTCTCCAACCAGGCATCGTCCACGACGACCGGGACGAGATCCGGATCGGGGAAATAGCGATAGTCGTGCGCATCCTCTTTTTCACGCTGAAGCACGGTGACGAGCTTCTCATCATCCCAACCACGAGTCGCCTTGGCGCCGGGTCCCATCACACGACCATCTTCTCTCCAGGCGATCTCCTGGCGGTCGTATTCATGTTCGATCGCCCCGCGGACGGCTCGGAATGAGTTCAGATTCTTGACCTCGACGATGGGCGTGCAGATCGTGCGACCATCCTCGAGGTCCATCTCGAGGTTGATGTTGGGCTCGAAGCGCATGTGCCCGCGCTGCATGACACCCTGAGTCACACCAAGAAAGCGGCAGAGCTGCCGCAGATCCTGACCGAAGGTCACGACATCCTGGGCATCGTCGAAGTCGGGGTGGGTGACGATCTCCAGAAGAGGCGTGCCCGCTCGATTGAGATCCACGAGCGATCCTTGAAAGCGTCCCCCACCGGGGAGCTCATGTCCCAGTTTGCCGGTGTCCTCTTCGAGGTGCGCACGAACGATCCCGATGCGTCGCTGCTCGCCGGAGGAGTCCCGGATCATGAACTGCCCGTCATGGCAAAGAGGCAGATCGTACTGCGAGATCTGATAGCCCTTGGGAAGATCCGGGTAGTAGTAGTTCTTTCGATCCCACTTGGAGAAGCGGGCGATCTCGCATTCGAGTGCGAGACCGACCAGCATCGACATCTCGACCGCCGCACGGTTCATCACCGGGAGAGTTCCCGGGAGTGCGGCCACCACGGGATCGACCAGGGTGTTTGGTGCACTGTTCTCGAAGTCAGGATGAGCGACGTTCGGTGTTCGCGTGAACATCTTGGAACGAGTCTGCAGCTCGACGTGGATCTCGAGACCGACCTTCAGTCGCTTCGAGATGATCTTCGACTCGGACGAGGTGTCGTTCATGATCGGGTTTCGAACGTCCTACTCGGCGACTTCGACCACCGATGCGGTGACCATGCTTGGGGCGTCACCGACCGGAGCGCCGGAGTTGGGATCGACCTGAACGGCGGCGATCTTTTCGACCACGTCCATGCCCTCGATTACCTTGCCGAAGCCCGTGTACTGGTTGTCAAGATGCTGGCAGTGGTCTCGGGTGAGACAGATGAAGAACTGCGAGCTCGCGGAATCGGGATCCGCGGAACGAGCCATCGACAGAACACCGGGATGATGTTCACGATCGTTGAACTCGGCCTTGAGGCGGCGAGGCCCGTCACCGGTGCCGTTGCCCTTGGGGCATCCGCCCTGGATCACGAAACCGGGAATGATTCGGTGAAAGGTCAGACCATCGTAGAACCCGTCTCGAGCGAGCGAGACGAAGTTGTCGACGTGATTCGGGGCGACATCGTCCCAGAGTTCGACGGTGATCGGGCCATGCGATGTTTCGATATTGACTGTGGGGTAGCTCATGAGATCAGGGTAGCGCAGAAGCGCCGTCCCTGCCTCATCGAGGCTCGTCAACGTTGAATATTCGAGGATGACGAGGTGGGTCGCCAACGCGTTGGGAGGAGATAGTTACGGCCTTGATACCGGGTGATCTCACCGCTCAGCAGGATCGATTCAGGAAGATCGCTCTGGGCGGCTCTCCGTTGAAGCTTCTCCAGCAGCAGGCAGGGGAGAATCTCCATCGTGGGATCACGCCGATCGACACCCTCGGAGGTGAAGAGAATTCGCCAGGTCCCGGATCTCTGATCGCGCAGAATCGAACAACGTCTGTTCTGAATTCGATCGCCCTCCGCCATCGTCCGGCTTGTACCGGAGGCATTCCGTTCCGTGATCGCGGTCTCGGAGCTGACGGGCAGTGAACCAAGTCGGCTGCGAAGACGCTCCTCGAGACGATCCGCGGTGTCATCCGCATCATCGAGCGTGTTTCGAGGGGACTGCATGGGTTCGGAGCCGGATGCCAGTGGCTCGCCCGCGGGGATCACTTCGGCCTGATCATCCATGCTCAAGTCGGAGATCGCCGTCAACAGGGTCGGGAGGAGGTAGTTCATTCCCCGGTAGACCGTGACTCGAGCCGAG
>NYVB01000137.1 GCA_002684315.1 Planctomycetaceae bacterium | reverse complement strand
CTCAAGCGAGAGGAGGGCATTCTGCTTCTCAACGAGATCTCGCAGGATGACGCACTCGATGGAGACATGATCGAAGACATCGTGACTCGAGCCTGCCATTCCGCGAAAGAACAGGGAATCAAGGGGCAGGCCCTGACCCCCTTTCTCCTGACGGCACTTGCCGAAGAGACCTCGGGTGAGTCACTGGACGCCAACATCGCACTGTTGCTCGGAAACGCCCGCCTTGCCGCCAGAGCGTCTTCCGCTCTGGCCCACGATGCCTGAATCAAGTTGACATCACCCGCGAAGACTGTTCCAATTGTGCCTGTCGAAGACGCGCCCTGAATCATCCTCGAGATGCTCGAGAACGAAGATGACGAGGGAAGACAAGCGTATTCGAGACACGCTCCACGACGTGCCAGAACGAAGATGCCAGGAGTCATTCGACTCGTGATCATCGTCAGAAGCGGAACACTCCGTCGGCCATGAGGCCTTGGCACTGGATACACAAGCTTCCGAAGATGCATCCATGCCTGACGGACCGCCTGCCCAGAAAGAACGAACTCGTGCCACCAGAGACCAGTGAAAACGAAACGCTGACCACCGTGACTGGAATCCTCCAGCTGCATGATGGAGCGGATGCACGCCTGCGCCAGCTGGAGAACGGACTGGTCGAATCGAAGGATGATCCGTTCATCCCGATGAACCTCGACGAGACCTGTCCGCTCAGACATCTGACCAGCATGACCGTGGAGGTCGAATCTCGAAAGGCAAAACGACGACGCAGAGGTGGCGGTGGCAGACCGGTCCGCAAGATCGCGCAAAGAATCCTCTCCGCGGAGGGACTGGAACCAGGGGACTACGCGAAGCGTAAGACCTTCAGCGAGCTGACCGCGATCGATCCCCAGCCCAGAATGAATCTCGAATACGAGGGATGCCCGCCTGCCTGCCGANTGATCGACATGTTCTGCCCAATCGGCTTCGGCACCCGTGGCCTCATCGTGGCGCCGCCCAAGGCGGGCAAGACGATTCTGCTGCAGAACATCGCCTTCGGCATCAAGAAGAACCATCCTGACGTGGAACTGGTCGCCCTGTTGATCGACGAACGTCCCGAGGAAGTGACCGACTTCAAGCGAAACGTCCCGGCCTTCGTGCTCGCTTCAAGCAATGACGAAGACGTGGAAAAGCACATCTCGATGGGCCTGCTGGCGATCGAAAGAGCACGNCGGATGGTCGAAGCCGGCAAGGATGTCGTGGTGCTGCTCGACTCGCTGACACGCCTGGGGCGAGCCTTCAACAATTCGAAGAAATACGCCTCCAGCGGACGAACGATGTCCGGAGGGCTCGATGCCAAGGCACTCGAGGTTCCCAAGCAGATGTTCGGTGCGGCACGCAAGGCGGAGGAAGGTGGGAGTCTCACCATCATCGCGACCTGCCTTGTCGATACCGGCTCGAGAGCGGACCAGGTCATTTTCGAGGAGTTCAAGGGCACTGGAAACATGGAACTCATTCTGGATCGTTCGATTTCAGAGAAAAGGATCTTTCCCGCGATCAATCTGGCGTCTTCGGGCACTCGAAAAGAGGACCTCTTGATGGGTGCGGAAGAGCTGAAAACCGTGAATGCTCTTCGAAGAAGACTGATGAACATGCCCCCACCGGTTCAGGTGGAACAGCTCCTCGGAGCCGTGGAACGCTTCCCCACCAACCAGAGCATGATCTCCAGTTGACCCGTTAGTTGGACAGCAAGGACTGTTCAGACGACACTACGGGGGAATGGAGCAAGACTCATGGCGGAAGCTTCCGAAAAATCTCGTAACAATGTGATCGCAGGAACATTCATCCTGAGCGTGCTCGCGATAGGAATTGCGGTCATCATCGTGCTGAGTGGCTGGGACCCATTCGTCCAGAACAAGAACTACTCGGTTCGATTCACCGTTGAACAGGGCATCAGTGGTCTGGCGGAAGGAAGCAAGGTCAAGATCGGTGGCCTCAACAAGGGCATGGTGCTGAGCGTTGCTCCCGTCTTCACCACATCGAACACCAAGAACAGCCGCTTGGATTCAATCCTCGTCACATTCGAAATGGACGACGACGTGACGCTTTACTCGAACGCCGAGGTCACGAGATACATGCCGTTGCTCGGGGGAAGCGCCTGGCTCAACTTCACGGATCTCGGGGGCCCGACACCATCCGCACCGGACGAGAAACCACTCACTGAAGGGGCCGAACTGATCGCCCANAGCGGCGGCGGCGTGATCGCGACCCTCCTGGGTCCCGGCAACGCGAAGAAAGCCAGCGGAGCCATGACCAACATCGAGGATTTCACGGAATTCCTCACCAGAATTCCGGACGAATGGAACGAAGATGTCGTGCCGATGCTGACCGATGCCAGAACCACTCTCGGCAAGGTCCGCATGGATTACGCGCTGTGGTCGAAGAAGATCGGTGACACGATCACGAACATCGATCAGGCCTCCAAGAAACTCGACGATGCCATGAACGACGCCGGCCCGATGCTCGCAGGTGCGAATCAGGGAATGGCTCGAATCAACGGCATTCTCAACGACAACACCTCTGTACTCGACGAAAGCATGCAGAACGTCCTGGCCATGACCAAGGATGGGCGAGCCGTCATGGGTGACTTTCGCACCAAGACGATGGGGCAGATCGATGAGATCCTTTCGAGTGGGCTGAATGGGGTGAAGTCGTTGGACGACTCTCTCATCAAGATCAATGATGAACTGATCATGCGAATGCCGGATGTGAGCATGATGCTCGCCAACCTGAGGCAGGCCACCGCACAGCTGAAGCTGACGACGCTCGAAGTCCGAAGAAACCCTTGGAAACTCCTGTACACCCCGACCAGCGAGGTGCTTGAGCACGAGAACCTCTACGAGTCAGCTCGAAGCTACGTCATGGCGACCTCGGAACTCGAATCAGCCGCCCTTGCATTCAAATCAGTCTTCGAACTCACACCCGCCACGCTCGAAGAAAGACCTGAATTGCGAGAAGAGGTCATCAAATACGTGCTTGATTCTCTTCAGAGATTCAAGACGGCCCAGGAACGACTCTTCTCCGAAATCGTCGACGAGTAGAAGATCCCGCGCTCACGGAGCATTCCGGTGACCAGATCCATTCAGAAAAAAGAGCGAAGCAACTTCAGAGCAGGCCTCCTCACCATCATCATCCTCGTGGTGGGATTCAGCTTCACACTGGGTCTGATCAGGCGCAATGCGAATGCCGTGGAGGGCGCCCGGTACACGCTTGATTTCACGATGAGTGATGGAGTGGGCACACTGCAGACCGGTTCGCTGATCACGGCAGCGGGTATCACGGTCGGTCAGATCGACTCTCTCCGCATCGAGAAAGACACGCTCAAGGCGGAAATCTTCATCAAGAAACCATTCGCGCTGTATCCAGGCGCTGAGATCCACAGATCCGATTCGATGGTGGGTGGAGCTGCCTCGCTCACGATCAGCTCCTTTGGGGATGACTCGAAGCCCGAACTGAAGAACGGGATGGAGATTCTCTCAGCATCCAAGCCACCCGCGATCAGGGGGATACTGGGAGCCAAGGACGCCTCGAAGATCGTTGAGATCCAGAGGAACACAGATGAATTGACTGAGGGAATGCAGAGAATTTCGACGAGCCTGCGTGGCGAGAACGGAATTGCGAGCTTCAACGAGGATTTCCAAAGCATCATGGAACAGACCTCGCAGGATGTCGAGATCTGGACGCCACGACTCGAGAGAATTCAAAACCGAATCGAAGCCTTTCAAACCCAGTTGCCGGACATGAAGCTGGAACTCGACGAATTGACGCAGAAAACCGAGTTGACTGAAAAGACCATTCTCGAATTGAGAGAGACCTTCGGCCCCGAAAGGCGACGAAAGCTCGTTGATGCCGTGAATCTGGCACTCGAGGATGCCAGAGAGATCTCGACTCGCATCGACACCCAGGTGCTCCCCCAGATCAAGTCGATCATCGACCAGGCGAACTACTCGTGGAGTGATTTTCAAAGCATCCAGAAGCTTGTGCAGTCGATGGCGTCGGATGCACGCAGATCACTTCAGGTCGCGGTGGGCAACAGTGCACTCGCCGCTCAACAACTCCTGCTTGCCCAGAGTGAGATCATCGATTCACTCGGGATCCCCTTGATCGAAAAACCGTCGTTGGAAGATCAAAGACTCGAAATCAAGCTTGATATCCTTCAACGCTGGACTCGAAGTGCGATTCAACTGAGACGATTCCTCGGTGCACTGGAGATGCTCAAGGGAAATTCAGACAATATCAACGATGACGATCTGCTTGAACATCTGCTTGATTCATTGAGAGCGACACTCGCCGAGTTCGAAGACGCTCAATCGNAACTCATTGAAATCCAAGGATCGAGCGATGGAGAACCCGGTCCGGATGATGAAATCGATGAGACCGATGATCAGGATCGATGACCTCGATGATCCACGACTGAATGCCTTCCGTGACCTGAGAGACGCGGATCTCAGAGGGGCTCGTTCGCTGTTCACGGTCGAATCGCAACGGGTCCTCGAACGCTTCCTCGAGAGTGGCTGGCCCGTCGAGACGGTGCTGGTGGAGGAAGACGTCCAGATGCGTTTGCAGGCGCTTCTGGACAGACTCGATGACGCTGTCCCGGTGTATGTGACCCCCAACGGTGCGCTCGATGCCGTCAGCGGGTACGGGTTTCACCGCGGAGCGCTCGCACTTGGGCGGAGGAACCCGGGCGCACCGAAGCAGCTGAGACTCGAAGAGGTCTGCACACGATCGACATGCACTCTGCTCGCAGCCGATGGTGTGGCTCACGTCGACAACATGGGCAGTCTCTTCAGAAATGCCGCGTGCCTCGGTGCGTCTGGACTTCTTCTGGGTCCGGGCTGCACCGACCCTCTCTTTCGAAAGACGATCCGGATTTCAAGCGGCCATGTCTTCAGGATTCCATGGAAGGTCGCCGATGATTTTCACGAGACCCTGCAGACCCTGAAAGCGATCGATTTCAAAGTCATCGGTCTGGAGCTGTCGGATGTCTCCCATGACATAGAGCACATGACCGTCGCCAAAAAAACGATCATGATCGTCGGTTCGGAGGGAGATGGTCTTTCGCCGTCGACCCGGGCATTGTGTGATGAACTGGTCCACATACCGGGACGCGGCACGATGGATCAGCAGGAATCACTCAACGTGGCCGTCGCCTCAGCCATCGGACTTCACGAGCTTGGCCGGAGAAGCGGTCGCTGAGGAGGCGATGATCTCGATCGAGGGCTGAGCGGTGGTGTCGACCGTCGATTTCTCTCGATCATCCTCGCGTCGAATGTTCGCACCNAGCTCGGCGAGCCTGTCCTCCATGCGGACATAGCCTCGATCGAGGTGGTACACACGATTCACGGTCGTGGTTCCACGAGCGGCCAATCCCGCGATCACCAGGCAGGCGGAGGCACGCAGGTCGCTTGCCATCACAGGCGCACCCACGAGATTCTTCACACCCTGCACGACGACCGTGGGCCCCTGTCGAGTGAAGAGTCCACCCATGCGAGCGAGTTCCGCGACATGCATGAAACGCTCCGGATAGATCTTTTCGGTGATCACGCTGTTGCCTTCAGCAAGACACAGCAGCGCCACCAGCTGAGCCTGGAGGTCGGTGGGAAACCCGGGATGGGGCTGAGTCGTGATGACTGCAGGGCGGAGATGGCGCTCACTGGTCACCCGGACGGTCGCCTCACGGGCGCACTGAGCACCGTTGTCGAGTCGCTCGATCCTCACACCCACCTGCTTCATGACGTCGAGGAAGGCGAGAAGAGAATCCCAGGGGAACCGTTCGAGAATGACATCGCCATTGGTGGCAGCCGCAGCGACTGCCCAGGTCCCCGCCACGATTCGGTCCGGCATCACGCTGTGGTCGGCACCTCCGAGCGCCTCCACGCCATCGATGACCAGACGGGGCGAACCGGCACCCTCGATGCGGGCTCCCATCGAGATCAGCAGATCAGCAAGATCGACGATCTCAGGCTCACAGGCAGCGGATTCGATCACAGTGGTGCCCTTGGCCAGAACGGCGGCACTCATGATGTTGGCGGTTCCGGTCACCGTGGAGCCGAATGGACCGCCCAGGAAGACGGTGGCCCCCTTCAGTCGATCGGCTTCAGCGATGATGTCTCCGTTTTCAAGGCGAATTCGTGCCCCGAGTGCCTCAAGGCCGCGAAGGTGGAGATCGACGGGCCGGTGCCCGAAAGCACATCCTCCGGGCATGGAGACTCGTGCCTTCTGGCGACGGGCCACCATGGGACCAAGCACGCAGATGGAAGCACGCATGGTGCTCACCATGTCGTAGGGTGCGTGACGTCTGTTGGGGTCCGTGACGCGGGCCTTCCAGCAGTCCTCGGACGGTTCCGATTGCTCCACACCCAGTTCGGTGAGCAGCGCCTTCATGCTTCGGATATCGCTCAGATCAGGGACATTTCGAAGAACGAAGTCCTCGTCGGCGAGCAGGCTCGCAGCCATGAGGGGAAGCGCGGCGTTCTTTGAACCATCCACCTTGAGCGTTCCGGAGAGTCGAGCTCCCCCTTCGATCACGAATCTGTCCATGTGAGCCTCATCCTTGCTGGCTGTTCGTAAGGTCCGAAAATGAGCACCAACGCCCTATATCTCTTCGGACGAATCCGATCGTAACGTCCAGTGCGATCATGCGGGTCTACCGGAAGCCTGTCCCGGGATGCTCACTCAAGCCTCTCCCGGGATCATCCGATGCCAGACTCGGGTCACGTTGCCGAACTCTGCATCGTGAAACAGGGTTTCGTTTCAAGCCTCGAGGATGGGAGAACACGATGTACAGGAAATTCATGACGAAAAAGACCTCCTTGACACTGGCGTGCGCCACAGGTCTGGCCTTCACCGCGGGAGCGGCACCATCTGCAAGCGAAACCTCGGAGGATGAACCGGAATCAGTGGTCCTCACGGGGATCATCCGGGATTTCAATGAGAAGAGCGAGGAAAACGGTCACCCCGACTTCGAGAACCGACCGGAAAGCGGTTTCGGGCATTACGTGGGGAACGTCGGTCTCCAGCTGAATGCCGAAGGCAAGCCGGTCTTCACAGGAAACGGCCGCAAACTCAAACGGGACTACAAGGACGCTTCCGGAAACCAGATCTGCTGGGCGCTCTACGATCCGGACCTCGGTGATTCCGAGGGCCGTCTCGCCGTCTACGACCAGGGTGGGATCAATTCGTCCGCGACATTCGAATCTTGGTTCAACGACGTCCTTGGTGTGAACATGTCACGAACACTCGATCTTGAACTGGAACGCCAGAGCGATGGATCGTACGTCTTCGACAGCAACGAAGCCCAGTGGTGCAAGGACGTCGGTGGATTCTTTCCGATCGAAA
>NYVB01000136.1 GCA_002684315.1 Planctomycetaceae bacterium | reverse complement strand
TCACAGCCGGACTGAGCGATGTGGGCGTTGATGTTGTCGATGTTCTGAGGGGTGAACTCCATTCGGACGTTCCCCAATCCACCGGGACAGGTGTGGCAGTAGCTCATGATGGTGCCGAAGGCACCGATCGAGCAGTCGCCGCCCGCGCAATTGTCCGGAGCAGGAGTGAGATCATGCGTGTGCGGTGCACCGAAGTTGTGGCCGAGTTCATGCATGACCACCATTGGATCCCAGTTCTGGCCGCTGTTGTTTTCGAGGGGATACGGAAATGNACCGTTGAGATTGGCGGAGAGTCCGTAGTTGTAGGTCTCGTCACACATCACGCCCAGCCACGCCACGCCACCACCCAGNCCACGNCCGGANAGNAAATGNCCGAGATCCCNNGAGATNTCCTCGTGGTTCGATTCCCAGTAGGCCTGNTATTCATANAGCTGATCNCCAGTGCCNGNCTGCACCCAGGGATCATCGGTTTCCCAGAGGCGGAGATANCTGACCACGAGANCCGTGTTCAGATCACGTGAGTAGACATAGCTGGAAGCAGCCATCAAAGTCGCGATGTACCCGACGGTCGCCTGACGATCACCGCCGAAGATTCCAAGGAGTTCCTGGTCGGTCTCGATCGCAAGACGCACTCGCTGACAGGCGCCGCTTCCGAGGCTTCCCGCGAGACTGCCGTCGTCAGCCGTCGAACCGGNAGGAACACCCAGNGCTCCTCGCTTCATCAACGGCTGCTCGATGAGGTTCGACTGACAGAGCTGCCAGGTGGGATCCACGGGGATCATGTCGAGTCGATGAATGGTCGGTGTTCCGCCCACGCCATCGCTGATGCCGTANGAGACGCCACCGGAGGTGATCCATCCTTCGACTCCGGACTCGGTGTAGGCGATGAAGGCACTGCTGCCGGGTTCCCCCACGACCTCGCCACCGAGGATGATGGTCTCAGGAATCGACATGAGGTGGACCCCGTCGGCACGCATCACTTCGATGCGTGCATCCGAGTCGAATGGGTTGATTCGCTGAAGCTGAAGGTCGACCGAACGATGACCTGGCACTGGCATACCGGTCATGCGCACATTGTCGTTTGCCAGAAGTGATGTCCTCAGGCGCTCCAGCCGACGAACATCCAACTCGATCGGCCGAATCTCGGGAGTCCCGATCGATCTGGCCATCAAGGGGCTTTCCATCGTGAGCGTCGTGAAATCCTCAGCCGAGAGCGNGCCACTGGCAGCCACCAGTATCGTGGTGATGGCAAGTGAGACTGATGGGAGGTTCATGGTGGACTCCGATATGGATAATTGGGGGTTTACAGGGGTTTTTCATCGTACTTGATGACCTTGGAATCAGGACCAATGAATGTCGACCATTTCAAGGGCTCGAACCAGTTGTGCCAGAGAAAACGAAGCATGTCACCCTTCTGAGCGACACACCTGGTCGAAACGATGCTCGGGAGTTGACGCCTGCTTCATTGTGCCGGTTGACTCGGACCGATAGAATGGNCCCTTCAGGACCCTACTCAATGCCATACTCCGGACAGGGGCGCCTCTTTTCGTGGACANCACCGTGACGACATTCAGGAACACAACACGAAGCTTCNTTTCGATCTTNATCGGAATCTTGACACTGAGCCTTGTCGGATGTCAGAGCATGGTGCTGGAACGTGCCGACCGAGACACCAAGTCCGAACGACTCTCGAAGACCAACTTCGAACTTGAGGTCGATCCGATCATGCGTGGCACGGTCGCCAGCGAAGGCATCTTCACCGGATATGAACCCACGGTGGTTCGTGGGTACGGGCTGGTCGTGGGACTCTCCGGGACCGGCAGTCGGATCGTTCCGGCCCAGGTCAGATCTCTGATGCTCGCCGAGATGACACGCCGAGGTGTCGGTGACCCACAGAATGGTTGGAACGGACTGACACCCGAAAGAATGCTTGATTCGGAGGACACCGCGATCGTGGTCGTCGAAGGCGTCATTCCACCCGGTGCGCCCAAGGGAACCGAATTCGATGTGCGCGTCTTCGCACTCCCCGGTTCAACCACCAGCAGTCTCGAGGGCGGAAGACTCTACACCACCGAACTGCGCCCGGGCCCGCTTGCGACCGGGTCACGACAGGCCTTCGCGCTCGCGAAGGCGAAGGGACCGATCTTCATCAATCCGTTCGTCGAACCGGGCAAATCAACCACCAGTGCGATCAATGCACTGAGCGGTCGAATCCTCGAAGGCGGAAGCACGCAGAAGAACATGCCGGTGAAACTGCGCATGGCCACGACCAGTCATGCGAGGACCGCCACCGTTCAACAGGCGATCAACAGCAATTTCCCCCGGGAACCAGGTCAGAAGGATGAAACCGCGCGCGGCGAAAGTGGNGATTCGATCGCGATCACCGTNCCTCCTTCTCACGCTGATGAAACCGAACGATTCATGAAGCTTCTGCAGCACACCTCACTCAAGGTCGGCGCCGTCGAAGCCTCCTCCCAGGCGGTTCGGCGTGCACTGCTCGCGAACCCGGGAGGCGCTGAATCGGCCAAGTGGCGATGGTGCGCGCTCGGCCCCAAGGCCGTGCCCATGATCCATGACCTCTATGACTATCCCGAGGAGGCGCCCAGACTCGCCGCCTTGAGTGCGGGCGCACAACTCGATGACGCGCTCGTGGTCCCATACATCATGGACATCGCGGAGAAATCAACCAGCAAGGCCAGACGGATCAGTTCGGTCAGAGAACTGGGCAACATGGGAAACAACCCCCGGGTCGACATCGGACTGCGCAAGCTGCTGAACGACGACGATGTCGACATCCGACTGGCCGCCTTCGAGGCGCTTCTCAAGCGTGGCGACCCGATCATCACCGAGGTGCCGATCAACGAGAATTTCGTCCTGAACATCGTTCCTTCGAACACCCCCATGCTCTACATCGCACAAAGCGGAACCCCCAGAATCGTTCTTTTCGATTCGAAAACGACGATCAACACCCCCCTGACACTCAATGCCTGGTCTGGCCAGCTCATGATGAAGGCCGACCTGGATGATGAAGAAGTCCAGGTCTTCTACCGTCAGAACGATGACCCCAGACCCGTCATCGTGTTGGCTCCCACCGACATTCGCGGACTCGTGAATTTCCTCGGCCACAAAACCTCGGTGAACGACCCCGAGCAGGGCCTGGGCATGAGCTACGGACAGGTGATCGGAGCACTTCATCAACTGTGGCTCCAAAAGTACATTTCTTGTGATTTCAAGGCCGAGCAGGACCGGATTCTGGCCGCCATTCTGGCTTTCGAGTCTGAACAGGAGAGCGTCGAGAGACCGGAATTCGACGTGGTGAGCGGTTCAGACGGAGCCTTCACCCCACAGCGCCCCGGAGAAAGCGACGACCTTGAAATCCCTGCCCGTTCAGGCCTTGAAGGGAACGGCGTACCAAGAGATACTGTTCCTAGATGATCATTGACGAATTCAAAGCTCCGAGCGTTGTGGAGCCCGCCGATGAACCGGTGGACAATGGATGTCCATCGCCGCACCGTGCCCCAGGGCACACCCCGACAGGAGGTCGAACCGCATGCGACTCGCCAAGCTGACAGTTGCAGGATTCAAGAGTTTCGCCGATCAGACCGAGTTTCACTTCGATGAACCGGTGATCGGAATCGTTGGTCCCAACGGATGCGGCAAGAGCAACGTGGTCGATGCCCTCAAGTGGGTCCTTGGAGAACGAAGTGCCAAGAGCCTCCGCGGCAGTGCGATGCTCGATGTGATCTTCGCGGGCAGTGCCTCACGAAAACCCATGGGTGGTGCCAGCGTCACGCTCACCTTCGAAAACCCGGTTGAACCGCACGACGAACTTGATGACGCAGGCAAGCCTGTGGTCGTCAAGCGACGCTCTCTGCACGTCGATACCGAAGAAGTCGATGTGACACGACGCCTGTTCAGTGACGGAAAGAGCGAATACCTGATCAATGGCCACAAGGTCCGCCTTCGTGACATCAAGGATCTCTTCCTCGACACAGGAATCGGAACCAACGCCTATTCGATCATCGAACAGGGCAAGGTCGACGCCATGCTTCTGGCGAACCCGGTCGAGCGACGGCTGATCCTGGAAGAGGCCGCAGGCATCGCCAAATTCAGAACTCGAAAGGTCGAATCGGCGCGCAAGCTGGAACATGCCGAAAGAAACCTGCTTCTCGTGCGGGAGCAGCTTTCAAACACGGAACGTCGTCTTCGAATCGTTCGCGGACAGGCGGAGAAAGCCCAACGATATTCCGATTTCGATGTCCGCAGACGCGATCTGATGCGACACGTGTTCCTCGAACGGTTCCATGAGAACAGCAGGAATCTGCACGGCCTCACCAGCCAGATCGCGGATGCCAACACGGAACGTTCACGGGTCCAGAACGAGATCGGTCAGCTTGAAGACGTCAAGCAACAGGCGGAGATCGAGCGACACCGCATCCAGGAGGAACAGCACGCTCAGGAACAAAGACGTCTCGAGCTTCAGAGCAGTGAGACCCAGGCTCGCCAGAGAGCGGAACTGACGAGTCGCAACCTGGATGAAGCCGTCCAGCAGCTCGAACAGGAAGAGACTCGGATCAACGAACACCTCGAGTCCCTCACCGGCCTCGCCGAGCAGCTTGAGTCCGCCGAAGGCCAGGTCGACACGCTCACGAAATCCGTTGCAGAGGCAGAACAGATCACGGCTGAAGCCGAAGAGCATCGCACCCAGATCACTGAAAAAGCGTCCAGCTCCAGAGCCGAAGTCAACCGTCTTCGCGACAGCACCTCCCGTCTCGAACGAGACATCGTCAGTGCCGAAGGCCAGCTGATCTCCATCTCGGAACGGGAAAAGGCTCTGAAGGAACAGATCGAAAGACTCGAACTCCGCGCTAGCCCCTTCGCGCGAGAGGCCGAACAGCACAGAGTCGATCGAGTCACGACCCTCACCAGGAAGGCGTCCGCCTCCGACCAGCTCAATCACCTTGAGTCACGGCAGAAAGCACATGCCGCACACAGTGCTCAGCTCGATGACAAACAGACCGCCCTGCTGGAGACACTCGGAGCGCATCGCGAAGATCGCTCCGCACTCCGTTCTCGTGAACACCTGCTTCAGGGTCTTCAAAAAGAACGCGAAGGTCTCGGCGAAGCGGTCAGGGTGGTCCTTGAACGACCCGACCGATTCGAAGGCGTCCATGGCCTGCTTGGAGATCTGATCGAGACGGACCGTGAACATGCCGACCTGGTCGAGTGTGCTCTGGGTGATGACCTTCAGGCACTGCTCGTCGATGACACCGAAGGAATCGATCCCCTCCTCGATGAAATGCGCTCGCTTGACGGCCGCATCGTTCTTCTTCCGGTCAACACGCCCGATTCCTACGAACACTTCACCGTGCCGAGCGTCCCCGGGGCGACACCGATGCTCAGCATGATCAGAGCCAACGGCGCTGCCATGCAGGTCTGCCGTCGACTTCTGCGGAACACATGGCTGGTCGACTCACTCGATACCGCGCATCGCCTGGCCGCCGACCAGCTCCCCGGAGCACGTTTCGTCACACACGGTGGAGAACGCCTTGATCGCGACCACCGACTGGTGATCGCACCCACAGCTCGTGAAGACGCCGCCCATGGCTGGCTCGCACGAAAGGCCGAACTGAGAGAACTCTCGGAGAGACTCCACAATCTTGATGGCCAGATCCATGGCCTCGAGAGCACGCTGGCCGAAGTGGAAGCCGAGGCAGGCTCCGCGGTGCGACAACAGGTGACCATTTCCGCGGATATCGAAGAAGCGCGCACCAAGTCCATCGAACTGAGTCACCATGCCGAGCGCCTCGAGCAACTCATCGAACGCCTGGCCAAGGAACAGATCGCGATCGTGCGAGAGCGCAACGAGCTCGACCACCGGCTGACCAAGCTGACCGAAGAAGAACATGGTCACACCCAACGACTCGGATCCCTGCAACGACTTCTCGAAGAGCAGAAGATCTCGATTCTCGCCTGCGAACGCACCGCCCTCGAAGACACCAACGCGACCGAACGCGCCAACGAGACATTGGCAACCGCACGGGTTCGCCTGGGCGAGGACAATGCACGACTGGAAGCCATCATGCGGGAGCGACGCCAGGTCGCACTCGCCAAGGAAGAGAGTGAGCGCCAGGTCGCCGTCGGCCGGGAACAGCTCGATCGGCGTCAGGCACAGCTCGCCAGACTTCGACAGACGATCTCGACCGCGGAACAGGAGACTCAGGAAGCCACGGAAGCCCTCGCGGCACTCAGCAGTGCCTTTGCCGAATTCGCGAAGCGAACCAGTGAAGCCGGAGCCAACCTAACCACCGCATCGGAAAGTCTGCACGCGGCACGCACCCGCGGAGCTCAGATGGAACGTGACGTGCACGCGCTTGAAATGTCACGCCGAGAGCTGGAGATCAAACGAGAGAACCTCGAAGAGCGATCGGTCGTCGAGCTCGAACTCGATGTCGCGGACGCCTACCCCGAGTACGTGGATGAACGTGAAAGCGAAGGCTTCGTGTTCGTCGATCTCAACGAGGCCGAGGCCGAGGCTGCCGAGCTCAAGGAACAGATCAGAAAGCTCGGCAACGTCAATCTCGACGCCGTCGAGGAGCTCGAGAATCTCGTGGTC
Organism: Planctomycetaceae bacterium; assembly: GCA_002684315.1. The sequence continues at coordinate 5,371 of NYVB01000136.1, read as the reverse complement.
AAGAACGAAGACCTCGAAACCCAGCTTGGTGACATCGACGCAGCCCGGGACCAGCTGACCGCCTTGATCGAGGAACTCGACAACGTCAGCCGCGAGCGCTTCCGAGAGACCTTCGAAGCCGTCCGCGAGAACTTCGCCGGATCAGGCGGCATGTTCCGAAAACTCTTCGGAGGCGGTAATGCCGAACTCCTTCTCATGCCCGACGAAAACGGCGAGACGGACTGGCTCGAAAGCGGCGTGGAGATCAGAGCCAAGCCACCCGGCAAGGAACCTCGAATCATCAACCAGCTTTCAGGTGGCGAAAAGACGATGACCGCCGTGGCACTTCTGATGGCGATCTTCAAGAGCAAGCCTTCACCCTTCTGCATTCTCGACGAAGTCGATGCCGCACTGGATGAAGCCAATGTGGAGCGCTTCTGTGCCGTGGTCAAGCAGTTCCTCGATCGTTCACACTTCATCGTGATCACGCACCACAAGACCACCATGCGCATCTGTGACAAGCTCTACGGAGTCACCATGCCGCAACGAGGTGTCTCGCGGCGAGTCTCCGTCCGCTTCGATGAAGTCGGAGATGAAGGCACCATCGCCCCTGAGGCTGAGGAACGCCTGGAAAAGGACGAGGAATTGCTCTCGGCCCCCATCGAATCACCCACCACATCAGTCCCGGAACCGCCTGTGATCGAGATCGAACGCAGGACTCCCGAACCGACCTCAGAGGTCACCAGCACCCCCAGTCGGCTCGAAAGCGCCTGGGACGACAGTGAAACCGGCGAGCCGCAGTCAACGGAGTGATCCCGCCCGCCGAAGGCCGACGGAGCGCACCCGAACCGGTCACACCGAGTCGAGAGTCTCCAGCAGCACGGACTCCAGAGCGGCGAGCTGTGGCGAAGCCTCACCTTCGGCGTCGAATGGATTGGGCACGTTGAAGACGTGCGTCCCACCAGGCACAAGAACCGGCGCTCGGCCGGATGCCAGTGCGAGTGCTCGGGCATCTTCACAGGACACCGTTTCATCGGAATCCCCATGAACGATGATGAGAGGCGAGGTCATTCGGGCCGCCATCACGCACGGGTCATGGGATTCGGGATCCTGCTGCACCTCATCGACGAACTGCCTCCCGATCGAAAGCATCTGGCCAGTTCTCGATGATTCGACGGGACACGAGCCTTCGTCACGAAGACGCGCACGATCCTCCTCGGAAAGACGAAGTGACTCCTTCGGCGCGGAGGCGCTGAGGACCGCGTCGACGGCCACCCCTCGGCCCGCGGCAAGGATGGCCGCCAGGCCACCACGAGAATGCCCGAACAGGACGACCGGCCCTTCTCGCGGGCACTCGGCGAACAGACCAGCTCGGACTGCTGCGACAAGCTGCTCGAGATCGGCGACCTGCCTGTTCCAGGTGTCAAGCGCGAAGAGGTCAGGGCGTTCGAACGTGGATTCGAAACGGGTCATCCCCGAATGAGCGAAGTTGAATCGAAGGGCGGCCCATCCATGCCGTGCAGCTTTTCGGGCGAGATGCGGGAACATCCCGTAATCCTTGTAGCCTTTGAATCCATGTGCAATGAGCAACGTGCCTCGCGGCGGTGTCACCGGAACGGTGATGTCACAGAACAGTTCACGCTGGCCTTCAGGATGCGTCACGGAAAGATCGCACGTCGTGACCCGGGGCGAGTCGGAGGTCACCGTCCGCCATCGATTCGAGCGATGACGGCGTCGGCAAACCCTTCCGTCCCGAGTGATCCACCAAGATCGCCGGTCATGGCACCCTCGTGGAGGGCGAGGTTGTAGGCATCTCGAATTCGTGCCGCGCATCGCCCGCAGTCCTCATCAGCTCGAGTCCGGTGCAGATGATTGAGCATCATGACACCGCTCATCAAGAGCGCGAGAGGATTGGCGACGCCCTTGCCCGCGATGTCGGGGGCCGAGCCATGCACGGCTTCGAAGACGGCATTGTCGGTTCCATAATTGGCTCCCGGCGTCACACCCAGACCACCAACCAGTCCGGCACACAGGTCGCTCAAGACGTCACCGTACAGATTCTCACAGAGGAGAATGTCGAAGTTTTCCGGTGCCTGGACGATCTGCATGCAGCCGGCATCGATGATCCGCTCTTCAAGAATGATGTCCTGATAGGACTCATGCATGACCTGGGCCGCTTTCAGGAACATGCCGTCGGACATCTTCATGATGTTCGCCTTGTGCAGCACGGTCACTTTCTTTCGCCCGCTCTGACGAGCGAATTCAAAGGCGAACTTCGAGATTCGGTCACAGGCACCCTGGGTCGCCACCTTGAGGGATGACACCACCCCGGCGGTGATCTCATTTTCGATTCCTGCGTAGAGCCCTTCCGTGTTTTCACGAACGACCACGATGTCGACATCCTGGAAGCGGGTGTTCACACCGTCGAGGCTTCTCACGGGCCTGACAGCCCCGTAGAGCTGCAGAGTCTTTCTGAGTGCCACGTTCACGCTGGAGAATCCACCACCCACAGGGGTCGTGCACGGCCCTTTCAGCGCCAGTCCATGCTCGAGAATCGCATCGATCGTCGTCTGGGGGAGAACGGCATCATGCCCCTGCTCGAGAGCGGCCACACCTGCTGGCCGGGAAATCCAATCAAGAGGTGCCCCACTGGCCTCAAGGACGCGTTTTGTCGCATCAGCCACTTCAGGGCCGATACCGTCACCGGGAATAAGGACGCAGGTATGAGTCATGATCGCTCCGAAGCGGAAATGAGAAACAGAAGGAGTCTCGGAGGATACCATGTTCCTCACCGGGTCTTCTCATCGGATCAATCAAGACATCATGTCCAAAGTGAACCTCGACACTCTCATCATCGGCGGCGGCATCGCAGGCCTCTGGACGCTCGACCTTCAAGTCGAGCGGGGATTGTCGACCGGCCTGGTCGAGTCGGGAAGCCTGGGAGAAGGCCAGTCGATCTCCGCCCAGGGCATTCTTCATGGAGGCACCAAGTACGCCCTTTCAGGGATCGTCCCGACGGGCGCCCGGGAGGTCTCGGCCATGCCGAAACGATGGGAGAGAAGCCTCACAGGTGCCTGCCTCCCGGACCTGAGTGACACACGAATACGAAGTCCGCACTGCCATCTCTGGCGAACGGATTCCGTCCGCTCGATCGTGGGCATGGTCGGTGCCAAGGTGGGCCTCGCCGTGACTCCTTCAGTGATCGAACCGCGAAATCGCCCCGAGATCCTGAAGAGCTGCCCAGGGGACGTGGCTTTGCTTCCCGAGCAGGTGATCGAAATGCCTTCCGTGCTTGAGACGATGCGAAGAACCCACGAGGACAGGCTTCTTCACGGGACGGTCCAGTCGATCTCCAAGGAACCCGGGGGCGGATACACCGTGACCATCATGACCCCTCAAGGGTCATCCGTGATCGTGCGGACCAACCGAGTCGTCCTTGCCGCCGGGCGAGGGAACGAGTCTCTCATGAAGCTGCTGGAAGACCTCCCCGCCAGCGCCCAGGCTCGCCCTGAGATGCAACTCCGTCCGCTTCACATGGGCATGGTGCGCGGAGCACCGGAAGCACTCCCCGAACTGAACGGTCACTGCGTCGATGGCGGCCAGACTCGGGTCACGATCACCAGCTCGACCGCCCGCAATGGCGACCGTGTCTGGCAACTCGGTGGTCGGCTCGCCGAAGATGGCTGCAAGCGCTCGGAAGAGGCCCAACGACTGGAATCCATGAGTTGCCTGGCGTCGGCGCTCCCTGATTTCAATGCGGAATCCAAAGCTTTGACCTGGGCGACCTACCGAGTCGATCGCGCCGAACTCAAGACACGCCGATGGGCACGCCCCGACGGCGCGTTCGTGAATGGTTTCGATGACATCATCACCGTCTGGCCGACCAAGATGGTGCTGGCTCCCAATGCCGCTGAGAAGGTCGACGCGCTGATCGAGCAGACGTCTTCCAATGATGGGGCGTGTGCGGCCCCTTTCAACGAACAGCCGACGCCGGTCGTCGCCTCCCCTCCATGGGAGACCGCACGATGGAGTTGAGATCTCTTGGAAAGACGGGACTCCAGGTCTCGCTCATCGGTTTCGGAGCCTTCAAGATCGGACGAAACAAAGGCACCAAGTATTCCACCGAATACGAACTCCCCGATCGCAAGGACGTGTTCACGCTGATGGATCGGCTCATCGACATGGGAATCAATGTGATCGACACCGCTCCGGCCTACGGAGTCAGTGAAGAACTGATCGGAGCCGCCCTTGCTCGTAATGGAGCTCGCAGCCGGATCACTCTGTGCACCAAGGTGGGCGAGACATTCGACGCCAGTGGATCCACCTACGCGTACGACCGCGAAAGCGTGAACCAGTCGCTCGACAGAAGTCTCTCCCGACTTGGAACGGACTGTCTTGATGTGGTCAGTGTTCACTCGAACGGAGATGATCTGAGGATCATCGACCAGACCGACGTGCTGGAGACGTTGGAACGGCGCAGAGAACGCGGAGATCTCAGACATATCGGCTTCTCCGGAAAGACTTCCGAGGGCCACCTACGTGCGCTTGAACATGAGTCGGACATCGAGGTTCTGATGGTCGAATTGAACCCGGAACTGACGGATCAGCTCGAAGTGGTTCGCGAAGCACACCGACGATCCGTGGGCGTGCTGATCAAGAAAGGACTGGGTTCGGGGCGTGTCGCTCCCGCCACAGCCCTTCCCTGGCTTGCAGATCTGCCCGAGGTCTCGAGCATCGTGATCGGCTCTCTTTCACACTCGAACATGGCACGAAACATGGAACTCGCACGCACGAGCTGAGTGAATGTCAGCGGACGCCGCGACAGTCATTGCGAAGGCTTGGGAGGAATCACCAGAACCTGTCCGACGACGAGATCCGCAGGATCCTTGCCGATCAACTCTTCATTGGCCCTGTAGATGAGATCCCAGTGCACGCCATTTCCGTAGAGCTCGTAGGCGATCTGAGAAAGCGAGTCACCCGGTTCGATCACGTAGGTTCCCTTGGACGAGACGCGTGCCTTTTCAGGGCGAGCAGGACGAACCGCCGCACTCCTGGGAGGCAGCATCAGGACCTGGCCGATGGAGAGGCGCGAAGGATCAAGACCGGGGTTTGCCGCCACGATCAAAGCCCATTTGCCTCGAAGCCCGAACCAGTTTTCCGAGATGTCGGCAAGGGTGTCACCTTCCTGAACGACGTAGTCAGTCATCACAGCGCCAACGTTCGCGGGGATGACAGGCTTGGTCGGCTCGGCTGCCTGCCGTCTTGTCTCGACAGGCTTGGTGTCCTGAGCCACGGTCGTCGAAGCCGCCAGGAGAAGTTCCCGCTCGGGTTCGGGTGCGACTGGTGCGACGGATTCGAAACGAGCAGCCATCATCTTGGATGTCCCGAGAAT
>NYVB01000135.1 GCA_002684315.1 Planctomycetaceae bacterium | reverse complement strand
GCATACAGAGGAAACGAATCAGATGCTCCCGATTCTCCTGCTCGCACTCGTTCTCATCATCACCGGCGTGATCGCACGTCAGGGGATGCTCAGCGCCTTTCTTCACATGATCTGCGTCATCGCCGCAGGTGCGATCGCATTCGCACTGTGGGAACCCATCGGGTACGCCCTGCTTGACTCGATGGGAAGCTTCGGCGCCTACGTCATGGGGTCGAGCCTCGTGCTGATCTTCCTGGTCGCACTCGTGATCCTGCGAGTCGCCATGGACAAGCTCGTTCCCGAGAACATGAACTTCGAAGGCGGTGCCAACTGGGCCGGTTCCTCGATCTTCGGCTTCGTGGGTGCATTCATCTCCGTGGGCATCCTCACCCTCGGCGCCGGCATGCTTCAGTTCAAATCCGACTTCTTCGGCTACACCGGCTGGGCACGTGACCGAGCGACCGCGCAGCCGGGCGAAGTCTCCTCCACCCCGATGTTCACCGCGGTCTACACCGCGCGCTTCTATGAAATGCTCAGCGTGGGCAGTCTCGCGCCGATGATGAACGGTGGCGCACTGAAGCAGCTCTATCCCGAAATCGACAAGATGAGCTGGTCGATGCTTCGTGACGGTTTCGTGGGCGACTCGGGCAACGGCCGTTCCTGGCTGCAACCGAAGTCGATCTCGATCACGAACAATCAGTTCACCTACCTTCCGAATTTCGCCTCCGGTTCGATCAACCCAGACTTCCCCAGATTCACCGGTGCGTACGTCGTTCCCGTGAAGGTCGATGTCTCATCCTTCGACAATGGCAGTCAGTTCACGATGTCGAACGCTCAGGCACGTCTCATCGCGCCGGCAGGCACCAGCACCTCCGGTGCCGCGACCGCGTTCCCCAAGCTCTACGTCCAGCCATCGAAGGCAGGGACACCCACGCCATACGCGTTCGATGACGGAAGCAACTTCGTCTCGAACAAGGCCGGCACCCAGGCTCTCGATTTCATCCTGATCTTCCCGGGTGACGAGCTCGGCCCCCCGCTCGAAGGCGACTACCACCTTCAGATCAAGGGCCTCAGACTCGACCTCCCTCAGGTGCAGATCGAGGAACAAGGCATGCAGATGCTGGCCTCCATGGGCAGCGCCCAGGCTCGCCAGCTTCCCACCGGCGAAGGCAAGGCCCTCGGCGGGAACGATCTCAAGATCAAGAGCGAGATTCCGATTCGAATCTCCTACAACGCCAAGAAGGGTCTCAGGCTCAACGAGAAGAACCTGATCGAAGGCGGCTCGGGAGAGTTCAGCTCAGGTGGTCCCGGGAACAACGTCTCCAAGGCCAACCGTGTGACCAACTTCTTCGAACCGGAAGGCACGCGAATCGCCCAGTTGACGGTGGGCCGACGCAAGCCCATCGACCTCGACTCATTGCGCCAGGAAGGCTACGCGGACCAGCCGTTGCTCCTCGTCGATGAGAACGGCAACACCTACCTGCCGTACGGCTACATCAGAGTGGGTCGCCAGAAGACCTCGATCCTCTACAACCCGCTCTCACCGATCGAGACCGTCGGCGGCCTTCCGACCCTGCCATCTTCAGGAAACACGGAACTGTTCATCCTGTACCGAGTGCCCATCGGCGTCACGATCAGTGAAGTTCGCTGTGGCGACATCCCGATCGGTTCATGCAGCACCACGGTCAAATTCGACGACTGATCCGCCGCGAGGCCACCGGCATCCGAACCAACGACATCATGAACCACAACGCCCGGCCTCCTGAGGCCGGGCGTCGTCGTTCATCGTTGTTCGCGTTCGAACTCAGCTCGACGCTTCGGCCGCATCGAGCCAACGTTCGACGTAGTGGATGTCGAAATCGGCGGCATTGAAGTTCGGATGATCCATCAATCGACGATGCAGCGGAATGGTCGTCTTGATGGGCCCGACCTTGAATTCATCGAGGGCCACCCGCATGCGTGCGATCGCGGTCTCCCGATCGGGACCATGCACGATCAGCTTGCCGATCATCGAATCGTAGTTCGGAGGGATGCGATATCCGGCGATGGCATGTGAATCAAGACGAACACCGAGGCCACCGGGAGGATTCCAGGTTTCGATCAACCCTGCCTGCGGCATGAAGCCACGGTCGGGATCCTCGGCATTGATGCGACACTCGATCGCATGACCGTTGATGGAGATGTCCTCCTGCTTGATCGAAAGCGGTTCACCAGCCGCCACGCGGATCTGCTCACCGACGATGTCGACGCCACTGATCAGTTCCGAGACCGGATGTTCGACCTGCACACGGGTGTTGACCTCGAGCATGAAGAAGTTCTGATCGCCGTCCATCAGGAATTCGACGGTGGCTGCTCCGCAGTAGTTCGCCTGCCGAATGAGCGCGGCCGCGGTGCGAGCGACTTCATCACGCTTTTCCGGATCGACGTTGGGCGCGGGCGCCTCTTCGATCAGCTTCTGATGCCGACGCTGGGTCGTGCAATCACGCTCGAAGAGATGAACCGCGTTGCCGTGGTCGTCACCGATGCACTGGATCTCGAAGTGGCGCGCATGTTCGAGGAACTTCTCGACGTAGACGCGCCCGTCACCGAAGGCGGCGGCCGCTTCCTGCTGGGCGGAATCGACACCGGCGCGGAGTTCGTCGTCGTTGCGGGCGATGCGCATGCCTCGCCCACCACCACCGGCGGCGGCTTTCACGATGACCGGATATCCAATCAATTGAGCCATTTCCAATGCCTCATCGATCTCCTCGATGGCGTCTTCAGTGCCGGGGAAGATCGGCGTCCCCGCCTTGCGAGCGAGATTCTTGCAGGAGACCTTGTCACCGAGCAGCGCCATCGCCTTCGGGCTCGGCCCGATGAAGGCGAACCCGCTGTCGAGGCAGGCTTCCGCGAAACTCGCATTTTCCGCAAGGAATCCGTAGCCGGGATGAATGGCCTCGGCGCCCGTCACTTCCGCAGCCGAAATGATTCGGTCGGTGCGAAGGTAGCTCTCGGCGGCAGGCGGCTCACCGATGCAGACGGTCTCATCGGCATGTTGCAGCCATGGGCCGTCGGCGTCAGCCTTTGAATAGACGCAGACCGATTCAATGCCCATGACACGGGCGGCACGAATGATCCTGAGCGCGATCTCGCCACGATTGGCGATGAGAATCCTCGAAAACATCGTGTTCGACTCCATCGTTTGACAGAAGGTGGAACCGCTCCCTGGAACGGTCCTCGCCGACTGCGTGAGACATGTCAGCTGGGACGAATGAGAAAGAGTGACTGTCCGAATTCCACGGAGTCGCCGCTTGCCGGAACGATCTTTTCAACCGTGCCCGAAACTTCGGCTTTGATCTCGTTGAAGATCTTCATGGCTTCGACCAGACAGACCACCGTCTCCGCATTGATCGTGTCACCAACCTTGACGAAGGTTGGCTTGTCGGGAGAAGGCGAGGCATAAAAGGTTCCGACCATGGGACTTTCAATGGCGATCAGACCTTCCATGGGATCAGCTGCCGGCGCTGCTTCAGCGGGGGGCGCGGCTGCCGAAGGTGCGGCCGCAGGGGCGACGACAGGCGCCGCCTGCATCATGGCTTGTGGGGCCATCATGACCGGTGTCTCCTGTGGCCCGGGGCGCCGAAGGGTCACTGTTTCCTGCTCGTCTCGGAGGTCCAGTTCGGTCAGGTCATTCGCGACCATCAAACGGACCAATTCCTTGAGTTTACGAATATCAATCATGTCGATTCCTTCAAAGACAAAGAGAAGGCACTTCAACGGAACGCCGTCGAGGTGCTCGAGAGGAAGTGTACCAAGATGACAGAGGCATGTGCAGCGATATGCCTCGATCTTGACCCGATCATGCTCGAACGTGGGATGCTCAGCCCGCGGTCTCGGCCTCATCGCGCAGAGCGACTGGAGGCTCGAGAAGCGTCTTGAGAACAAACGCCTGTCGCAACGCCCGGCGGTTTCGCAGGGTGCCCCGCAGAGTCAGGCCACGGCGAGTCGAACCGGCCGCCGAGGGGGCNCCGACACCGCTGATCCCGGAGCCAGCAACGCCGAATGGAGAGGCTTTCGGCTTTCGGATCTTCTTTTCAAAGGCGGCAAAGGACGCTTCATCAGGAGCACCCTGACCAGGTGTCGGCGGAGCCACTGGAGGGCGTCTGGCGATGGTGACGGAGGAGCCCAGGGGTGGGATGCCACGTCCGGCAGGCAATCCTGCAGACCCGACGGAGGCTCGAGCTGTCGACGGTGAAGCCTGATCATTTCCAGCGCCGGTGCTGGGATCCTTCGCCGCCGGAGAAAGCCCCGTCAGCATCGAGACCGCTTCGGTCATGCTCTTGGCGGTGGAGGTTTCCATCACACCGCGCAGCTTTTCGAGCTGCGCTTCACGCTTCTGTTGCTTCAAAGCCTTTCGAGCCTGGCGTTCCTCAAGCGCGCGCACGCGGTCAAGCCTGGTCTCTTCATCCATCTGGCGAGTGAGTGCTGGCGAGGCCTCGGACGATCCGGGACGACCCTCTTCGGCGGCGATCTCCTGGGCACGGGCCGCGGCACGCTTCTTCTTTTTCTGAGCCGCCGCGGCAATGGCGGCGACACCCTGCACGACGATCACCAAGACGAAAATGAGTTCACCAATACCTAGCATGAAATCAGTCTACCAGCGTGCGCTGNCGTGCGTCGAGGATCTGTCGTGATCGGGGCATCATCGGGTCATCATTGGCAAGGGCACCTCGGCTCCATCCGCCGTTCGAACCATCTCAAACGGGACACCAAAAGCGGCTTGGAGTGCCTCAGGCGCGAGGACGACCTGCGCGCTGCCGTGCATCAGTCCGCTGCGCGAGGAAAGAAGCATGGCATCTTCAGCAAGCCGTGCCGCCACTGGCAACTCGTGAACACTGACCACCACGGTGGTGCCCTGACGAGCGCGATGCGCCAACAACGCACTCAGTCGCTCCGACCAGGCCGGGTCGAGTGACGCGAGCGGTTCATCAAGCAGGACCACCCCATCGTGTGGAGCCTGGATCAAGGCTCGCGCACATGCCACCCGCTGCGCCTGACCGGTCGACAAGGTCGCGAGCGTTCGGGGCAGCAACGCCTCGAGGTCAAGTGCCTCGACCACCCTTTCGATCGCCTTGGAATTCCGTCCGATCATCACCCGTGCGAGTTCGAGAATGCGTCTGACGGAGAATCCGGAGGAACACTCGAATCGCTGTGACATGAAGGCAAGCGAGCGAGCCCGGCCTCGAGCACCCAGATCGTCATAGGAGCGGTCGTCAAGAAAGAGTGTTCCACGCGTGGGCGCAAGCACGCCTGCCATGATCCGAAGAAGCGTGGTCTTTCCCACGGCGTTCGGGCCACACAACACCGTCACGCGCCCAGGGGCGACGTCAAGGGAGATCTCCTGCAGAACGGGCCCACGTCCGTAGTCATGATCGACCGAAACAAGTCTCATCATCGCCCCCACCCCCGCCCGGAACAGAGCAGCCAGAGGAAGAATGGCCCGCCAAGAAGCGCCGTGATCACCCCGACGTGCAGACGCCCTCCCCCGAGATCGATGAACTGACGCANGGCTTCGGCACCAAGCAGCATCGCCGCACCTGCCAGACAGGTCGCCGGGACCAGTGCCCGATGTTCCGGTCCGACCAGAAGTCGTGCGAGATGAGGTGCCAGCAGACCGACGAAACCGATCGGTCCGACCAAGGCCACGGCGGCGGCGGTCAACGCACCTGCTCCAAGAAAGAGCATGGTGCGAAGGCGAACGATCGACAGTCCGCTCGAACGCGCCTCATCATCACCAAGACAGGAGAGATCGATGAGATCCGCCCAGCGGACACCGATGATGGTGCACAGCACGGAGACTCCGAGCGTGATGGCAAGGACGCTGCGAGCGGGCGCTTCAGGAATACGCCCCATCATCCAGTCGATGAAATCACCGCGAAGGCCGTGCGGCACCACGTCCTGCAGAGCCATCGACAACGAGCCGGCGAGCGCGGCGACGATCACGCCGACCAGCAACAAACGGAGTGGCTCGAGCACACCATGCTCGCGCCCGAGCAACCAGGTGATCAACAATGCACCCAGAGCACCCAGAGCGGCAGGGACCACNAGTGCACCTCCGGAGGGGGCGGCNACGCCGGCCAGGGCCGAGGCCGCCAGCACGATCATCACGCCCAGTCCGGCACCACTCGACAACCCGAGTATCCAAGGTGANGCGAGCGGGTTTCGCAGCAGAACCTGCAGAAGAAGCCCCGCAAGTCCCAACGCCCAGCCAGCGGCGATGGCTGAAAGCGCCGCACCCAGACGAAGTGGTCGGCGATCCTCATCCGGCCAGCCGAATTCAGAAGTCCATCCGCCATCTGCGTCGAGCACGGGCCCGAAGAAGACGCGCACACCGAGTGCCAGGGCGATGATGCCGAACAGAATCAGAAATCCCGAGAACCGACGGGCCGTCATGACGCCTCTCCCNTCGACGCCTCGAGGGCGCGCAGAAGTCGTGCCCGAAGGCGTTCGACACCATCAAGCACACCGGTNCCCGGAATCAACAACATCGACCCATCCGCGCCGAGGAACGCCGTGCGTCCGGAAAGTGAGTCCACTCGCCCTGCCAGTTCGTCGGCCGACGTGCGGGCGGAGTCCTCATCACGCCCGAGCACCACCACCGTGTCGGGAGCAAGCACCAGAAGATCTTCCAGCGACAGTTCGGGATACCCGGGACGCTGCACGGCGTTCTCGATTCCAAGTGAACCAAGAACGTCATCGATGTAGGTGCCCGCTCCGAATGCTGAAGGTGGATCGACACCATAGAGAACGGCAACCCGGCCCAGTCCGCTGAACGCTGGGACTGGAACAAGAAGCTCGAGACTTCGACTTCGCCACTGCGCAACGGTGCGCTGCATCGGTTCGGGCGACACGCCCTCTTCGATCAGAAGCGCCGGCAACTCATCGACGATGCGCTCGATGTCGGAGATTCGATCGATCCGCCAGCTTGCGACGCGCCAGTTGCGTGCTTCAGCAAGCNAGACAAGATCAGGGTCGAGACCCGAGGATGCCGGCTGAACCAGCAGCAGAGTGGGCGAGACCACCAGCAGACGTTCGAGATCGGGGGCCAGAAGGTCGCCGACGACCGGAACGTTCTCGACGCCGGGCGGTGCGTAGGGCGTGCACCCCACCAGATGCTCTTCGCAGTCGAAGTCGATCAACGCCTGAGTGAGCGCAGGGGACAACGACACGATCCGCGGTCCCTCGGAGGGCCCCCTTTCAACCGGGACTTCGGATCNTTCACACCCGACGAACACTCCGAGAAAGAGTGCTGCCAGAAGCGAAACAATCGAGAATGGACCGGTTTGGAGCGTCATTGAGCTCCGATCCTATGCGCCCACCCCCCTCACTGCATGTACACTGAGTCCGCTGGCAAGGAGGCCGTCATGCTCAAGACCTTTCGCAGGATGTTTTCATCGAAGACTCCCCTTGAATTCGAGATTTCACGAGATCAGACCAAAACGCGCCCGGGTGAGGGGACACCCCCCCAGACCGATGTCATCTCACTGGAAGCACTCGAACAGGTGACTCTGGTGGCGACCAGCCAGGCCGCCGCCCAGACTCGGATCGAGGGNCGCCTCGAGGAACTCACCCCGCTCGCCCGCCAGGCCGTGCAACGGCTTGATGCGATCGGATCCGGGGAGCGCGACATCGCGGGCCTGATCGAAACGCTGAAGTCGGAACTCTCCGATCGGGAACGCGCACTCGGTGGCTCCATCGAGGCACTTGCCTCCACCGGCGACCGACAGGCGCAGGCCCTNGANGTGCTGCGAGAGCAACTGCATGCGTCACAAGGAACCAACGAGTCTCTGGTCACTCGCCTTCAGGATTTCCAGAGCTGCCTCGAACTGATCTCCGATCAGCAGAAGACGACCAACGATCGTTCCCGAGAACTGCTTGATTCCATGCATGCTCAGAACACCAGACTGGCCAGCCAGCAGAAACGGCTCACCACCGCCACCATCGTGACCTGCGTGATCGCCGGCGCGACCCTGATCACCGCGGTCCTGGTCGTGTTGCGGGCCGGATGACCCGAACGCGCGGGGATGTCAGGACATCGAGACCGGACGCGCGAGACGTTCGTACAACGGACATCGCTCGAGCAGTGCCTCATGCGTGCCNTCATCGATGATCCGTCCCTCNTCCATCACCACGATCCGGTCGGCAGCGAGAATCGTCGCCATGCGATGCGCGATGACCAGCACGGTTCGCCCACGTCCGAATTCGAGCACGGCATCATTGATCCGATCCTCGCTTTCGGCATCGATCGCACTGGTCGCCTCGTCGAGGATCAGCAGACTCGGGTTGCGCATGATCGCGCGCGCGATCGCAAGCCGCTGTCTCTGACCACCGGACAGTGTGGACCCGAATTCACCGACTTCGGTCTCGTAGCCGGCGGGAAGCTCCTGAATGAAATCGTCCGCGAGTGCGAGCCCTGCGGCGACTCTGGCCGCCNCTTCATCATGGGACCGCATGCCGAGAAGGATGTTTCCGAGAATCGTGTCACGAACGATCAATGGCTCCTGGGTGACCACCCCGATCTGGCGTCGAAGACTTCGCACGTCGACCCCGGCGAGATCGACGCCGTCGATCGACACACGCCCTTCCCGGGGGCGAAGCAGACCCGACACGGTCGAGAGGAGCGTCGTCTTTCCACAGCCGTTCGGGCCGACGAACGCAACGGTCTCACCATGCCCGATCGTCAGCGTGACGCCGTCGACCGCATTGTTCTTGGCGCCGTCGTAGCGAACCACCACGTCCTCGAATGACAGCGACTCGGCATGGCGCTGAAGCCGGACGGGATTCGTCACGAGGTGGCGTTCGCGGTCGCAGTCGAGAATCTCCGAGAGACGATCCGCCGGTGCGGAGGCCGCCTGGATGTCGTTGATGAGATTGGCGAGCGGACGCAGGGAACCACCTGCGACTCCCAGCGCCGCGAGGGCCAGGATGAATTGGTCGAACTGAAGATTGCCGTTGAGAATCTGCTTCGAAGCCACGCCCACCAGCACCAGTGCGGTGCAGACCGCGAGCGCCTCCACCAGCGGCGAAGAGATCGCGCGGGCGGTTCTGATTCGNAGATCCTGCTTGAGCACCACTCGATTTTCCANTGAGAAGCGCTTGAACGACTCACGCTCGGCGGTCCCCGCCTTGATCGCACGCAAGCCTTGCAGAGCTTCGTTCGAGATTCGCAGCAGACTCGCCTGAGCATCAAGACTTCCGCGAGCACCTCGTTTGATTCGTTTTCCGAACTTTCGAAGCACCACCCCGATGAGAGGACCAAGCACCACGGCGACCAACGTCAACCGCCAGTCGATGTAGATCGCCACGGCGAAGGCGGCGAGTCCCTTGGTCAACTGAGCCACGGTCTTTCCCAGCAGAGTGTTGAAGCCCTGTTGAAGTGCCTGGGCATCCTTGTTGATCCGACTCACGATNTCGGAGGGGCCGAAGCGGAAGACATCGGAAAGTGGCATCTCGAGCGAATGCCTGAACGCATCCAGTCGAATGCGGGCCACGGTCGAGATCGAAACCGTCTGTGAGCAGAACTGATGACCGAAATTGGCCGTCGCGCCGAGAATGGTGAGCATGCCCACCCCGATCAGGAGGAGGATCACGCCGTCCATGGGATCGTTGGGAAGGGCTTCGACCAGACCGACNGGCAGCGNGGGAAACGACCCGGCNAGGTTGTGCGCCTCNGCCAGCGATCGCAGNGAACCGCCATCCTCACCGAGNATCACCTGCANCATCGGAGCGAGACTCAGCAGGCCCGCACCAAGACCACCGGCGGACANCACNGCGAACACCAAGGCCAGGACCAGCATCAGCCGGGCCTTCAGCATCATCTTCGCGAATGTCCAGAAAGCGTTCATGTGACCCTCAGTATCGACGATTCAGCGCCGGGATGTGCATCTTCAATCAAGAAGTGCGGCGCGATCATCCCAGAAACCGGGATAGCTCTTGTTCACGCAGGTCGGATTCTCGATCACGACNCCGGGACGGACCACTCCGAGGATNCCNAAGGCCATCGCCATNCGATGATCGTTCCAGGTGAAAACCGAGATCGGNCCGGNNGCGGTGGTCGATGGATCGATCTCGATCGCATCCGGGAANTCACGAACCGTGCAGCCGGTCTTNCCNAGTTCNCAGGCNAGGGCGTGNATNCGATCGGTCTCNTTCACCCGNAGCGTGTGCAGACCTTCGATCCGGGTCACACCNCGGGCACGGGCNGCCACGACGGCCAGCATCACNGCNGCATCGGGACATCCNTCGGCGTCGAGNGTCGNCTCCCTGNAGTTCATCCGGGCCGGTGACGGTGATGCCTTCGGGGGTGCGCGTGACGAGGGCGCCCATCGCTTCAAGCAGATCGACCGCGTGAAGATCAGGCTGAACGCTGTCGCAGGGAATCGGGACATGGACCCTGGCACCCGGCACCAANGCGGCGGCCGCCCACCAGTAGATGGCGGAGCTGGCATCAGGTTCGATCGCAAGGTCGAATGCCTCGACGGCTCCCCCGCCGACCTGAATCGATTCGTGATCGGAGCGCACGACGTCGACGCCCCATCGACGCAGCAGGTCGATCGTGAGTTCCAGATAGCTTCGACTGGTCGGTGGGTCCGTGAAACGAACCGTGATGCCGTTCATGGTCCACGGTGCGATCAGCAGCAGGGCCGAAATGAACTGACTCGACGCGGTCTGACCGACGTCGAGCACCCCTCCGTCACATCCCGAACCAGCCGCGATCGTCACCGGAAGATGCTCGGGAGCACCGGTACCTTCGAGCGTCACACCAAGTTCGCGCAACAATGCGATGCCTTCCTGGACGGGGCGCTCGCGCATGCGAGCGCTGCCATCGACGACCACATCGCCTGCGGCCAGCGCCGCCGCGGCGAGCATGAAACGACTGGGCGTGCCACCGTCTCCGAGATCGACGCGCCCCCCGTTTGGAAGGCGTCCGTCACATCCGTGAATGACCCAGGTCCCGGAATGCCCAGCTTCCTCCACCACCCGACAGGAGGCCCCCAGCGAGGCCAGCGCATCTCGCAGTCCGCAGGTGTCCTCCGACACCAACGGCTCGCGCAGCACCGACTCGCCACGTGAGAAGGCGGCAAGGATCAAGGCACGATTGGTGAGACTCTTCGATCCGGGAGGAGACATGACACGATCGAAGGGATGCTCGACCACGTCCATCGATCGAGGCGGGTCGAGTTCGGCGTCGCGTTCGGCCATGCGCTCACTCTTCCTTGCGGAAGACCGCGACGACGTCTTCGACGGGAATCACGAAGAGACGGTTGTCTCCTTCGAAGTCCACCGGGACGCCGTTCTTCGGATTGAACAGAATGCGATCGTATTGCTTGATGGGGTAATCCTCATCACGATCGATCTGCATGCTGATCGCGACGATGCGACCGGTGAGGGTCGGAATCTCGATCTTGTCGGGAAGATGGATGCCCACCTTGGTGATCTTCTTGTCCTCGTCCTTGCGGATGAGGACACGGGTTCCGATCGGCTCGACGATTTCGATGCCCTGCTTGTTTGTAGATGAGGATGCCATATGGATCATTCTAGAGGTTCCACCCCGACATGAAAACCACAAACCCGCGGGCGCTGCTACAACATGGACATGCACGAATCACTCACAGCCCTTATTCGCGATATTCCAGACTTTCCGAAGCCCGGCATCCGATTCAAGGACATCACCCCGCTTCTGTCCGATCCGTCGGGCCTCTCGCTGGCGGTCGAGCTGATGGCGAATCCCTGGAGGGATCATCGCCCGGACCTGGTGGTCGGCGCGGAGAGCCGAGGCTTCATCTTCGGCACGGCACTGGCGCAGTCACTGAGCTGCGGTTTCGTGCCCGTTCGAAAACCGGGCAAGCTCCCCTACGAGACGGTCTCGATCGACTACGAGCTCGAATACGGCACCGACACCCTTGAGATGCACAAGGATGCCATCACTCCCGGCCAGAAGGTTCTGCTGGTCGATGACCTCATCGCGACCGGTGGCACCGCGAAGGCTGCGTGCAATCTCATTCAACGACTGGGTGGCGAAGTGCTCGGCCTGGTCGTGCTCATCGAACTCGAGGAACTCAAGGGACGCGACCTGATGGGCCCGATCGAGGTTCACTCACTGCTTCGTTATTGAGCCGTCGCTGAGACCGACGAAGCGACGGGGGCATTGCCCAAAGGCAGCACCCCATGTCGACCGAGAACCCAGGCCCAGTTCAACAGGATCAACGCTCCGCACACGATGCCGAGCAGTCCCCACTGGCGCTGCGTGAGTGCACAGTCGATCGTGCATCCGAAGATCAGGCGAATGCCCAGAGCTGCGAACACGACCAGCGCACCGAAGGCAAGCAGTGGATTGTGCGCCAGTGCGCTCGGGAGATCGAATTGCAGCAACGCCCGGGCTGAACGGGTCCCGCCGCAGCCGGGACAGGGAATGCCCGTTCCCGCACGCAACGGACAGAGCGTCTCGGGTGGCGTGACGAACAGCAGATCAGCGAAGAGTTCGAAACCGATGACGATCAGCGCGACCGAGGCGATCACCGCCACCAGGACGGTAGAGACCGCTGGAATCCTCGGGGCTTTTTTCAGTCGAAACGCACCCATGAAGGAGTTGCCTCACGGTGATGTGGCGGCGTTGTCCGGGCCATTGACGCCGGTCCCGGTGATCATCGAGCCATCGCCCCAGAGAAGCGCGTAGAGCACAAAGAGCGCGAACACGCAGATCCCAATGATCGCGATCGTCTTTCCGAGCTTGGTCAGGCCGGCCCCCGTCGGATCGACCGATCCCTTGGCCATTCCGGCGAGATCGTTGTTGGCGAGGATCCAGGCGACGATGCCGAAAATGGGACATCCGAACCCCAGAAATCCACACACACAGACCAATACCCCGCGATGAGGTGCGATGTTTCCGGACGACTGGTCTTGATTGGTCACGAACGTATCTCCGATTTCATGAATTTCGGCGGAAAGGTATGGAGCGTCTCACGGGTTTCTTCCATGGGATCTCACCGTCTCTGCATCATTCGTTGGAATGATGCGAAACTAAAGGTACACTAAAGGATGACGACCCGCGCCTCTCAGGCCTCTCAGGAAGGACTCCAATGAGCTCGATCTCCACCACCAACGACCCCACCCAGGCCGCGCAGAACGCCGACCCCCTTCAGTTGATCGACGTCGACCACGTCAGATTCTGCGTGGGCAACGCCAAGCAGGCCGCGTTCTTCTACGCGATGACCTTCGGCTTTCAGGTCACCCAGTTCAGCGACCTCACCACCGGTGATCGCCAGATGGCGCGCTACTACCTCGAGCAGGGCAACATCCGCTTCATCCTCGAGACGCCACTCCAGCCCGACCACCCCGCCAACGGCGAACTGCAGAAGTTCGGCGACGGCATCAAGGACATCGCCTACAACGTCCACGACGCGGTCAAGGCCTACGAACGCGCCATCAAGAACGGCGCGACCTCGGCCCACGAGCCCGAAGTCTTCTCCGACGACACCGGCAGCGTGACCACNGCATCNATCCGNACCTACGGNCGTGCGGTCCACACTTTCGTCAGCCGAACCGGCGCCTACGCGCTGAGCGAGCTCAAGCAGGGCGGACTCTTCCTCCCCGGCTGGAAGAAGATGGACTTCATCCTCAACAAATACAACCAGGAAAACCCCTGCGGCCTCAAGTACGTCGACCACTGCGTGGGCAACGTCGAAGAGGGCAAGATGAACCACTGGGTGGACTGGTACGAGAACGTCCTCGAGTTCAAGATGTTCAAGCACTTCGACGACGCCGACATCTCGACCGAACACTCGGCGCTGATGTCGAAGGTGATGGCCTCCGGCAACAACCTCATCAAGATGCCGATCAACGAACCCGCCGAAGGCAAGAAGAAGAGCCAGATCCTCGAGTACCTCGAGTGGCACTCGAACACCCCCGGCATCCAGCACCTCGCGCTGCGCACCGACGACGAACTGGCCTCGGTCGCGGAACTGCGTCGTCGCGGCGTCGACTTCCTCCAGCTTCCCGACACCTACTACGAGCAGGTCTGGGACCGCGTGAACACCATGCTCACCGAGCACGGCCACAACCCGGTGAAGGAAGACCACGAACGCATCAAGGACCTCGGCATCCTCGTCGACGCCGATGATGAAGGCTACCTGCTGCAGCTCTTCACCAAGCCGTTGCAGGACCGCCCCACCCTGTTCTTCGAGATCATCTCCCGCCAGGGAAGTCAGAGCTTCGGCAAGGGCAACTTCAAGGCCCTCTTCGAAGCCCTCGAACTCGAGCAGGATCGTCGCGGCAACCTGTAAGCCAGGACGAAGCGCACACAAGCATGAACCACGACACCCCGCGTCTCAGACGCGGGGTGTTTTTCTGTTGAGACGACAAGAGAGCCGTTTGCTGAAAACACCGTCCTCATTTTCCACCACACTCGAAGGCCGCTTTCAAATACGATGGGGCCTCACGACACACCAAGGGGATGAACCGTGTTCGAACAGACCTTCAAGAACATCGACGACGTGCTCTGGAAAGAAGCTGGCTGCAGCAGCGAGCTCGACTACACCGAGCAGACCTCCTGGCTTCTCTTCCTGAGGTACCTGGACGACCTCGAGACCGAACGGGCGATGGAGGCCGAGCTCAAGGGCGCGACCTACGACTACCTGATCGACGCGCCCCACCGCTGGTCGACCTGGGCCGCCCCCAAGAACGCCGATGGCAGCTTCGACCACGACAACGCCATGACCGGTGACGACCTGATCGCCTTCGTCAGTGACGACCTCTTCCCCTACCTCGAAGGCTTCAAGGAACGCGCCAGCGGACCGAACACGATCGAATACAAGATCGGAGCGATCTTCGGGGAGATCGAAAACAAGTTTCGCAGTGGGTACTCTCTCAGAGAAGCACTCGATCTGACCGACAGCCTGCAGTTCCGCTCTCAGGAGGAGAAGCACGAACTCAGCCACATCTACGAAGCCAAGATCAAGAACATGGGGAACGCCGGTCGCAACGGTGGCGAGTACTACACCCCCCGCCCCTTGATCCGGGCCATGGTCGAGGTCATCGCCCCCAAGCTCGGTGAGACGATCTGTGACCCCGCCTGCGGATCAGCTGGCTTCCTGTGTGAGTCCTACGACTACCTGCGCCATGACACCAAGACCCTCTCCACCGCCCAGCTGAAGACGCTGCAGGAGTCGACCTTCTACGGCAAGGAGAAGAAGTCGCTGGCGTACATCCTGGGGATCATGAACATGATCCTGCACGGGATCGATGCGCCGAACATCATCCTGACCAACACCCTCAGTGAGAACCTCGCAGACATCCAGGAGAAGGACCGCTTCGACATCATCCTGGCCAACCCCCCGTTCGGCGGAAAGGAACGCAAGGAGGTCCAGCAGAACTTCCCGGTCAAGACCAGCGAGACGGCGTTTCTCTTCCTGCAGTACTTCATCAAGAGCCTGAAGGCGGGTGGCCGGGCCGCTGTCGTCATCAAGAACACGTTTCTCTCGAACTCAGACAACGC
>NYVB01000134.1 GCA_002684315.1 Planctomycetaceae bacterium | reverse complement strand
CTCGGTCGAAGTCACCAACGATGAGTCGAACGTGTTCTTCTCGGTCACGACCAGAGACTTCGCCGACTGGACCAAGTACATGGTGTTCGTCGATTCGATCGACGACGCCGGTGCCGATGGCAACAACAACGGCTGGGTCAGAAACGTCGAGATGGGCCCCGCTGGAATCGACTACTTCATGGGTGCCTGGGTCGACGGTGGTGGCGGTACGGCACTCTACGGCTGGGACGGTGCCTGGTCCGACAGCTCCGGCGGATCGGTGGTCAACATCGATGGAGCCGCCAAAACCGTGACCATGTCGATCTCACTGGCGACCCTCGGTCTCGAGCTTGGCGACTCGCTCAGATTCGAAATCGGCACGACTGGTGGCAACGAAGGCGACCCTGCAACCGACCTGATGAACGGAACATCCGCCTCCTGGGGTGGCGTTTCGAGCTTTGGAACACTTCTTGAATACACCACGGTCCCGGCACCCGGAGCACTCTCCCTGCTCGTCGCTGCCGGACTGGTTGCGCGACGACGTCGCGCCTGACGATCCCTTCCCCTCCCCCAATCGAAGGAACGATCCATCTCTCCGATGGATCGTTTCTTGTTTTTGTCCCGGGGAAGGCTTGAGTGAACCGGTGGATCCGACGACTCACGCGATCCAGTCGTCGGGTGGCTCGACGTAGCCCACGCTGTCGTCCTCGAACTGGTCGGATTGCGAACCGTATTCAAGTCTGACACCCGGAGGGAGCGCTTCGAGAAAACGCCTCCCGTAGCCCTTGCTGACGATTCGGGGGTCCAGAATGACGACCCGACCCGAATCACGGTGTGAACGGATCAGACGGCCGACCCCCTGCTTGAAGCGAATGACGGCACGTGGCAGCTGATCCTCGGAGAACGGCTTTCCGCCCCGGGCCTCGATCTGCTCGTGACGGGCCTGGACCAGTGGGCGATCAGGGACGTCGAAAGGGAGCCTGGTCACGATGACGTTGCGAAGGGCGCGGCCGCGCACATCGACACCCTGCCAGAAGCTCGAGGTGCCGAAGAGGATGCTTCGCTCGTCCTCCCGGAAACGTCTGACCAGCAGGCCTCTCGGTCCGGAGCGTCCATGAACGTGGAGCGGGTATTCAAGATCGGCCAGACGAGGGCCGATTCGTTCGACCACCGAATCAAGGTGGGCGAAACTGGTGAAGAGCACGAACGCCCCACCATCGGTTTCGAGGACATGATCGAGGATTCGATCCGCCAGTTCCGGAAGGTAGTTCCCAGCTCGAGGTTCGGGCATCGAACTTTCGACGATGACGCGCATCTGCTCGGCATGGTCGAAGGGACTGCCGAGCTGCAGCGAGTCCGCGTCCTCGCACCCGAGCCGAGTCTTCACATGCGAGAAGTCCTCCGCGGCGGTGGCAAGCGTCGCGGAAGTCATCACCACGGAGATCTCGCGGGAGAAGAGATGCTCGCGAAGAATCGGCGCGACGTCGATCGCAGCACAGCAGAGCGAGACGTTGCCGCGTCCTCGACTCCCACGACGGGCGCGTGCCACATCGATCCAATAGACGCACCCCGCCATGTTCTGTGAAAGCAGCAATTCAAGATCATCCGCCACACCCTCGGCTCGCTGGGCATAGGAGATCAATTCAAACTCGTCCGCTTCACGACTGGCAGCCTCCTTGAGCAGTCGAAGGAGGCGGGCAAGCTCGCGAAGTTCGACGGAAAGCCGGTCTTCCACGATCTCGGGAGCGCGAACCCGCCCACTTGAACCGCCGTTCGCCTTGTTCCAACGAAAAAGCGCATCAAACAGGTCGTCACAGCGACTGCCGCACCTGAGAGCGCACTCGATGGTCTGATCGACACGAGAGACCGCGTCCTCCCGAACCTCGAGAGTCGCCAGATACCCACGCCCACTGGTGCGGTGATAGAGACGCTTGAGCAGATGCTTGACGCCGCTTTCGCCCGCCCTGACACCGAAGTGCTCGGCGGCGATGGTCTCGACGTTGTGCGCCTCGTCGAGAATCACATGGTCATACGCAGGAAGAATCCCGCCCCCGCGTATGCGAAGGGCAAGGTCGCTGAAGAAGAATGCGTGATTGCAGACGAGGATGTGCCCATGGTCCATTCTTCGACGGGCTGCCTGAAAGAAGCACTTGTCGTAGGTGGAACACTTTCGCCCCATGCAATTTCCGGAATCGGATTGCGCCAGATCCCAGACCGCCTGCCGGGGAAGCTGCGGAAGCGTCGCCAAGGAACCGTCTCGAGTGGTGTAGGCCCACTCCTCGATCATCTCAAGTGAATGACGTTCACCGTCATCGGCGAGCAGGCGCCCTTGTCGTTCGCTGGCGAGTTTCAATCGGCGCAGCGAGACGTAGTTTCCGCGCCCCTTGACCAGAACCGCGGAGAACTCCTCGGGAATCACCGCATTGAGAAGCGGGATGTCCTTTTCAACGATCTGTTCCTGCAGGCTGATGGTGTTCGTGCAGACGACGACCCGTTCGCCGTGGTCGACGATGCGGCTGATCGCAGGCAGAAGATAGCCGAAGCTCTTGCCCACTCCGGTGCCGGCCTCCACCAGCAGGCGTCCGCGTCTTCCGAGGGTCTTCGAAACCGCCGCCGCCATGTCGACCTGCTGAGGTCTGGTTTCATAGCCCTCGAGGCGACGAGCGATCGCGCCTTCCGGAGACAAGATGTTGACGGCATCGATCGGCATCAGTCACATCCTAGGCCGATGAGGTTCACAGGGGGTTTCGAGAGGCGTCACCGACCGGGCGGGGATAGGCCCGTGCGGTCTTTCGAAGTTTTTCAATGAGCACGATGGTGCCGGTCGAGGTGCGATGCTGCTCGACCACCTGACTGTGCAGCGCATGAAGCGCCCGCTTGGACTCCTCGACCTCGGCCCCGGCCTGCTCACCCTTGATCGCCAGCACGATGCCACCCACTCGAGTGAAGGGCACGGTGTATTCCAGGAGCAGTGGCAATCGCCCCACCGCTCGAGCCGTCACGACGTCCCAGGCCTCGCGATCCGGAGAGTCCAGCGCACTGGCGGCTTCAGCTCGATCGTTGATCACCATCACGTTGTCCAGCCCGAGAGTTCGGGCGGTCTTCTTGAGATAGGTCGCTTTCTTTCCCGTCGCCTCCAGAAGACCGACCTTGAGTTCCGGAAGAATGATCGCCAGCGGAAGGCCGGGGGCGCCTCCCCCGCTTCCAATGTCGAGAAGATTCTCGGCCTGAGCGGTCATCACGTAGGGAACCAATGTGAGGCTGTCGAGCACCTGCCGATGCCAGGCACTTTCATGGTCCGTGATCCGGGTGAGGTTCATTCTCTTGTTGGCGGCCTCGAGCAAGGCGAGCCACTCACCAAGTCGTTCGACATCACCATCATCGAAACGGATGCCAAGGGCGTCCGCGGCTTCAAGAAACGACTGTGGAGGGTGTTCGATCCTGATCATGTGCTCTCGTCGAANGTGAAGGATTCGCGTTGAAAACGTCGTGGGCGTCGCAGGGCGACATTGAGGACCAGNCCCGCCATGATCCACGTCGCGACGAGACTGGTGCCACCGTAGGACACGAAGGGTAACGTCATTCCGGTGATTGGGAGCATGCCGATCGTCATTCCGGTGTTCACGAACATCTGAAAGAAGACCATCGCGATGATNCCGACGACCAGAAGTCGTCCGAATCCATCACGGCTGGTCGCCGCGACGCTCATTCCNGCTGCGGCGAAGAGTATGAAGAGCAGTCCCATGGCGAGTCCACCGAACAGACCGAAACGGCAGATCAGCACCGCGAAGATCATGTCGTTTCGCTCTTCAGGCAGTCGATTGAACTGCACGATCGCACGGGCGTGCTCGCGTCCCACCCCCGTGAGCCCTCCCGAGCCGACCACGATTCTGGCTCGAGCGGCCTGAAAGCCCTCATCTCGATCAAGACTGGAATCACCACGAAACTGGGCGACGATCGCGTCGATTCGTGCGATCTGGTGTGGCTTCAGAACTCCGGGGGTGAAGTAGGCCAGTGGTCCGAGTGACACGCCGCAGAGCAGGACGAGAAAGACATGACGAAGCCTTGCTCCGGCGACCACCAGCATCACCAGCAAGGTCGGTATGAACAGAAGAGCGGTGCCCAGATCAGGTTCGATCAGAATCAGACTGAATGGAACCAACGTCACCACGAAGGTCAGCATGAATCCCGTGAACCGCCTGTAGGTGTCGCGTCGTGCGAGCCATTCCGCCATCAAGGCGATCCACGCGATCTTGGCCAGTTCCGAAGGCTGAACGTCGGTGACCACCAGATTGATCCAGCGGCGTGCACCGTTGCGTGGCCGAACCAACCATTCAGGCACGAAGGGAATCAGCACGAAGACCAGAAGGATGATCGAGATGATCGCGATCGGCCAGGTGAATCTCTGGAGCCGGCGGTAGTCGGGAACGGCCACTCCGATGGCGAAGACCACGCCGATCAGCAGATGCACGAATTGACGAGTCGCATAGCTCGGCTGGGTGGTTTGAATCGTGACGATGCCAAGAATGCTCAGAGTGACGGACGCGAGGAGCACCATCCATCCGGCATTCAACCAGGACGTGTTTCTGGGATGAATGCTTCTTGCCGACTCACGCCAGTCGGCGATCGAGCCACGAAAGGGCTTTCTCGTTTCGGAGTCACCGGACAGACCGCTCACGAGGCATCACCGCTGATGCGGTCGTCTGGTGACGCACCCTTGAGATACCCATGCCGTACGAGCGAACGGATCACCTCCGCCGCGAGCGGCCCGGCGACACGACCCCCTGAGCCGCCGTATTCGAGAAGCACCGCCACCGCATATCGAGGCTGATCATCGGCACGGTCACCGGCCAGTCCCACGAACCANGCATGATCCAGACCGATCTTCCGTTCGTCGGGTGGTGCATTGGAGAGGATCCCGTCACCATTGACATCGACACGGCGTGCGGGCGCGGTGGCCGTTCCAGTCTTGCCCCAGACGCGGACGCCGGGAATGTCGAAGATCCGGTCACGGCCGCCGGGATAGCGAAGATTGTTTCCGGTGCCCTGAGGATCCTCGATCGTCAGCCGAAGCCCTTCGAGGGCCCGGCGACAGGCTTCCGGATCAAGATCGAGTGAGCCATTGCGCCGCCCCTCGTCGAACCAGTCTTCACGAATCAGATGGGCATCGGCGATGGCGCCTCCTCGACCAAGCATGGCGTAGGCATTGGCCGCCTGCAGAGGGGTCCAGGTGAGACGCCCCTGGCCGATTCCCAGCATGATCGATTCACCCCGTCGTCCGGCGGATGGAACGGAAGAGGCATCAGGAACGAGTCCTCCCGATTCGCCGAAGGAGCGAGTCTCCCAACGCGAGACGCCGTCACGAGTGACCTCGATCTCACGCTCGTAGGCCAACCCGGTCCGCAGTGGTTCATCGAGCCCCCACCGTCGATACCAGTCGGCAAGGCGCTCAAGACCCATCCGACGCCCGACCGTGTAGAAGAAGATGTTGCATGAATTCTGAATCGCCTCGGTCGCATCGAGCCCNTCACCNGGNGNGCCATGAGTGCNGCCGTAGGACTTGTAGATCCAGCACCGAAGTCGATCCGGCTTGTCNGGNAGNAGATGCCCGGTGCANTCGATGGTCTCATCCACGGCGATCACACCATCCGTCGCCGCGGCNACGTAGACCAGTGGCTTCACGATGGAACCTGGCGGGCAGGCGGCCTCCACGGCTCTGTGCAGGAAGGGNGCATGNGTGGTTCTGTCCCCNCGATCCATCGCCACCCCGTCGGTGAANGTGGGNCTGGAGACCATCGCCAGGATTTCCCCGGTTTCGACATCCAAAACCACCACCGAGCCGTCGAGTGAGGTTCCCAGTGGAAGACGTGTGGGTTTCGGCACCCCCCCGTTCCAACCCACGTGGTACTGCTGAACACGCGCAAGGCCCGTTCGTGGATCGAGAAGCGCCTGGATCTCGGCCTGAAGCGTCCAGTCGATGGTCAACTGAATGTTCTCGCCGGGAACATGAGGCTGCACCGTGACTTCACCGGTCTCGAGATTGCTTGACTTGATCCCGCGGGTTCCGCGAAGCCGATCCTCCATGGAGGCTTCAACACCTCGGACTCCGATCGAATCAAGCCCCGGTCGATACCCACCGAGGTCACGCACGACTCCGGTACCCGCGTCACGAAATGGTCGACGTCTCACATCCTCGGCACGAACATCCGTCCGAGTGCTGCCGAGAATGTGATCCCCGACTCCGGCGACGAGCAGTTGCAGCGGTTCCTCGGACCGCAATGGACGAGGAAAACCGGATCGATCGATCGTGACCAGACTTCCTTTCGAGGGTTGACTGCGACGCCCCCCATCGATGAGTTCGACCATTTCAAGTGACTTCGAGCGTCCATCATCGAGACGACTGCGGGCTTCCTGCTCGAGCGCCTGGGCAAAGCGACGCACCGTGAACGCCACCTCATCATCAAGTCCGGTGACCAGCACATGGGACTCGCGCTCTTCCGCGATCGGCCTTGGACGAAAGACATCCAGAGTGGTGGTCTCCTGAATCGCCTCGAANGCACTGCGCTGNCGATCATGCACGTGCGCGATCATTCTGGAGATCGACTGTCGTATCGCATCGATNCGGCGATCAAGTTCGNCCCGTTNGAGTCCGGTNTGCGCACANANNCCCTCGTACAGCTGTTCGACCAGAGCGGNCCAGGANGNCACACGTTCGAGGATCAATTCNCCTTGNNCCTCGGGAGCCAGCATGCCCCAGGCCTCCGNACCGATGNAATCGATGGCCTGNTCGGTGGCCCGGTCATTCGCCCAACGCCCCGAGAGCACGGCGAAGGGGACGGCAAGATCCCAGCTGGCACGATCCTCGGCCAGGACCACTCCATTTCGATCGGTGATCGAACCCCGCCAGGATGGGAGAAATTGATCGCGCCGAATCGACTGTTCCGCGGCCTGTCGGAGGGCCTCACCCTCCACCACGGTCAGCTGGACGAGCCGGACTGCGAGAAGCAAAGCCGCAAAAAGACCGATGGCGACGACGAGGACCAGTCGTCGGTAGAAGAAGAGCGGAAATCTTGATCGAACGATGTGCATTCTGTGGGTTCATTATCGCCCGAGAAAAGCGTCCTGTCTCGTGTGATCAGTGACCAAATCACAAACGATGACGGATCAACATCGGATAGGATCTTCCTTTTAGGAGAACCCCCATGGAATGCGGCATCGTCGGTCTTCCCAACGTCGGCAAGAGCACCCTCTTCAACGCCCTCACGGCGGCTGGAATCGAAGCGCAGAACTACCCCTTCTGCACCATCGAACCCAATATCGGCGTGGTCAGCGTGCCTGACCCCAGATTGGCCAGAATCAACACGCACATGCCCACGGAGAAGATCATCCCCGCGGTGATCCGCCTGGTGGACATCGCCGGACTGGTCGAGGGCGCGAGCAAGGGCGAAGGNCTGGGAAACAAGTTTCTCGCGAACATTCGGGAAGTGGATGCGCTGCTCCAGGTGACCCGCTGCTTCGTGGATGACGACATCCTGCATGTCTCGGGATCGGTGGATCCGGTTCGCGACATCGAGATCATCGGTCTGGAATTGCTCCTTGCCGACTCGGAGCAGGTCGACAGCACTCTGGACAAGGCCCAACGCCAGGCCCGCTCGGGTGACAAGGATGCGAAATTCAGAGCGGGCATTCTCGAGCGCTGCAAGGCGTGCATCGATGAGGAGCAGCCGATCCGCTCGCTGGACTTCACACCCGAGGAGGAGAAGGTCGTCCGATCATTCGGATTCATCACCGCCAAACCGATTCTCTACGTGTGCAACGTCGATGAGGATCATGCCGATGGCTCGGGAGAGATGGTTCAGGCCGTGCGTGACTACGCCGCCAGCACCGGAGGTGAAGTCGTGGTGGTCTGTGCGAAGATCGAATCNGAGCTCGCCGAACTGGANGACGCCGACAAGATGGAGATGCTGGAATCACTCGGCATGTCCGAACCGGCTCTGGCCGTGGTGGCCCGCGGATCCTACGACCTGCTGGGGCTGCAGAGTTACTTCACCGCAGGCCCCAAGGAGATTCGTGCCTGGACCATTCACAAGGGTTACACCGCACCCAAGGCGGCTGGTGTGATCCACGGCGACTTCGAACGCGGCTTCATCCGAGCCGAGTGCTACTCGATCGAGGAACTCGAACAGTTCAAGAACGAGAAGTCGATCCGCGAAGCCGGAAAACTACGCAGCGAAGGCAAGGAATACGTCGTGCAGGATGGTGACGTCGTTCACTTCCTTTTCAATGTCTGACGTGAACACCCACGGAGATTCCAACGAAACCAGCTTCATCACTGGACGAAGATGGATGGATGTCGCACTCTGCCTGGTTTTGATGNTGAGTCTTCTGGTCGGGGCTTTCAGACTTCGCGTCTATTGGAAGATGCCTCCGGAGCCAGCGTCGGGCATCACCGATCAGGCAGGAACAGAAATCAGCCCACCAGATGAGTGACTCAAACCTGATCACGCGGTTTCTCTTCGCACCGGTCGATCGAAGGACCATGGAGGCCTTTCGCATCATGCTTGCGATGATGCTGGCCTGGAGATTCTGGCCGCGGGGTGAGAAACCGGTCCATTTTCTGTACGCTCATCCGGACATCATCGAATTGTATGATTCGATCGTTCTGACCACGCCCTACATGGTCGTCGTCGGTCTTTTCATCGGCTTGTTCATGATCGGATGGAAGTCGAGAATTTCGGGACTTCTGCTGTGCGCACTGCTGTTTCCACTCGATCTTCTCGACGAAGGAAGACAGAGCGGTCAGATTCTCATCTTCACACTCTTCTGCACCAGCCTGATGCGCTTTGACCGGAAGCGAGATGGATCACGAAGGAAAAACTGCGGCCCGATGTGGCCGGTCCGATTGATTCAGGCACAGGTCTGCGTGGTCTACGGGATCAATGCCATCTACAAGTCGACACCTGAATTCATGAATGGCACCGTTCTCATGAAGTGGTCGGAGACCACNTCGTTCACCACGGTCATCCCGGAAACCGGTCTGCCGCTGGGACCCTTGCTGATCACCCCCTGGGTGCTGGGCACTGGAACGGTTCTGATCGAGTACCTGCTCGCGATCGGGCTCTGGGTCCCGCGACTCAGATGGTTCGTCGCCCTGACAGGCATCATCTTTCATCTTTGCATCGCGATGGTGATGGAAATATTCATGCTCGACTGGATCTCGATGTTTCTCTATCTGGCATTCCTGCTTCCATTTGAAAAACGTCTCTCGCCGAATCCGGACCAGTGATGATGACGACGCAGATCAGCGACCCTGCCGCCATCGTTCTGACTGGACCGGAGGATCCCGCGCCATGAAAGAGGTAGAATTCCCGGATCAGGGCGCATGATCCGATTTCAATGACCTCNAATGATCACTGCGTCGAATACGTACACACCCCACCAAGGAAGACATCATGCCACGACTCGCAACCATCGATCCCAACAACGACACCGGCGCAGGTGCCGATCTGCTCAATGGNCCGCTCAAGGAGATGCAGGTCAACATCTTCAAGGGCCTCGCATCGCATCCGCAAGTGCTTGAGTCTTTTCTTGGCTGGTCCGGAGGTCTCAAGGCAGGCGCACTGACCGATGCCGAACATGAGATGCTCGCACTGCACATCAGTGAAACCAATGGATGTGAATACTGCACCGCAGCCCATACGATGATCGCCGAGGGCGTCGGCATCGACTCCGAAACCTCACTGGAAGCACGACGAGGGAATGCAGGCGACGGAAAACATCAGGCTTTGATCGATTTCACCGGAGCGGTCATGAAAACCAGAGGGTTCGTCTCGAACGAACAGCTGGAAGCGTTCAAGAATGCGGGATACGGAGATCAGGCCGTGATCGAGGTGATCGCCGCCATCTCGGCACACACGTTCACGAATCTCTACAACCACGTGCATGCCACGGATCTTGATTTTCCCGCTGCACCAAGCCTNTGAGGCCATGCCTTTTCCTGCAGAACGAATGAAAATGTCTCACCTGAAAGCCCTCTCATCGAATGNGAGGGCTTTCTGCGTCATCTTCATGGAGACAGAGGATCATTTCAAACGTATTCGNAGNCCGGCATGGTGCCGTTCGTCCGTTGTAGGATGNGGTTGAGGCNGCATGANGGAAGTCNTGTCATCGAGACCATTCTTCACCCTCCCNCCGGATCATCGTGANAACACATTTCATGGGTTCACAGGACACGAGNTATCGAACACGGATCACACCGAGGATCTGCGTGGCCTGGTTCCTGTGCGTCCTGATCGCGGGATGCAGGATGACCGAAGACGCCTCACGCAACACCAGCACGAATTTCGATTCGACGTCCGTCACCTCTCCGCCCGAAGAGTCCCCGAACCCTGGAATGGGTGTCTTTCTCCTTCTGGAGGGTGACCAGGTCGACCTGACGAAAATCGATGCACTGGTGAATTCGGGAGTGGACCTGAACACCAGACATGCCAATGGAATGACGCCGCTGATGTATGCAGCAGCCAGAGTCAGGAATCCGGAGGTCATCCGATGCCTGATTGCCGCGGGCGCCAACCTCGAAGACCGGTCGGATCTGGGAAGCACGGCGCTGATGATTGCGGCATCACTGAATGAAGCCACTGAGATTCATCGGGTGTTGCTCGACAGCGACGCCGACATCGAGGCGAAAGATGACGCAGGACTGACGGCACTCGCNCTCGCTTCGGGTGACAATTCGAACCCCGAGGTGATTCGTCTTCTGATCGATTCAGGATCGAATCTCGAATCTCGAGACAGAATCGGGATGACACCTCTCTTCTACGCCGTCGCGAACAACCGAAACCCCGAGATCACGACGACTCTCATCGATTCTGGTGCGAACATAGACATCGCTCTGTCCAACGGAATCACGCCATTGATGATGGCGGCGGCACGATCGCCAGGGCCGATGATCATCGAACTGCTTCTCGCGGCCGGTGCCGACATTCGAAGAACGGACGCCAGCGGACGAAGTGGACTCACGTATCTGCTTCAGAACGAGTCGCTGTCGGAATCCGACGTCGTGACCCTTCTGCAGGGCCGGGAACCATGAAACGGACTCATCTCAAGTTCCGAGAACAAGCATTTGAATCCAAGATTCCGGATGGAGAGGCGATCGAGGCATTCCACGGCATACTTTTAGCACGTGCACATGAATCGTCCCGAAAAGAACATCGCATCCCCTGACCTGAGATTTCAGGCCTTTGCGGTCGCCTGGGCACTCTGGACGATCGCCAGATACACGGCCACCGCCGGGCAGTACATCAAACAGGGGGACATGAGCTGGTCCTACGTCATACCCGGAGTGATGCTCAGTGGCCTGGTTCTGTCGCGACCGAGTTCGATCGGTCGCCTGACCACGCTCATGCTCTTCACCGCGATCGTCTGTCTGTTGGAACTNCCTTTCAAGGCCAATCAACAGCTGCTGGCATTGGGCACCTGCATGCTGGTGACGTTTGGGATCCTGTGTTCCGTGAGGCATTTCAGGGACCGCGAAATGCAGAGGCGACATGCGTTCACGCTGTTCGCGCCCTCGATTCGGATCTGCGTGATCGTTGTCTACAGCTGGGCCTTCATCCACAAACTCAACCATGACTACTTCGGTGATGATGGATGCGCCTTCTTTTTCTATGAACTCATTCTCGACAAGTACGGCCTGCAGAGCCTGACGAACATGTTCGGCGACGCACTCTCGCGCGAGACCTTCATATTCTTTGTGATCTCCATAGTGATCCTGCTGGCGGAGGGAGCCATTGCGGTTCTGCTCGTGTTCCAAAGGACACTTCGCGTCGCTCTGGTGCTGATGTTGCTGGCCCACCTGCTCTTCATGGTGATACCTGATAATTTGGTCGGCTCCTTTTCCGCGACGATGTGGGCCATGGCGGCATGCTTCGTACCCAACTCAGTGTGGTTGCGCACCAGAGACTTCTTGAGAAGACTGCCGGTCAGCCCCCGTCCACCATCGACCTGGTCATGGCTCGGAATTTCGCTCTTGATCGGAATCGTCCTGATCGCTTGCGCATTCGCGTTTCCGAAGCTCACTCGATACGCCCCGTTGATCAGTACCGGTCTCATCATCATGCTCTGGGCTCCGGTGGCCCTGATGATGCTTTTCATCATTCTGAAATCCCCGAAATCATCCTGGAAGTCGGAGAGCCCGCGCACGGGGGCATACTGGATTCCAAGTGCGTGCAGATGGACTCTGGTCATTCCAACTCTCATGTTCACGTGCGGCCTCATGCTCTACACGGACATCAGAAATGAAACCGGGTTTGCCATGTTTTCGAACCTGAGATCCGACCCGGGTGGAAGCAATCACTTCTTCATTCCCAGAATTGCCGTCATGAATGACGGCAATGATCGCGGTGTCACCATTCTTGAGACCGACAACCCGAGATTCCATCTTTTCATGAATGATGGCAGACGACGGTATCCGAGCAGACTCACCTGGTTCGAACTTCGACGCATGATCACGGCCGAACAGGGCGACATCGAGATCACCTATCAACGCGATGGTGAAGAGGTCGTCACCGTGACTCGAGGACTGAATCCGGACGACCCGGTCTTCGAAGCAGTCGGCCCGTTCGAATCAAGGCTCCGACTCTTCACCACGATTCCCACCACTGACGGGTGCCCCTGCAGACACTGATCGCGGGGGGGGATCCATTCACTGAAGCGGGTGCCGACGTGTGCTAAGGTTCCCGATTGATACCGACGAGACATTCATTCCGATGAATCCACTGCAAGGAGCCTTCTCACATGGTCATGATCGACGTCACCTACCTGGGCGAGCTGAGAACCGAAGCCACGCACGAACCCTCGGGTTCGAAGCTCATCACCGATGCGCCCGTTGACAATCACGGAAAGGGTGAAGCCTTCTCTCCCACGGACCTCGTCGCGACCGCATTGGGCAGCTGCATGCTGACGATCATGGGAATCGTGGCGGCCAGACACGACTGGAACATCGAAGGCGCCAGCGCTTCGATCGAGAAGACCATGGCGGCGGCTCCATCTCGAAGAATCGAAATGATCTCGGTGTGCTTGCAGGTTCCGGGTGACGCACTCGATGATGCTGCCAGGCATGCACTCGAAAAAGCCGCCCATGCCTGTCCGGTTCATGCCACATTGGGTGAAAACGTCGAGATGCCGTTGAAGATCATCTGGACCTGAGAACGCGATGGCTCAACGGGACGTGCCCGCGACCACATCCTCAAGCAGACTCGTCCATGCCGTGCATCGTTGTTCCATGGTGTGATGTGCCTCAAGGGCGGCTCGCGCACGCTCCCCGACACGACCACAGAACTCGGGATCATCCGCATAGCTGGTGATGGCCCGCACAAGGTCCGCTGAATCTCCGGGCAGCACGGAAGCCCCACAGTCACTTTCAACGATCACACGTGAAATCTCGCTTTCAGCCGGGCCGACGTAGAGTGCCGGCCGGGACACTGCGAGAATTCCAAAGAGCTTGCAGGGCACCATCACGCCTTCCCGACCGGGCAGAAGCGAGACCAGGTGGGCGTCCGCCGCGGAGAGCAGTTCATCCAATCGTTCTCGTGGTTGGTAGGGCGCGAGAATGCAGGTCGCTTCGAGACCATGTTCATGGACGAAGGACTCCACGGTCGATTTTCGTTTTCCTCCACCAACGAAGGCGAATCGAATCCGGTCGTCATCCCGCAGCGCCAATGCCGCGTCCAGAAACGTGTCGACGTCGTGACCGATGCCGAAATTTCCGGAGTACATGATCAGGGTGCGATCGCCGATCCCCCACTCCGATCGGTATTCATTGGTCTCGTGGCCTCCTCCCCGGACGTCACTGTTGTCGGACCACACCCCGATCAACGAGATCTTTTCCGGAGGGACGCCCTTGGATTCGATCAGTTCCTTCATGCAGCGACCCAGGACGACGTTTCGATCGACGGATCGAAGACAGAATCGACTGAGCCATTCGAAGAATCGCGAGGAGAGAGAGTTCCGCTTCATGAGACCGCAGACGATCGGAACATCCGGGTAGAGGTCCATGACCCAGCACACGACCCGTGTTCCCTTGAACACTCGAAGCAGAAGTCCCGCGAGCGTGATGAAGGGCGGCGTGGTGAAACAGATGACGACGTCATGTTTCGACAGGGTCAGGGCACGCCAGGTGGCAGCCAGATAGAACAGAATGAAATCCAGCGCACGAGCGATGATCGATGTCTTTCCGAAAAGACTTCGACCCACCCGATGAATCTCGATGCCATCGATCACTTCCTTCGAGGAGAGCTTGGCACCTTTTTCACCGTAGAGCGAACGTGATGAGATCGCGGTGACCTCGTGGCCCTGTTCCACGAGATGCCGGGCCAGATCATGCCCGTGCTGCGCCGTTGCTGCGACATCGGGGTAGAAGACCTGGTTGATCATGAGTATGCGCATGCTGATACCATCGACAGGACCTGCTGGTGAGGATCGGACAAAATAGAGAATACCCACATGCGAACAGGGCACCAGCACACAGGCTGCGGAAGCGCTCGATCCCCCTCCACGTCCGGAGACCGATGCTGGAATCAAGGCATCCCGGAGAAGCTGCCGATGAAAGATTCTGAACTCCCACTTCACCAGTTTCCAGGATCAATTTCACGAGCCACGCATGACTGAACCACATGACATGAAGGATGCCGAGAAACTCCGCACGGCGATCAAATCGGAACGGTGGTTCGATGCCGTCGATCTCGGTGAGTCACTGCTGCGTCGAAACGATGCAAGCCCTGAAACACTCCGATTTCTGTCCAAAGCCAACATCGAGATCGGCAATCAGGCGAGCACACTTCTGCTTCTCAGGTCCCTCCATGAGCTCAACCCTGACAATGTCGGAATTCTCATCGCACTGACCAGAGCCCTGGTCGCCCTGGGTGACGCGGAAAATGCATTGAAGAACTTCTCCACGATCACACCGGAGACGCCCTCGATCGCACCCAGGGAATACCATCGAATCCGTCTCGAGATCGCAGATCTGATGCTCAGAGTGAACCGACTGGACGAACTCGATGGGATGCTGGATGAATGGCGATCCCAGAAGAGACACGGACCCAGAATCGCCAACCTCAGATTCAAGCTGATGCAGGCCAGGGGAAATCTCGAGAAGGCCGCTGAGGGGTTCGCCTCTCTCACGCAGGCACCCAACATCGCCGATGGACTGAAGCTGCAGGCTTTCTTCGACCTGGCCAAGGTGCTGGACCGCCTCGGTCGTTACGACGAGGCGTTCGAGGCGGCCCGCCAGGCGAACGAGCACCCCGCTGCCGCGTCCCATCACTTCGATCGAGACGCCTACCGGGATGAGACCGACCGGATGATCCGCTACTTCACCGCCGAGCGATTCGAGCGGATGCGGACGGGGGTCGAATCGGACGACAGTCCGGTCTTCATCATCGGAATGCCACGCAGTGGCACCACTCTGACCGAACAGGTGATCTCGGCACACCCGGATGGGGCGGGAATCGGCGAACAACGAGAACCCATCATCGCCGGCAGAATGGTCGCCCACCTCACCGGGAAGTCCTTCCCGGAGTGCCTNGATGTGGCGTCACCCGAGCTTCTTTCTGAGATGGGCGAGCGGTATCTTCGAATGAGTCGCGGTCTTTCGAACGACGCGGTCCGAGTGACCAACAAGGCTCTGGGCCTCGACCGATCGGTGGGATTCATCCAGGCCATGCTGCCGGGGTCCAGAATCATCTTCGTGCGAAGAAATCCTCTGGACACACTCCTCTCGGTCTANCTTCACCCACTTCAGGCCAGAACCTACCCCTGGAGCCGTTCCATCGAAGACATCATCTTCGTGCGCAGGGAGTTCGACCGCATCAACGAGCATTGGAGAAAGACCTCGTCGCTTCCAATGTTCGATCTCGAGTACGAACAGTTCACGAGAACACAGGNGGAGACCACTGGGCGGCTCCTTGATTTCCTCGATCTTCCGCCATCGGATGAATGCCTTCAGTTCCACGAGTCGAAGCGATATGTCAGAACACCGTCTTATGACCAGGTGAACAAACCTCTGAACCAGAACGCGATCGAACGTTGGCGGAACTACGAGAGACATCTCGGCCCGGCGATCGAAGCCTTCGGATCCTGAACCGGACTGACGACGCTCACTCGCGGGGAAACTCCGAGGTCCGTGCCACCGCCTCCATGAGTCGGCGATCGTACTCCGAGGAATCGATCTCGATGCCACCAAGGCGGGCGATGTGGTCGTTCACCAACTGGGTGTCGAGAAGCAGAAATCCCGAGCGTTGAAGTCGTTCCACCAGATGAACCAGACACACCTTGCTGGCATCCGTCCCCCCCAGGGCCGGCCGACTGAACATGCTTTCTCCGAAGAAGGCGGATCCGATGTGCACTCCGTAGAGACCACCCACCAGCACACCGTCTCGCCAGGCTTCGATCGAATGGGTGAAACCACGCTCGAAAAGCTCGAGGTAGGCCCTCAGAAGCGGCTCCACCATCCATGACCCGTTTTCCGCCGATCGAGGCNCGGCGCACTCTCTCATCACGCGCTCGAAGCACTGATCGACCGTGATCTTGAATCGACCGGAGCGCACCCGCCGGGCCAGCGAGGTGGAGACATGGACATCATCAAGGGGAAGAATGCCACGAAGCGATGGCTTGAACCATTCGACCACGCCGACCTCGGGATCGGCCATGGGAAAGATGCCGTTCACATAAGCCTTCAAAAGAAGGTCGCCGTCGAGTTCAGATTGGGGTTCTTCGACCGTCATGTGCGAAGAGTCTAGACTGTGATTCCCCTCATCGCGTCAGTTCAGGAGAAACCGCCATGCAGAATGATCAAAGACAACTCCCCTTCCTCGGGAGCCTCAACCTGGAAGTGCTGCAGGCCAGCCAGACATCACTCCACGGAGACCTCTACTTCGACCTGATGGTCAGGGAGTCAGGAAACCAGGGCTCGGAGCCGTTCATGATCCGAGTGGCCAAAGGCGCGTGCGTGGTCTCACCCACACCCGGGACCATGGTCAAGGCTGAATTTCTCAGTGGTCAGGTCGAACGACTGACGCCCGCGTGACCTCAGCCCTTGGGCACCGAGACCGTGCGCACCTGACAGAATTGACGATGCCCCATCGGCCCGGAATGGAAGCCGTATCCGGAGCCCTTGGCACCGACCCATGGCGAGCCCGAGGCACCGCCGCAGCCTGAATTCACACCGACCATGCCGGCCTGAATGTGCCGGGCCACACCCGCTGCGTGTTCGGTCT
Source organism: Planctomycetaceae bacterium (assembly GCA_002684315.1). Next base: position 2,074 of record NYVB01000134.1, on the reverse strand, counting down.
CACCCCAGACACAGGCACCCAGACCGTAGGGCGTGTCGTTGGCGAGTTCGATCGCTTCCTGATCGCTCGANATCCGCTGAATGCAGGCGACGGGACCGAAGGTCTCATCGCGCATGATGCGCATGTCGTGGCTCAGCCCGGTCAGAACCGTCAGCGGGACGAAGTTGCCTTCACCCGCGCCGCCACCGTGAAGCACGGTGGCTCCGTCCGAGATGGCTTCTTCGATCTGGGCGGTCACGAGTTCCTTCTGGTTCGGGGTGATCATCGGTCCGATCGCGACTCCGTCATCCATGCCGTTGCCCTGGATGAGTTCACGGGTCTTTTCCACGAAACGTGCTTCGAAGTCGTCGGCGATCTTTTCATCGACGTAGATGCGTTCCGTCGAGACGCAGACCTGTCCGGCGTTCCGGAAGGCATTACGAACACCGAAGGCGACGGCGGCATCGAGGTCGGCACCTTCGAGCACGACCATGGGGTCCTTGCCACCGAGTTCGAGGATCACCCGCTTCAGGCCGTTGCTGGCGGACCCGAGGATGTGTTCTCCCGCAGACTTGCTGCCGGTGAAGACGATCAGGTCGATGTCGGCGGAGACCAGTGCCTTGCCCTGGACCTCATCACCGTGAATGATCTGGAGCACGCCTTCGGGAAGGAATTCGTTGATCACGTCGCAATAGGCCTGAGCGCAGAGGGGCGTCTCCTCGGACGGCTTGAGAATGATCGTGTTTCCGGAAATCAAGCCGGGCAGGACCGCCTGATGCGGCATCAGGATCGGGAAGTTCCAGGGCGTGATCGCGGCGCAGACCCCAAGCGGGTCGAAGTACAGCGTGGTCGAACGGTTGTCATCTTCCAGAGCCTGCGGCGCGACGGCGGCGATGATCTCGTCGATGTCCTCCGTCCAGCTGCTTGCGGCGTAGCCGACTTCACCGACGCCCTCGGCCAATGGCTTGCCCATCTCCCGGGTCAGAATTTCACCGATCCGCTGCGCCTCCTCGGCCAGGCGTGCGCCGATGGGTTTCATGATCTCGGCACGCTCCTGAATGCTCAGCTTCGACCAGGCGACCTGAGCCGTCCGGGCACGCTCGACGATCGCCGGCATGTCCTGCGCGGCGGTGACGGGGACGGTGTCGACCGCCTCGCCGGTGGCGGGGTTGAAAGAGACGAGTTCGGTCCGTTCGCTGGTGTTGGTGCTCATCCCGACATGGTAGATGAAAGAGATGTGACTGTCCCCTCCGGAAAGAGGGTTCTCATGGCGTTTACGCCTGCGCATGTCATGACAACGCTAGGATGAGCGCTCCAAAGGCGCCTGAAAGGATTCGGACCGTGGACCCCATCTTCGACATGCTCTCCACGTACTGGGGATATGACACCCTTCGTCCACTTCAGGAGGAGGCGATTCGCTGCAATCTCGCGGGACAGGATTCCCTGCTGGTGATGCCGACGGGTGGCGGAAAGAGCCTGACCTACCAACTCCCCCCGCTGGTGGCAGAAAGTCTCGACATCGTGGTCAGTCCGTTGGTCGCCTTGATGAAGGATCAGGTCGACGGCCTGCGTGAAGCGGGCATCTCCGCCATCGCATTCGACGGTGGACTGAGTCATTCGGAACGCATGAAGATCCGAAAGGAACTCGAGGAAGGCGCCCACCGCCTTCTCTTCGTCTCACCGGAGATGCTTCTCGGAGGCTCGCTGCTTGGCTTCATCAGATCCCTTTCGATTCGCGCGGTCGCGATCGATGAGGCCCACTGCATCAGCCAGTGGGGTCATGATTTCCGCACCGAATACCGACAGCTCGCCGCCTTGCGCGACTTTCTCCCCGGCGTCTCGATCCACGCCTGCACCGCGACCGCCACGCCGAGAGTTCGCGAGGACATCGTCCGCCAGTTGCAGCTCCGGAATCCACAGGTCATGGTCGGCTCGTTCGATCGCCCCAACCTGACCTACCGGATCCGCCCCAGAGAAAACCGCAAGAAGCAGTTGCTGGAGGAAGTCCGCCGTCATGCGGGGGAAGCGGTCATCATCTACGCACTCAGCCGCCGCGACACCGAACAGATCTCGGAGGGTCTTCGTGCGGAGGGCG
>NYVB01000019.1 GCA_002684315.1 Planctomycetaceae bacterium | reverse complement strand
GCCGTATTGAAGGTTCTCGAAATCAATCCGCGTGAGCGGACTGACACCAAGCCGGGCGACGCGATCGAACTCGCCGTCGCTCCGGAGGATGTGGTGGTACTGGTCGACTGACCTGGTCGGCCACCACGCTTCAGGAAGGATCCGACGGGTCATGCTCGTCCTCCCATGTCTCTTTTGCGCATCGCCATCGTCGGACGGCCCAATGTCGGCAAGTCCAGCCTCTTCAACCGCCTCATCGGGCGCCGGGTGTCGATCGTCGATCCCACGCCCGGCGTGACTCGCGATCGCATCTCCGGCATGCTCGAGATCCCAGCGCCCACCGACATCGACGACCGCGAGGTCAGATTCGCCGAGTTGACGGACACCGGCGGGTACGGGGTCTACGTCGGAGAGGGTGCCCGCTTCGACGATGCGGGCATGGACCTCACGATGCTCACCGACGCCATTGAATCACAGATTCGTTTCGCAACGCGTGAAGCGGATCTGATCGTGTTCCTGCTTGATGCGCATTCGGGCGTGGCGGCACTCGACGAGACCGTCGCCGGCATCATGCGCAAGAGCGGAATCGCGGAAAAGGTTCTGCCCGTCGTCAACAAGGTCGATGATGAATCCTGGGAAGCCCATGGGCACGAGTTCTTCGCACTCGGTTTCGGTGATCCCGTCTTCGTCTCCGCGAAAAGCGGATTCGGTCGCGCGAAGCTTGCGAAGAAGCTCTGGGAAGCCGCCGAGAACCACGAAGGTCACGTGGAACGACAGCTCCTGAAGTTCGCCATCGTCGGTGAACGCAACGCTGGAAAGTCCACGCTGATCAACGCGCTTGCGGGTCAGAAGCGAGTGATCGTCTCCGAGATCGCCGGTACCACCCGGGATTCGGTCGATGTCGAACTCGACATCAACGGTCACAAGTATCTCGCGATCGACACGGCGGGTGTTCGCAAGAAGAAGTCCTGGGCCGATGACGTCGAATATTTCTCGAACCTGCGTGCACGTGACGCGATGTTGCGTTCCGATGTCTGCATCTTTCTTCTGGATGCGACCAAGCAGATCTCCCAGGTCGAGAAGAAGCTCTCGCTCGAACTTCAGAAACAGTTCAAGCCGACCGTCATCGCGGTCAACAAGTTCGATCTCGTCCAGGATACGACATCACCCCAGGAATACGTCGAATACCTGACTCAGGAACTCCGCGGCATCGACTACGCACCCCTCGTCTTCATCAGCGCGAAGGAGAGCGAAGGGCTCACCGATCTCATGAAGATCGTGGTGAATCTCGAGCGTCAGGCGAAGCATCGTGAATCCACCGGAAAGATGAACCGGATCATCAAGGACATCATCTCCGAACGAGGGCCGTCCTCGAAGCTCGGAACACGGGCGAAGATCCTCTACACCGCTCAAGTCGGAATCTCACCTCCCACCATCGTCCTGGTGGTCAACAAGCCCGCCTTGTTCACCGCCGGGTACCGTCGGTATCTGATGAATCGACTTCGTGAGAGGCTTCCGTTCTCCGAGATTCCAATCAGAATCGTGATCACGGAACGAAGCCGGATCTCACTTTCCGCGCTCAAGGGCGGGGACCATCGGATTCCCGTGACGGATGACATCGAGTTTGATGATGACACCGACGACCTCGACTCGTAACATGGGTTCAGCAAACCTTCACCCCGACACGTGCACCGGCCCGCGTGACGGGTTCAAACGACCTGACCGGTGACAGACCACTGACGAGCGCTTTCCACCGTGTGGACGGTTTGATTGACGCTCCGAGAACTCTGGGACGGTTTCTTTTGAAACCGCGGTGTCGTTGCCATGGAATTAAAGACGATTCGAAGTCAGTACACCTCCGGGGGCACCATCGCCCGCCTCCCGATGTTCGAAGAGGATGCCGATCCCGAACGCCGTGACGTGATGACGGATGAGGAGATCTATGCGAACAAGAAGCCTCCCACATCGATCGTGGTTCGCTACGGGGTCATGAAGCTGGTCGCCGAGTACCCCTATGACGGCCCCTCCAAGCCCGGATGCGGGAGCAAGCTGGTGATCCGCACCAATCGAGGTCTCGAGATCGGGGAGATGCTGACCACGACCTGCACGAATTCAGGGTGTGGAAAGTCGATCACTCGCAACGAGATGCTCGGCTACATCGAGAACTCCGGTGGAACGCAGTACCCGTTTCGGACCGATGGCAAGATCATGCGTGTGGCGTCGGTCGAGGACCTGAATCGTTGGAGCGAGATCCAATCCAAGGTTCGAGCGCGTAAGGCCGAGGTCGTGGGCATGGTCGCCGATGCCGGATTCGGTGACGCCATGAAGGTCGTCGAACTCGAACCGATCCTCTCCGAGGAACAACTGGCCATCTACTACACGGCCGAGGATCGTGTCGATTTCCGTGAGCTGGTCCAGAAACTGGCGAAGTCCTTCAGTGCCCGCATCGAGATGAGACAGGTCGGTGCGCGGGATGAGGCTCGACTGGTCGCCGACTACGAGAAATGCGGACAGCATTGCTGTTGTCAGAATTTCCTGAAGGTCCTCAAACCCGTTTCGATGCGCTCGGCGAAGGTCCAGAAGGCCACCCTCGACCCTCTCAAGATCTCCGGTCGATGCGGTCGACTGATGTGCTGTCTTCGATACGAGGATGAGACCTATTCCGAATTGAAGAAGAAGCTCCCGCACAAGAAGAGTCGCGTTGGAACGCCCGAGGGTCCCGGACTCGTCATCGATTCCAAGATTCTTGTCCAGCTGGTCCTGGTCAGACTGGAATCGGATGGACGTCAGATCGCCGTTCCCGTCGAGGAGCTCTGTGATCCCGACGCACCCATCGATCTGAGCAAGTCGGCGCACCGTGATCCGCTTCGCGGCATGCCCGTGGAGGAACTGCAGAGGGGATCTCGCTCGAAGAAACGCGGCAAGGGGTCATCCGGGAAGTCGAAAGACGAACAACAGGATGCCTACCGCGCCGCCTCTCAGGCCGAAGAGGCCAGCCCCGGATCCGGAACCGCACGAAGCGGTGCCTCCGAAATCGGTGATCCGCCCGCCAAGAAGAAACGCCGCCGCCGACGAAAGAAGAAGACCGCTGACGGTACCAGTGCATCCGCCCCGGGTGATTCGAGTGCTGCAAGCAGCGAAAAGACCTCCGAACCAGGCAAGTCCACGGGGGCGGCGTCCAAGAAGAAGCGTCGTCGTCGACGACGAAAGAAATCAAGTTCCGAAGATCGGACTCCGCCAGAGAGCACGTGAATCAGACACATGTCCCGGCGGTTGCGGGCAGGTGCACTCCGGAGCGCACGATGACGTGGCGACTTGAGGTGACTGGCGTTCGGTCAATCTGATTTGAACGCGTCGTCGTATCGAGGCATCGTGCGATTGATCCCCCAGCGAAAAAGCTGGTCCTCGAGGGGCGGCCTTGTGAATCTCTTCATTGACCGCGGTATGTACTTCATTTTCTTGGTGTTCATGTTGAACAGGCGAAGAAGCCGCATGTACACCTGTACGAGCCGCCAGCTGAAGCGGGAATGCACTGGACCTGACGGGTTTTCAACGCTTGCAAGGTAGGCACGAAAATCCTCTTGTGATGCCGCACTCAGTTCCGAGACGTTCTTGATCAGCCCCCAGCCACTCCCATATTTTCGCATACCGAACCATTCACTGGGAACACCTGCTTCGACGGCGCAGCGACGCGCGATCGGTCGGTCATACCTCCCACCCACGGACCATGGTGCCATCTCTTCGGAACACGAGATGCGTCGAACTGCTTCGACGTGCAGTCCGTTGATGAACAGTGGCGGAAAGTTGATGCATCCGACACGGAGTCGGAATTCAGTCATGGTTGATCCACACAGGCCCTGAAACGTGGATTGTCTGAAATCAGGCTGTGCATCGCCCGGATACTTGGACAGAATGCAATCACCGAATGAACCGGTCATCAGCATGCGACCTTTGAGGTGTTTTTCAAGAGTGGCGAGTGGATAATCGATCGCAGGTGGGTAGGCGCAGAATTCTGCTTCGCTCGGTGTGCCGTGTTGGTGGAACTCGAAGTGATCGAACTCCTTGACCGTCATCCCGAGCTTCTCTCCGATCGCAGTCCCTCCATCCTCGACTGGGGGTGCGTCCGGTCGGGGCGGGTCGACGAACGTCAGAGCTTCCTTGCAACCGCGCGTGCTTGCAATGGCCGCCACCATGACCGAGTCATATCCGCGAGACAGGGTCACCACCGGTTCAAACGGGTGGATCCTCGTTCCATCGGTGGCGTTGGTGATGGTACGACCGATCGCATCGTTCAAGGTCTCGATGTGTTCTGCATAGTTTCGGGGGGGTGAGGTCGCGCGCTTTTTCAAAAGACGGGGGGGGCGGCCAGGCCGAATCTCAAGATTCACGCACTTGTGACAGTCCACCGAACCGTGGTGCATCGGGAGGCTGCGTCGGTTTCGGTGTATTCCAAGAACACATTGGTAGAGGAATTCGCCGCTGTAATAGCCGAATCGATCACTCAGTCGATTCCCGGAACCCGCCATGACGAAAGGAAGTGAGTTGGAAACACAGATCACGCCATCCTGCTGAGTAGTGAAGAGTCGAGCCTGCAGATCCGTCCCAGCGACGAACATGATCCCGTCATTCGTGGTGACCGCTCCGGTGCCGGCGAAGGTCCGTGCCTCATCGAAACGAAATTCCGAGAACATGCCATCCCAGGCGCCTTCCACGAAACCATCGGGTCGAACCTCCACCCAGGAACCATGCCAGACCTCGACTGTGGGACGACCCGGAATTATCCGAGCGCACCAGGCAAGCAGTGGAAGTGTCTTGAGTTCACGAAAAAGAAAAGTCATGGAAAAATCGTCTTTCGAGGTTCGATTCCGGGGCCACTCGGACATGAGAACGGCTCATGATACGGTAACTCAAAATCACACCGATCACCCTCGAGCATCTGGCACAATGGGACGACCGGGGGATTCAACTCGTTTCTCGGGTTCAGTCCCTCACTCGGCCGAGCGGTGGTGGTCCTGTCCAATTCCAACGACGGCGGCGCCACGAGGATGGGACTCCATCTGCTCGAGGAGATCGATGAGCTGCCCACTCCCTACATCTCTGAAGAGGCGCTTTCACTGGCCGACTATGTCGGGATGTATCAGATGGAAGGACAGGCGAGGCGTTGCACGATCTCGGTCGACCACGGTCAGTTGGTCGCCCAACTGACCGGCCAGCCGGCGCAAGCGGTCTTCGCCGCCTCGAAGGATGCATTCACCTTTCGTACCTCGCCAGCCGAAATCACCTTCGAGTCGAGTTCCGAAGGCGGTTTCGATCGAATGGTGCTGCAACAGAACGCGGCGACGGTTCGCTTCAATCGCATTGAACCCGATGATTCTGAATGAACCAGAACGATTCGTTCCCATCTTTCCGTTCTTGAAGGCAGTTGACGTCGATTTGAGCCTCCTTGCCGAGGAAACCTCTCTCGAGCCATCGGTGTCATGGGAAAGTGCCTGATCCGAGGACTGCTTTTCGAGGTGTGGCATGATTCCCCGCGTTAGAATGCCGACACATGACCAGCTCCGATTCAAACACTCCGATCGTTCCCAGTCAGCCGGCGGCACCCAAGACCGGTGTGACCGAGACCATGATGTCTCTCATCATGTCCTTCGTTCTCGCCATGACCGCCCGAGGGTTCATCATCGAGGGCTTCGTGATTCCCACCGGATCGATGGCGCCCACACTCATGGGTCAGCATGTCCGGTGGAGCTCTCCTCAGACCGGGTGGGAGTACGCGATCGACGCCAATGGCTACCTGGGACGTTGGCAGCTTGCCGCTCAGGAACTGAACAAATTGAACGGGCGCCTGTCCGCCATCAAGGATCCCGAACAGCGCAAGACGATTCGCAATCGTGATCTCAAACGTGCCTTGATCGCCCGCTGGGATCCGATGTTCGGTCTCACCGACCCCGTCGAGCGTTCGACCCCGGAACCAATCCAGCCGATTCCCGCCAACGGTGACCGTGTCATCGTCTTGAAGTCGCTCTATCCATTCTCTTCTCCCGAGCGCTTCAATGTCGTGGTTTTCAAGAACCCCACCGATCCCGTCGGGCCCACGCAGAACTTCATCAAACGACTGGTGGGTCTTCCTGAAGAGCAGCTGGTGGTGGTCGATGGAGACGTGTTCACCGGACCGCTTGAAGGGTCGCCCGAGTCACTCCGCGTGGTCCGAAAGCCCGAGTTCGTGCAAAGAGCGGTGTGGCAGCCGGTCTACGATTCGAGTTTCGTACCCGTCGAGCTCGTTCGCTGGGAGGAATCGTCACAGAGCAGTTGGTGGGGTGCGCCCTTCATGCCGCAGGCCGGTGACTGGAAGATCGGAACCGACCGCACCTGGCGGACCACCTCGGACCAGCCCGCCGCCCTCAGCTGGAACCACGATGAATGGCCGATCACCGATTTCAACATGTACAACGTCAACCGATTGCCCAATGCGTCGGTACCTCCATTTTCACGTGATCCCTTTCCGATCAGCGACATCCGCATCGCGGGCGTGGTCGAACCACTCGATGGTCGCGAATTCGCCGGAACACGACTCGTCATGACCACGCGTGGTCTCCTCTTCGAGTGGTCCGTGAAGAGTGGTGCGCTCGAACTGCGCATGAGTCGTGAGTCGGATGGCAGTGAGCTCAGCTCCATCAGCACTCCCTTCGACGTCTCACGGTCCGCTTTCGAAATCGATTGCTGGCAGGTCGACCAGAAGATGTGGCTGTTCATCAATGGAACCCTTGAACTGGAGCTTCCATTCAACGACTGGTCTCCGGAAGAGCGATTTCAGGCGAGCTACCCTGACACCACGGTCGAGACTTATCTGACCAATCCGACGCTTCCCAGACCCGCGGGACCGCAGATCGACTGGTACTTCGACGGTGGCGTCGAGGCCATTCGAAACGTGCGGGTGGATCGCGACCTCTTCTATCGACCGACCATGCTCGACAGTGCGAACCAGCGGTCTCAGAACGGCCCCTTCGTCCGTGGGCTTGGCTTCGGCTCCGATTTCAGAACTCCAGGACGTCTCGAGCGTGGCCAGCACCTCATGTTCGGGGACAACAGTGCCGCCAGTCGTGATGGTCGCATCTGGGGTCGACCACATCCGCTCTCAGCTCAATACACGGGTGATGATGCCCCCTTCATCGTGCCACAGGACATGCTGATCGGCAAAGCCTTCAGTGTGTACTGGCCTGCACCACTTTCATTCCCCGGCACCGACTCCCGTTGGGTGCCTAATTTCGGAAAACTCCGTTTCATTCGTTGATGGCGTCTGGCTCGGTGGGAGACTTCGACCTTGGACCTGCATGCTGCCATTCACGAGCGACGGACCATTCACAGCTATCGACCTGAACCACTCGAGCCGGAGGTCCTCGAGCGAGCGCTTGATGCCGCACACCAGGCGCCTTGTCACAAGCTGACATTCCCCTGGCGCTTCGTCGTGAGCGGGCCACGCACCCGGGAGGCGATCGCGAACATCGCGGTCTCGCTCAAGTCATCTGATCGGACACTCCCTCCGGAAAAGATCACCGCGATCCAGAACAAGGTTCTTGATCCCGCCGAGTTGGTGGTCGTCGCTCAGGTTCGCTGTGATGATCCGTTTCGCAGCCGTGAGGATTACGCGGCCTGTTCCTGTGCCATCCAGAACATGTCACTCTCTCTCACGGCGGACGGGGTCGGTTCCAAATGGTCGACCGGCGGTCTGACTCGTGATCGTGGGACCTATGACGTCTTCGGCATCGATCCCGCGGCGGAAGAGATCATCGGTTTCATCTGGGTTGGTCTCGCCAAGGAGACGCCCACGGTGAAGCGACCCGGTCTCGACTCCGTGGTTCGTCGAACCGACTGACCCGTCCGAAAACGATCTGGTGACGCTCTTCAGGCGCGAGTGCCGGCGTAGAGATCGAACTTCAACAATCGACACTCGATGCCACCGTGTTGAAACGTGATCCGTTCTGCGGTCTTCAATCCCCCCGAGCCGGCGAACTCACGACTGGTGAACACCCAGCCGTCCCAGCCACCACAACTCTGCTTGAGATAGTCGCCGATCCGGTTGTAGGTCGGTTCGAGTTCCTCGTCGACTCCCAGGCGTTCGCCGTATTCACCGTGGAGGATGATCGATCCCGGCTCCTCGGGCAGAGTGCCTTCCGCGAAGTCACAGACTTCGAATGTGATCAGATGGTCGACACCTGCCGTGACCGCATTCTTCTTGGCCGCGGACACCGCTCGTGGGTCGTTGTCGCTTGCGATGATCGGTGCTGGTTTGTCGGCCCGTTTTTCCTTCTTCGCCGCCGCGCGTGCTTGTTTCCAGGCGCTTTCGTCGAAGTTGCAGAGGTGTTTGATGCCGAAGTTGCTTCTGAGCAGCCCCGGTGCCCGACCGGTCGCGATCAACGCCGCTTCGATCGCGATCGTCCCACTGCCACACATGGGAACCAGAAGTGGACGGGTGCCGTCGTAGCCCATCTGATCGAGAACGGCTGCGGCGATGGTTTCTCGCATCGGTGCCTTCGAGGGCAGTCTTCGGTAGCTTCGATCCGAGAGCTTCTGTCCCGCCAGATCAAGTGAGATGCGACAGAAGTCCTTCTGCCAGAACAGATGGATCACGGTCCGGTCTCCGTTCGATCCCGCATCCGGTCGGTGTCCGTGGACGGACTGCATTCGATCGACGATCGCATCCTTGAGTCTCACGTTCGCGAACATCGTGTTCCTGATGGTTTCATTCTGGATGTGCGAGACCACGGAAATGTAGCCGTCGTGGGGAATCACCCGTTCCCAGGGAAGTCGGACCGCGGCCTCGTACATCTCATCGGCATCGGACACCTTCAAGTCGGCGAATCTCTGGAGAACGTGATACGCCGTGCGCAATCGAAGGATCAGGCGCATCGCATCGGCCATGGTTCCCTTGATCTCGACTCCGGTGTGGTCCTTCGACGTGATGTCGTATCCGAGCGATGTGATCTCTCCCGCGAGATACCCGGAGAGTCCGGGTGCGCAGGTCGCCCTCAGCAGTCTCATTGGGTCGTGATCGACCCCGGTCTCGTCTTGCGGGTCGGTGTTTGAATCCTGAATCATCCTAATGTCCCATCTTTCCGTCCATGCCCTTGTTCATCTTTTCTGCATCCGGCTTCTTCATTCCATGAGCCGGTCGTGCAGGTGTCAGTTTCTTCTTGAGAGCTTCGATCTTTTCGTATGCCTCGAAAGAACGCAACTTCCAATCGAAGATCGAAGGTGATTCCACGGTATCGATCGCATTGATCAGCTGAAGGAGTCTCTCGTGCGGTCCCTCGAGCATCTCGAGATCCTGATCACTGGGCTTGAAGATGTGATCAAGGGAATGAAGATCGCCCTGGCGTCCGCTTTCGTCGTAGATGAAACGTGGTGACTTCAGCGGTGAATCCTCTCCTGCCTGCCGCCCCCCATCGTAGAACTGCGCGAGAAAAAGACGATCCTCCGACCATCCTCGGGCGAGGCGCCGCGACAGGTTCCGGTCCGTCATGCCAAACGTCTCGATCGTCTCGAGGACTCTCGTGCCGTGAAGCATGCGCTGCGTCTTCTTCCAGTTGAGCAGATCATCCCCCTGGCATCTTTGGAGTCTTTCCTGAAGCTCGGGGACGATGTCCGAATCGACGCTGCCGTTGTTCATGCCGAGTTCCAGCAGTTCTGCGATCTCTTCGAGAAGTGCGGTCGCCGCCAGCTGGCCCATCAGGTGACTTCCATCGGCCATGTGGATGGCGATTCCCAGGGCACCCACCAGAGAATCCGAAACCAGCTTGCCGGTCTCGAGTCCGTCTTCGTGCTGGCAGATTCCAAGAGCCGCTTCGGTCAGAAGGAGACGTGCCGCGGCCTGCATCCCACGGACCTTCGGCCCTATCGAATCGCCATTTCCCTTGAACATCTTGTTCTGTGTCGACCAATCGGCGCAGCGTCTGATCTTGGCCGCCCGCAGCAGACCTGTTCGCACCGGTCGCATCATTTCAAAGACGGACTGCAACTGTTCCCGAAGCGATTCGGGCAAGGCGTCGCACGTGCCTGACACCAGAAGGATATTTCGCACCATCGTCATCGTCTCCTGGTCGGAAACGGAGATACGACCGACTTTGGGAAGCCACTCGTCATACAACCTTCTCGCGTTTCCAAAATATCCGGGATCGACGCCTCTTGTGATCTGTCGAAGCGATTCCGCCATGGCTTCATGAAACAGCTCGATTCGGATCATGTTGAACATGATCCCCGTCCATGGTTCTGCAAATATGTTCGCCAACGGACCATGCCGGCCTTCCGCCAGGTCATCCATGAATCTGTTCGCCAGATTCAGGATCTGTTCCTCGTCCTCCACATCAAGCAGGTTTGCAATCTGATCGTACGCCGCTCTGGACTTTTCGAGCTCCACCCGAAAGGAGTCCTGGTCCAGGCCGCTCAGATACGCTTTCTCTTCAACCGTCGTCCCCAGACTCATGATGGCATCGATGTCTCTCTCGACGTAGTACTTCGTACTCGCTTCCAGTAATTCGTACTCACCCATCAGGGCGCCGCGAAACCCGTATGGATCCTTCGAAAGATACATGGTCGCCATCCGAAATGGCATGGCGCTCTGGGCGTCCAGTCGCTGTTCGGTCATCGCTTCTTCGAGGATATTGAGGGCGACTGCCGCGATCGACGCGCCCACCAGCGAGCTGATCAACGTCTCGTCTTCCCGAGTGATCACCGAGAGATCGAGGAGAACGACCAGAACCATCTTTGCTTCAGTCCACTTGTTCTCACGAATCAGGATCTTCGCCCTCAGTTCCAGAAGTCGCGCGATTTGTCTCAGTGGAGACAGGTGTGGAACCAACATGTTGAATCCAGCGGACCTATCGAGTCCGAAATTGAAATACTCCGCTTCGAGCACCTCGCGAATCTGTTTCACGAGCTCATCGGTGAGCTCGAGCCGTCGTCGTGCGATCTCCGAACGCAAGGCAGGTTCTTCATCCACCTGATCGTCTCCGTCTATGACGATCAGCTTGTCGTACTTTCTGGCGAGGTCTTCGAGCTCTTCGATCGCCCGGTAGCGTTTCATGATCTCGATCAGTTTCGCGGCGCCATTGTTCGGATCATCGTTGGGTGAGAGATTGGCATCGATCCCTTCGTTGAAGAGTCGCGTGCTCTCCTGCCATTCTTGATCCTTGGCATCGGCGTCTTTCTGGCAATGTCCCACGGATGACATGACAAGGATCCCAAGGCAACCAAGAGCAATCAGGAGTCCGGGTGTGATTCGAATCATGATTCACCTTTCTGAATCGTCATCTGATCCTGCACCTTGCCTTGAATCAGGACCGTCAGGAGAAACGTCAGTCCGCCCAGCGCAAAGGGAATCAGGTAGTAGATCGCTCTGAAAGTGAGCAGCATCGCGAACACCTCCGATTGCCGGGAGGCGATGGGAGCGAGCACCACCAACATGATTCCTTCGAACACTCCTATGCCACCCGGAACGGCCGACAGGAGCGAGATGAACTGGATCACGGCGAAGATTCCGACGAAGGAAAGCCAGTCCATCCCATCGTGACTGGGCAGCAGCACCCACAGGACGGAGGCCACGATGCAGAGATCGGCGCAGGAGACGATGACCTGAAGCAGCCCGATGATCGGTTTCGGAAGTCTGAAGTCATGCTTTCGAATTCGGATGGTTCTCTTGACCGTGAACAGCAGAACGAACCACGTCAATATCAAGGAGAGCAGCACCGCCGGGATCGTGTAGCGAACCCAGGGGTGGGCGAGCACCTCTCCGACATGCGGAATGTCGGAGAGCGTCTTCGCCAGTCCGCCACCTTCAAGCAGGAACGCACAGGCTGCGGTGCATGACAAACCCAGATAGTACGTCAGGACACCAAAGCCGACGATCTCCCCGATGTTGCCCGCCTTGATGTTCCAGCGGGGATAGATGCGAAGCCGAAGGATTCCGCCCACCACGACGGCGTGCCCGGTGGTGTTGGTGATGCTGTAGCCGAGGAGACCGGTTCCCAATGGCTGCCACCACCGAAGGGGGAGCTTCAAGTACTTCGCGGCCACCACGTCGTAACAGGCGAGCGCAAGCAGTCCTGGANCGACCAGTGCGAGTGCCGTCAACACCTTCGTCGATGGAATGCTCCTGACATCGGATGCAATCTCCGAGAGGGAATGGGCCCTCAGCTGGAGATAGATCACCACACCGGCGAAACAGAAAACGATGACCGTGAAATAAGGTGACAGACGATGGAGACTGGGAAGTTTAAGTTTCACAACCCAAAGGATATCGGTCTCCAGTCACTTTGGGGATTTAGTCCTTGCGTCAATCTTCTGTCTGGGTCAGTATTGATAGATTCCTGCCTTCTACCCCACCCTTGAAGGCATCACGACATCGTTCACAGTGGAGTTTCGCAGCATGATCCGAACGTCAGGAATTCTGCTTGTCTCGTGTTCCGGTCTGCTTGCATGTCTGAGCAATGCCGCCATCGCTCAACAATTCCTCGAGGAGACCAGCAGACTCCCCAGCCAGTCCTTCTACTCGAATCAATTGTCCGCCTGTGACTTCGACATGGATGGTGACATGGACTTCGTGGTCGCCGATGGTCAGGGCTACACNTCCCAGGGTTCGGCCCTGCAGGTCCGCCTGTACGTCAACGATGGAACCGGACAGTTCGCCGATGAGTCGATCGCTCGCGCCGGTGGTGTCACTGGATGGTTTCGGGGCGTCGAGTTCGGTGATTGCGATGGAGATGGCGACCCCGACATGATCCTCGCCCAGGATTACTTCACGGCACCGGTGTTGCTGATCAACGACGGCAACGGATTCTTCACCGACGAATCCGAGAGCCGTCTTCCCGTTCAGCGACTCTCGTCCGCTCGAGCTCAGTTCGCCGACGTCGATCAGGACGGGGACCTCGATCTTGCCTTCTGCGATTCGGGAACCTCGAGTCGCTTCGGTTCGAACGGGCGAACGAGACTCCTGATCAATGATGGCAACGGGTTCTACCAGGATGAGACCAGTGCTCGGATGATCGGTGGNAGCACCATGTCCCAGCAGATGGACCTCTTGTTCTTCGATGCCGACAACGACCTCGATCTCGACATGTACGTCGGAACCCGCAGCAGCGGCAGCACGAACAGCAGTCGACTCTGGACCAATGATGGCAAGGGCTTCTTCACCAGCACNCTGACCGCGGGTGGTGATTTCTCCGTCTACAGCTACGACGCGGGTGACATCGATGGTGACGCAAGACTCGACCTGATCGGTGCCAACGGAGCCTCCGGGAACCGTGAAAAGCTCATCAAGAACAACGCTTCGGGTTCGTGGACCGATGTCACGACCTGGATCTCCCCCAATCCAGGTGCCGATGACAATGACAGCAAGTTCCTCGATTTCGACAACGATGGCGACCTCGATCTGGTCGTCGCGGTGCTCTACGGTTCGCGCGAGCGCATGTACGTCAACGACGGAACCGGTCAGTTCACCGAAGACACGTCACTGATCACCAGTGTGTCAGATGCGACTCTCGACATCGCGGTGGCGGATTTCACCGGAGACGGTCGGGCGGACATCATCACCGTGCAAGGTGAGGGTGGAAACTTCCAGAACCGTTTCTATCGAAACACCGGCCCGTCCGACACGCGTGCGCCGGTCATCGCGGTCACGGGTCTCTCGGAAGCGGACGACTCGGGCCGACGAGGCATTCTGGCCCGCTTGTCCGACAGCTACACGTCCGACCGGGGGTTCGATCCCGGTTTCGTCAGAGCCGAGCTGAGAGGCACGGCTGACAAGAACGAGACGATCGACATGGTCTGGGTTGGTAACTCGATCTGGCGTGCCGACATCATCGCGCCCGAGTGCAGCGCGGGATTCGAATATCGAATCGTGTGTTCCGATCGAAGTGGGAACATCAGAACCGGTGACTGGGAGCAGGCTGATCTCGGTGGGAGTGCTCTGGCGGGTGACCTGAACTCCGATGGCTGTGTCGACGGCATGGACATCGCCGTCATTCTGGGATTCTGGGCGGACACCACCCAGCCATGCTTCGATCTCAATGGGAATGGTGTCGTCGGTGGAGCCGACCTGAGCATCGTCCTGAGCAACTTCGGTGGGTGTCTTTGATTCCCGACCATGTCGGCGATTCGGCGCCTCGTGACAGGCCTTCTTCCTTGTCNTTTTTCAGTGCGTGTGCTCAATGAAAAGAACACCCCTTCAAGGGTGTTCTAGTGCTCATTTCTGATGTACAGCTGTTCCCAAGCACTCTCGAACAACTCGAGGTGCTCAAGTCAGCGTGTGATCAGCGACGTCGGTCCTGGCGTGCTTCTGCCTCATTGATCTTGAGGGGGCGTCCGCCCATGTCGGTGCCGTTGAGGGCATCGATGGCCTTGTGGCCGTCTTCATCACCGATCTCGATGAAACCAAAGCCACGGGAGCGGCCGGTTTCTCGATCGAGGATGACACGAGCGCTTTGAACGGCGCCGAANTGACTGAAGAGATCGGAGAGTTCTTGATCTCCGGTCGNAAAGGGAAGATTGCCCACGTAGATATTCATAAAATCACCTAAAGCTGAAAAGTCGCAGATATGGAGCTCGCGAGCTCTTCTCTGCGACTGATCAGAAGTTCTCGTGGAGATGAAATGCTCCGGAATGATTCCCGGAGATCACCCGATGCACTAGGCATCAACTCGACTGGCGTCGAGTTTTATTCGTGTTGTCAGAGGAACTGGAACACAACGTTCAGATCCTCAGGTCATCTGAATTCAGCGACGTCGGTCTTGACGTTCCTGAGCTTCATTGATGCGAAGAGGACGGCCGCCCATGTCGGAGCCGTCGAGAGCTTCGATTGCCTTGCGGGCGCCTTCGTCATCCATTTCGACGAATCCGAAGCCGCGTGCACGACCGGTTTCGCGGTCCATGATGACACGCGCGCTTTGAACGGCACCAAACTGGCCGAAGAGATCTGAAAGTTCCTGGTCGCCAGCTGAGAAGGGCAGGTTGCCCACGTAGATATTCATAAGAGTCACCGAAGNTAGAAAAGTCGCAGGGTTGAAGATTACGAGGCGCCTCTCTGCGACGGCAGTCGACTCGTCAGAATCCGGCGGGGCCGGTGCNCNTTAATAGTACAGAAACATCCCTCACTATGTTGCTTCAGTCTGCAAGATGGTTGGGACAGGATCACGCTCTGGAGTACGATGTCGGCCATGAACATCGATTTCAGACTTGACGGGCGCACGGCGGTTGTCTGTGGCGCGACTGGTGGTATCGGGCAGGCGATTGCCATCGCCTTTGCTGATGCCGGTGCTCGGGTGACTGTGGTCGGGCGAGACCCGGATCGGATCGCTCAGACGCTTTCAGGGCTGTCTGGCGCAGGTCATGATGCCCTGGAAGCGAATTTCTCGGACGTCGGCGCGGTGAAGGCGGCCGCTGAACTGCGTGAAAGGTCCGGTAATGTCGACATTTTGATCAACAACACCGGCGGTCCCGCCGCCGGACCTGCGTCTGCCAGCGACCCACAGGTCTTCCTGGATGCCTTTCAAATGCATCTTGTGAATGCTCAGACCATGCTCCAAACATTTCTCCCAGGAATGAAGGAAAACAACTTCGGGCGAGTCATCAACATCATTTCAACCTCGGTGATCACCCCGATCCCCGGGCTTGGAGTCAGCAATACCATCCGCGGTGCCGTGGCGAACTGGGGCCGAACGGTGGCCGCGGAGCTGGGTCCCTTCGGGATCACGGTCAACAACGTCCTGCCCGGTTTCACCGCGACCGCCCGATTACAGTCGCTTTTCGAAGGAAAAGCCAAGCGTCTTGGAAAGACTCCTCAGGAGGTCGAGGCCGATGCGATCTCGACGATTCCCGCGGGCCGGATCGGTCATGTCGAGGAACTTGCCGCGGCCGCACTCTTTCTCGCCTCACCTGCCGGAGGCTATGTCAATGGCGTCAATCTCCCCGTCGATGGTGGCAGAGTCTGCAAAGGTTGATTGGAGTTGACGAAGATGACCATGCCCTCGTTTCGAAATCTCATCAATGGCGCGATGTGCGATGCACTCGATGGCACTTGGCGTGAGACCATCAATCCATCCACGGGCCTTCCACATGGACGCACCGCGGACTCCGGCGTGGCCGATGTGGACCGTGCGGTCCGCGCCGCGATGGACGCCTTTGGAGACTGGTCCGGTGCCCCTGCCGCATTTCGAGCGGCCTGTCTCCGTCGACTCGCCGATCTGATCGATCAGAACGGTGCGCGACTCTCGAGACTTGAATCGATCGATCAAGGGAAGACGCTTCGTCAGGCGCTCGAGATCGAGATTCCACGCGCTGCCTCGAATCTTCGCTTCTTCGCGGGCGCCATCGAACATGTCTCCGGCGATTTCCACTCGATGGGAACCGCCGCGATGAACTACACCCTGCGCCGACCGCGCGGCGTGGTCGGTTGCATTTCACCCTGGAACCTGCCGCTGTATCTCTTCACCTGGAAGATCGCACCCGCGCTCGCCACCGGAAACACCGTGGTGGGCAAGCCGAGCGAGGTCACGCCCGCGACGGCATCCGTTCTGGGTGAACTTGCGATCGAAGCCGGCTTCCCCCGGGGAGTCCTCAACATCGTCCAGGGTGCGGGGGATCAGGTCGGCCGACGTCTGGTCGAACATCCCGATGTCGGAACCATCACCTTCACCGGGGGGACCTCCACCGGCGCGGCGATCACCGCGACCGCGGGGCCGATGTTCAAGCGACTGTCACTCGAACTTGGAGGGAAGAATCCGGTCATCATCTGTGAGGATGCCGACCTCGATCGAGCGATGCCTCAGATCATGCGCAGTTCGTTCTCGAATCAGGGTGAGATCTGTCTCTGCGGCTCGAGAATTCTCGTTCACCGCAGCCGCATGAAGGAATTCACGGATCGTTTCGTGGAGATGACTCGTGGTCTCAAGGTGGGTGACCCCCTTGATCCCGAAACCGACATGGGTGCGCTGGTCTCCAAGGAGCACCTCGAGACCGTTGAAAGCTATCTCGCACTCGCTCATGAGGAGGGTGGCGTGATCGCCTGTGGTGGGGGACGTCCCAAACTGCTTCCCGAGCACTGCAAGAATGGCTTCTTTCTCGAGCCGACCGTCATCCTCGGTCTCCCACAGGACTGCCGCACCAACCAGGAGGAGATCTTCGGTCCCGTGGTGTCCGTCCAGGGGTTCGATACCAACGTCGAGGCCGTCGAACGTGCCAATGATGTGCCCTATGGTCTCGCCTGCAGCCTCTGGACCAACGATCTCACCCGCGCACACCGCATGGCTTCGCGCATCGATTCCGGCATCGTCTGGATCAACTGCTGGATGGTGCGAGATCTTCGTACGCCCTTCGGAGGCTGGAAGCACAGTGGCATCGGTCGTGAGGGTGGCGAAGAGGCGCTCAAGTTCTTCACCGAAGCGACGAACGTCTGCGTCGCTCTGGAGGATTCGTGATGAACGCGCGGCATCGACTCGGTCTCGGACTCTCCGTGCTGCTCGCTTTCCTCGTCACGATTCTGGTTCGATGTTCGACGACCCCCTCGGTCACGGTCCCCCCGGGTACCACCTTCGTGGTCTATGCCCTCGACGGTGACACGTATCCGATGTCCTCTTCAGACTGGCGAGACTTCGGCTTTCACGGATGGCCCATCCTGAAGGAATGTTCCATCTCGCATTCGAAGGGGGTCGAGCTTCTCGACGAGCTGCTTTCGGATGCTGCCTCCGCGAACTCGCTGCAGGTCGACTGCTTCAATCCACGACATGGACTCCGGGTGGAGTCCTCGTCGGGAACCGTGGACTACCTGATCTGTTTCGAGTGCTTCAGTTTCGAAACCTGGACCGAGGGCCGCGAAGGACCTCAGTCCGGTGCGATCACCAAGGGGCCGGAATCACTTTTTTCAGCGACTCTCAAGAACTGTCGCTCCCAGGAGACCGTCGAGCCATGACGAACGAACGCATCGAATCATCCAGAGCCCCCGAACCCGTCGGCGCATTCCCCCACGCCACCCGTTCGGGAAACCTCATCTTTCTTTCCGGGATCGGACCGCGGGTTCGTGGTTCGAAGTCGATTCCCGGGGTCACCCTCGGTGATGACGGAGAGATCGTCGACTACGACATCGAGACGCAGTGTCGAAACTGTTTCGAAAACGTGAAGACCGTGGTCGAGGATTCGGGTGTTCCCTGGGAGAACGTGGTCGACGTGCTTGCGTTCCTCACCAACATGAAGGACGACTTCGCCACGTACAACCGGATCTACGCCGAGTACTTCGCGGGTGAAGGCAACCCCAATCCCTCTCGAACCACGATCGAGATCAATGCGCTGCCGACCCCGATCGCGATCGAGTTGAAGGTCATCGCCGAGGTCGATCCCGCGGCTACTTGAAGACCATGTCCAGGCCCTTGCCATCCTTGGTGTTGGTGGCCGCTTCGATCACGGACCAGATCATGATGCCTGTTCCGAGGGGAATGGCCAGGCAGAACGTGACTCCGACCACGAAGCCCAGAGCGATCAACACGAAATTGAAGAGGCAGAGCATGAGTTGGATCACTCCCGGGCCGGCTCGGCCGACCACGAGATTGTTGACGCCGGCGAGCCCCGTCGTCAATGGAAGCAGGATTCCCAGCAGCAGATAAAGCAGGCGACCGTGCGGTGATGTGTAGGCGGCTTGCGCGGTTGCCACCGCTTCCTCGCTGGTGAGGTGCGGGCTTTTCGGGGAATGGTCACTCGGCAGTTGGTCAAAGACCCCGGCATCTGCTGGAGACTGCCAGGGTCCTGTGTTCCGACGAACATCATCAACCGGATCGATTCGTCCCTCTCCGGCGTACTTGATGAGTTCCTGCCATGTGTAAGGGCCGTATTCGGTTCCCGCCGAATCGCGATAGGTCCACTCTCGTTCCATGGAGGTTCTCTTTTCCGTCTATCGAAGGGGGTCTTTCAAAGGGTCTTCC